>JAWWPY010000040.1:0-5616 GCA_033854735.1 Streptosporangiaceae bacterium | reverse complement strand
TCGGTGGCCGTGGCCGGGGGATACGACTCCCGGTTCATCGGGGTTGGCTCTGACGAGTTCCGCCGGGTGCTGAACGCGGCGGTGAGCCTGACCGCCGGCGTGGCCATCATCTCCTACGCGCTCAAACTGGAGTTCGCCCGCGGTTACGTGGTGGTCGCACTGCCTAGCGCGACGATCTTCGACCTGGTTGCCCGGCACCGCCTGCGCCGTCGGCTGCACCGGCGCCGCAGCCGCGGCGCCTGCATGCGCCGGGTGGTGGCCGTCGGCCATGCGCCAGCCGTCGCCGATCTCATAGCCGAACTGCGCCGAGGCACTTACCACGGCCTGTCCGTGGTCGGTGCCTGCCTGGCCGGCGGGACCATGCTGAATGAAATCGCGGGAGTCCCGGTCTTCGGCGGGATGGGCAGCGTGACGGCCGCCGTGGGACAGTTCCGTGCGGATACTGTCGCCGTGCTGGCCTGCCCCGAGATGAACGGCATCCGGCTGCGTGAACTCGCCTGGGACCTCGAGAAGACGGGCACCGATATCTGCGTCGCGCCCGCCTTGCTGGACGTGGCGGGGCCCCGCACCACCATCCGCCCGGTCGCCGGGCTGCCATTGCTGCACGTGGACCACCCGGAACTTGACGGCGGCAAGAAGGTCATCAAAGAAGCGTTCGACAAGGCCCTGGCCCTCACCGGGGTAATCCTGCTGGCGCCCCTGTTCGCGGTCATCGCGCTGGCCATCAAGTTCACCGACCGCGGGCCAGTGTTCTTCCGGCAGACCAGGGTCGGGAAGGACGGTCATACCTTCACCGTCTGGAAGTTCCGGACCATGGTGGTGGATGCGGAGAAGCGGAAGGCAGCGCTCACGGTGCACAACGAGGCGGCCGGGGCGCTCTTCAAGATGCGCCGGGACCCGCGAGTGACCAGGGCAGGCATCTGGCTGCGCCGCTACTCCCTCGATGAGCTGCCCCAGCTGTTCAATGTGCTGTTCGGCGACATGTCCCTGGTCGGCCCGAGGCCGGCCCTGCCGGTCGAGGCGGCCAGGTACGGCGATCACATGCGGCGCAGGCTGGCGGTCAAGCCCGGCATGACCGGCCTCTGGCAGATCAACGGGCGGTCGGACCTGGCGTGGGATGAGGCGGTCCGACTCGACCTGCGGTACGTGGAGAACTGGTCTTTCATTCTGGACCTGCAGATCCTCTGGAAGACCTTGTCAGCGGTCCTCGGCGGATACGGCGCCTATTAGGGCGTGCCCCAGGTACTAGAGCGCGCCCCAGGTGCCAGGGCGTGACCCATCCGCCGGAGTCCCGCCGCCGGATGGTTGGCGGTCCTGCAGAGAGCCCCGATGCCCTAGCCTGTGGTCGCCGGAGTCCCCGCCAGGAATGGAGCCGGTCTGTTGGCATACGACGACGAACTGGCCCGTGACCTTGCCGCCGAGGCGGGGCGGCGTCTGCTCGCCCTGCGGGCCCAGGGCGGCAGCCCCGACGAACTGCGCAAGGCGGGCGACCGGCGCTCCCACGAGTTCCTCGCCGGTGAGTTCGCCCGGCTGCGCCCGGGCGACGCTGTGCTGTCCGAAGAGGGGCGCGACGACCCGGCGCGGCTGACGGCGGGCCGGGTCTGGATCGTGGACCCGCTGGACGGGACGAGAGAATTCGGGGAAGCCGGCCGGTCCGACTGGGCCGTCCACATCGCCCTGTGGGATCACGGTGCGCTGACCGCGGGGGCGGTGGCGCTGCCCGCCCAGGGCAAGGTCCTGAGCACGGCCGAGGCGCCGCACCCGCCCGCCGGTGAACCGGGCGGCCCGCTGCGCGTCGTGGTCAGCCGGACCAGGCCCCCGGCGTTCGCCGGGCGGCTCAGCCCGCCGGGCGGGCTGACTCTCCTGCCGCTCGGCTCGGCCGGGGCGAAGGCGGCGGCCGTTATCTGCGGGGAGGCTGACGCCTACGCGCACAGCGGCGGCCAGTACGAATGGGATTCCGCGGCGCCGGTGGCGGTGGCCGTCGCCGCCGGGCTGCACGCGTCCAGGCTCGATGGCTCGAAGCTGGAGTACAACCAGGCTGACCCGGCCCTGCCGGATATCCTGATCTGCCGAGCGGAACTCGCTGGCGCGCTGCTGGATGAGATCAGCGCGGCACGACGTTAACTGTCGCCAGGAGCGCTCCCCGCCCGGGAGTGCCGCCCAATTCGAACCCAGCCCGACCGAACCTAGCCCGACGACCCGGAGTCTGCTTGATGGCCGCGACGCGCTCTGACTACTCGCTCTCTCAGCTCGAGGTACTCGAAGCCGAGTCGATTCACATGATGCGTGAGGTCGCCGCCGAATTCGAGCGGCCTGTTCTGCTCTTCTCCGGCGGCAAGGACTCCATCGTCATGCTCGCCCTCGCGGAGCGGGCGTTCTGGCCGGCCCGGATCCCGTTCCCCGTCATGCACGTGGACACCGGCCATAACTTCACCGAGGTGATCGAGTACCGCGATCGGCGGGTCACCGAGGCCGGGGTGCAGCTTCTCGTGGCCTCGGTCCAGGAGTCCATCGACGCGGGCCGGGTCGTCGAGGAGACCGGTCGGCGGGCGAGCCGTAACCGGCTGCAGACCACGACCTTGCTCGATGCCATCGAGAAGCATCAGTTCGACGCGGTCTTCGGGGGGGGCCGCCGGGACGAAGAGAAGGCCAGGGCCAAGGAGCGGGTCTTCTCCTTCCGCGACGAGTTCGGCCAGTGGGATCCGAAGAGCCAGCGCCCCGAACTGTGGAACATTTTCAACACCCGGATACACAAAGGCGAGCACATCAGGGTGTTCCCCCTGTCCAACTGGACCGAGCTGGACATCTGGCAGTACATCGGCCGGGAGAAGCTGGAGATCCCGTCCATCTACTTCGCGCACTCCCGCCGGGTGTTCGAGCGGGACGGCATCTTGCTCGCGGACAACGACTTCATCCCCCGGGGAGAGGACGAAACCGTCTTCGAGACCTGCATCCGTTACCGCACCGTCGGCGACATGACCTGCACGGGGGCGGTAGAGTCCACCGCCGCGACCATCGAGGAAGTGATCGCGGAGATCATCGCTACCCGGGTCACCGAGCGCGGCCAGACCCGCGCCGACGACCGGGCCAGCGAGGCCGCCATGGAGGATCGCAAGCGGGAAGGATACTTCTGATGCCCGTCACATCCATGGCCGAAGCCGTGACCGGGGAGAGTTCCCGGCCGGTGGACATCCTCCGGCTGGCCACCGCGGGCTCGGTCGATGATGGCAAGAGCACCCTGATCGGGCGCCTGCTGTATGACTCCAAGGCGATCCTTGAAGACCAGCTCGCGGCGGTGGAGCGGACCAGCCGGGCCCGGGGCGAGGAGTACACCAACCTGGCCCTGCTCACTGACGGCCTGCGCGCCGAACGGGAGCAGGGGATCACGATCGATGTCGCCTACCGTTACTTCGCCACGCCACGGCGGAAGTTCATCATCGCCGACACCCCTGGCCATATCCAGTACACGCGGAACATGGTGACCGGCGCCTCCACGGCGGACCTCGCGATCGTCCTGGTGGACGCGCGCAACGGGCTGACCGAGCAGAGCAGGCGGCACGCCTTCCTCACCACCTTGCTGCACGTGCCCCATCTGGTGCTCGCGGTGAACAAGATGGACCTGGTCGACTACGACCAGGCCACCTTCGAGCGGATCAGCGAGGAATTCGCCGCGTTCGCGGCGAAGCTGGCGATCGGCGACCTGACCTTCGTGCCGATCTCCGCGCTGCACGGCGACAACGTGGTGCGGCGGTCGGCCAGCATGCCGTGGTACAACGGCCCGTCGCTGCTGCACCACCTGGAGCACGTGCACATCGCCTCCGACCGGAACCTGATCGATGTGCGGTTCCCGGTGCAGTACGTCATCCGGCCGCACCAGGCCACCGACCCGGAACTGCACGACTACCGCGGATACGCCGGCCAGGTGGCCGGCGGTGTGCTCAAGCCGGGCGACGAGGTAATGCACCTGCCGTCCGGGCTGACCACGAGGATCAAGCGCATCGACACGGCGCGGGGCCCGCTGCCCGAGGTGTTCCCGCCCATGTCGGTGACCCTGGTGCTTGAGGACGACCTGGACATCTCGCGTGGGGACATGATCTGCCGGCCGCACAACCAGCCGTCGGTCTCGCAGGACATCGAGGCGATGGTCTGCTGGATGTCCGACACCAGGACACTCGCCCGGCGGGACCGGCTGGTGGTCAAGCACACCACGCGGACCGTCAAGGCGATCGTCCGTGACCTGCACTACCGGCTCGACGTGAACACCCTGCACCGGGACGAAACGGCCGACAACCTTGGGCTGAACGAGATAGGCCGGGTCAGCCTGCGGCTGACCCAGCCGCTGTTCTGCGACTCGTACACCCGTAACCGGCAGACCGGCGGGCTGATCCTCATCGACGAGGCGACCAACGCCACAGTCGGCGCCGCGATGATCACGGAAGGGCGCTGACCACCGATCCATGAACGTGCTCAACGTGCATCAGTGGCTCTATTCGCGATCAGGCGGCAGGATCGGTCACCGGCTCATCGGCGTGCCCGCCCTGCTGCTGCGCAGCACCGGACGGAAGTCCGGCCTGGTCCGGACCAGCGCTCTCGTCTATGCCAAGGATGGGGACAGTTACCTGCTGGTGGCGTCGAACGGCGGGGCGGACCGGCCTCCTGGCTGGCTGTTCAATATCCAGGCCCAGCCGAAAGTCGAGATCCAGGTCGCCAGGTGTACCACGTCGGCCACCGCCATCGTGGTCAAGCCCGGCGACCCCGGGTATCCGCGGCTGTGGAAGGCCGTCAACGACAACAACCATGGACGGTACGGCGGTTACCAGGCGAAGACGTCCAGGCCCATTCCGGTCGTGGTGGTGACGCCCACACTGTGACGTCGTTCGACAATCTTGGCGACTATGTCGCCATGCTGCGGTTGACCGGGCTCAGGCTCTCGCCGGACGGCAGCTGGCTGGCCGCGACCGTCCAGGCGCTCTCGCCGGACGGCAAGAAGTTCTCCTCCAGCATCTGGCGGATCAGCACCGGCCCGGGCGGTGCCACCCCGGGCGGTGCTGCCCCGGGCGGTGCTGCCCCGGGCGGTGCCGCCCCGGGCGATGCCGACGATCGGGCCGCGCTGCGGCTGACCCGGTCAGCGGAGGGCGAGACCAGCCCGGAGTTCCTTCCGGACGGCGCCCTCTTGTTCCTGTCCAGGCGGCCTGGCCCGGCCACTGGCCCGGCCAATGGCACGCCGCCGGCCAGCGACGGCCAGGAGAAGCCTGCGCTGTGGCTGCTGCCCCCGGGCGGCGGGGAGGCCCGCCGGATCGTGGCGCTCTCCAGCGGGGTGACCGGCCTGGCTACGGCCAGCAGCGCCATGCGCGTGGCGCTCGCCTCGCCGGTGCTGCCCGGGGCGACGGGCGTCGGCCAGGATGCCGAGCAGCGTCAGGCCCGTAGCGACGCCGGCGTCACCGCGATCCTGCACGAGGCCGCGCCGGTCCGGTACTGGGATCATGACCTGGGTCCGGGGGAACCGCGCCTGCTGCTGGCCGAGGTCGGTGACGACCAGGCCGAGCCGCAGGATCTCACGCCCGAACCCGGCCGCGCGCTGGACGAGCAGCATTTCGAGCTGACCCCGGACGGCCA
>JAWWPY010000039.1:0-25237 GCA_033854735.1 Streptosporangiaceae bacterium | reverse complement strand
ACGGTCGCCGCGGCGAACGCGGACTGGCTCGCGCGTGCGAGCACCCTGGCGACCTGTTCGGCGGGGCCAGCGCGGCGGGCCGCGAGCCCGCCGCCGTCGGCGATCAGGACCACGTCCGGCGCCATGAAGACACCACCGGGCCCGGGATCGTCTGGCGTAATAACCGGCTTCCTCAGCTCATCAGTGTCACCGGGCGTCCGGAAACGGAGACCTTATTCTGGTTGGCGGGAATAGAGAATCAGCGCACGGTCTTTGCGTTTCCGGTCTGGATCTTAATTGAACCAGTGAACGTTATCATTGCTGCCGTGGACACGGACCTTTAAGGGAGGCAAGGGGGACCTGGCGTGCTTCTCAGATTGCCAGTAGCTGATGCGCCTTTCCCGCTACGTGTAGTAGCGGCGGAGGATGATCTCGTCGTCCGTTGCAGGGTATGCAGAGCCCCGGGCTGGCTGGCAGTGATCTTGACCCGCATACCCGCCTAGCCTTCTGGCCTGGGTGGGGGCTGCCTCCCGGAATCGAACCGGGGGACCGCGCGACTTCGGCCTCCGCCGTCGCATCGCCCGCTAGGGCATGCTGCCTCGTGCGGGATCAACGCGGCCTAGGGCTAGCCATTGGCGTCCCGGTAACACAGTCGCTGAATAAGTCGGGGGGCGGCGGGTAGCTGGCGACCCATGGCTAGAGCGAGAACTGTAGCCGGGTATGCCATCCCCGGCATCATAGTGTTCTTCTTCTGGATGGTCATCGTCATACTGGCCATCATCCTGCTGGCGTTCATCGTGCACTGGGCGGGCGGCGGAGTGCTCAATCTGAGGCTCGGACACTTCACGCTGGACGTCGGCTTCACATGATCGGGCTCAGCCGCTGTCGCACCCATCACACCTGTGACGGGTGCGACAGCGGCTAACCGGTCGACGCATGAGGGAGCACATCATGCGCACCAGCCGTTCTTTGGTGCGCCCAGGTTGCGAATCGATGGCGGCCCGGGCCTGGTCCTCTACCGCGACAGAGAAGCCGTGCGGCGCTGCTTTGCGCGGTGTCGTCCGGCCAGAATCCGGTCAGAAGAACAAGATCAGGGACCGATCTGACTGTCGTTGCCCCGTCCCCGAAAGCCAGTTGATCACGAGACGCCGATGACCACTCCGGATTCGTCGGTGTCGAAGGTGCCCTTCGTCGAGTCAAGCAGCACGAGACGATTGCCAAAGGGGTCCTCTACGATGGCGAGTCGGCCGATCGGGATGTCCATGGGCTCGACGAGCACCCTCCCGCCGTTAGCGTCGAAGATCTGGGCGGCAAGATCGGCAGAAGCGACCTTCCAGTCCGGCTCGTAGCTCTGCCTCGTGGTCAGCACGATCTCGGTGTCTGATCCGGCCGCTCGGAGCCCGGCTTGCCCAGCCGCCTCGTTGCGCCAGATCAGCTGGTGACCGAGCACATCGCGATAAAAGGCCATCCCGCGGTCAAGGCCTGGCACCGGCACCGTTACTGCGTCCACGTGCTGAAGCAAAGGTTCCATGAGTTAAAACTGTCAGATCGCCGGCCGTCTGAAGGATCAACTGCCGAGGTTTGCCCCGCACCTATCGGGCCTGGCCTTTGGCCTGGCCCTCGCCATCAGGCCCGCTGGGGCGGCAGACGCTCCGAGATCGGAAGAGTCCCTGCTGTCGGAGCCGCCTCCCGGAATCGAACCGGGACCTACGCATTACGAGGAGGATTAAAAGCGCCCACGGCTGTGCACTGGATGGCACCTGCCCTGATAGTGCCGCGTCAGGCAACGTTTGCCCCTTCGGTCGCAGGCTCGGTCCCGAGAAGTCAGCGGGTCAGGATGAGGTGCCAGATATGGGGCCGACACGTCCCAATGGGGCGCTGATTTCGGCCACGGCTATTGACACGCCCTCCTGGCGAAGTCCCGTTTGACTGCCGATCCCGGGTGTGTAACCCTATAGGGGTTACACACGGGTCATAGGAGGTCTCATGCCGAAGATCAACGTCTACCTTCCCGACGCCCTCGCGTCGGCAGTCAAAGACGCCGACGTGCCGGTGTCCGCGGTGTGCCAAGCGGCGCTCTCCGACGCGGTCGAGCGCATCGGGCGAACCCGCAGGGGCATCGCCGCGCTCCGAGACCCCGCAACTCCCCCTGCCATTCTCCAACGGATCGGGGAGGGCACCAGCAAGCGGATGACGCCGCGACTGGTTGCCGCGCTCGGGGCCGCCGCGCTGGATGCTGACGGTCAAGCCCGGCCCGCTGTGTCTTCACTCGACCTCCTGCGCGCACTGCTCGACGACGGCGAGAACCTTGCCGTGCGCCTCCTGCTCGCCCAAGGCGTCGACGTCGACGCACTTGCGGAAGCAGCCAGTGCGAGCGAGACCGACGAGTCCGGTCCCCCCGCCCCAGAGTCCAGTGACAACCTCCTCGGACGGCTCACGATGCCAGGACGGCTCGCGTGCGCTGCCTCGTTGGAAGCGGTCCTGGAGCTCGGGCACAACTACGTGGGGTGCGAACACCTTCTGGTCGGACTTGTGGCGAGCGAGGGCCGAGCCCGAGACCTCTTGGTCGAACACGGCATCCAAGCCACGGCACTCCGCCAGGCCATCAGTGCCGCCGCCGCAGGCGTCATGATTGAGCGGAGCAAATCAGCCAACCAGAATGCCGGCGCGCTTGCCGACCTCACCCGCCGGCTCGAAGCCATCGAGCGTCAACTCGCCGGGACCTCCAGCGCATGATCCACCCGAAACAAGCGTCCCCTGGCCGGTTAGCCCAGAGAGGCCCCCGCCGGAGGAGGCAAACGTTGCCTGATGCGGCACACTAGTCGGCTATCTCGTTCCAGCCGAGTCCAAGATCGTCCAGGATTGTCCGTGGCCATGAGAACCGCAACTTGGCCGTTGACACAGGATCATCGTCAGCAGCGCGGCCAGCGCCGGCACGAAAGCAACACCGTGCTGCCTCATCTGCTGGAAGACGTATGCCGCCCGTGCCCGCACGTTCGGCGACCGATGGGCAAGCGCGGAAACGTAGGCCGCCTTACCGGACACCTGAAGGTTGCTGAACGTCCAGGCCGCTAGCCGTTCCACCTCGGGGTCCGCGGTCGCGGCGAGCGTCTCGGCCACAGGACCCAACACCGGGTCGCCGATGCGCATGAGCACCCTGGCGCTCAACCCGGCGACCGGCGCCTGGCCGCCGCGCAGCGCCGCGACAAGCGAAGCTACCGCGTCCGCGCCGACGGCGGCGAGCGCGTCGGCGGCCGCCTGCCGGGCACCCGGATCCGGTTCCCCCAGTTGCTCAACCAACCCGAGAACGCCCACATCGGACACGGTATCGCCGACCTGTGCCGCCAGGTAATACGCCGGCTCGTCTCCGACCTGCTCACCACGCAAGACCCCGGCAGCCAGCGAGCTGCGCGAACTTTCGGTACGTCTCGGCGTCAGGGCCGCACGCCCGTCGCGTGCACGGCCGGGTGACGTGCTCCCCGATCGATCGGCCCGGGGCCATATGGCCCAGCACGAATGATCCTCCGCTTGCAAAATACGCCCAGACTGTCGGGTCGTCCTCCACCTGGAATGGAGCCTACGCACATCCGCTGGGATCGGCCCGTATCGGGCTCCGTTGTGGTCAGCCTTGGTGGTCAGCGCCGGAACTGGCTGATTAACGTCATCTTGACCCGCGCTGGCTCCAGGCGCGCCGACCTCAGCTGGGCCTGGTCCCCTGGCCCGAACCGGGGGTCCGCCCCTGGCCCGGCTCACATGCCAGCCGAGCCGTCGATGGCCTCGCGGAGCAGGTCGGCATGCCCGTTGTGGCGCGCATACTCCTCCACGAGGTGCTGCCACATCCACCGCACCGAGGTGGTCTTCTCCCCGAACGTGAACGTGTCGTCCAGTTTCGCGCCCTCCAGCGCGGTATCGACGGCCCGGCACTCAGCCCGGTAGCGCTCGAAGTCGTCCTCGGCGCCGGCCGGGTCTGCCTCTTCGAAGTCCGCGTCCGGGGCGTCGGAGCGGTAGTACAGGTCGGGTACCTGCTCACCGCGGAAGGTCTGCCTGACCCACCCGCGCTCGGTGTCGCTCATGTGCCGGACCAGGCCGAGCAGAGAGAGGTTCGACGGCGGCACGGCGCGCTTGGCCAGCCGCGCGGCATCCAGCCCCGCGCATTTGCGCAGCAGGGTGGCCCGGTGCCAGTTGAGCCAGTCGCGTAGCATCTCCCGCTCGGGTTCGTTGCGGCGCGCCGGATAGTCCTCCGAACGCTCGACGTCGGGTGCGGACCAGGTCACGGCGGCAGCCTATGCCTGGGTTTGTTCCGGACGCCCAACAAATCCTGGCTCGCCCATGAACCCTAACCTTCTGATCCGTAGAGAGTTGCATGCATGCGCCCTGCCTGGGGGCGTGCACGTTGACCTGCTGGAGAGTCTGTTCACCAACTAACGTCATCCATATGGCCCATGCCGAGACCCAGATCACCGCGGGGTTGGTCCGGGACCTGCTGCGCGACCAGCATCCAGACCTGGCCGACCGGCCCCTGTCGCTCGGTGCGCGCGGCTGGGACAACCAGCTGTGGCGGCTCGGCGGCGACCTCGCCGTCCGGCTGCCCTGGGCCACGCAGACCGCAGACGCTCTCCTGCTCAAGGAGCACGCCTGGCTGCCAGCCCTCGCCCCGCGCCTGCCGCTGCCGGTTCCCGTCCCGCAGCGCCTCGGCGAGCCCTCCGGGCGGTTCCCGCGGCCCTGGATCGTGACCACCTGGGTCCCAGGCGATCCTGCCGACCGCGCACCCGTGACACGCGGCGAGGAGGCGGCCGATGCCCTGGCCGCTTTCCTGACGGCCCTTCACCAGCCCGCCCCCGCCGCGGCGCCGGGCGGCAGAGGTAGAGGAGGAGCGCTGGCCGGCCGCGCGGAAGGCTTCGCCCGCGCCCTCGCCGAGACCGTCGATCTTGGCCTGGTTCCCGATCCGGGCGCCGTCCGCGCGATCTGGGACGACGCCGTCACCGCGCCCGTCTGGGAAGGCCCGCCTTTGTGGCTCCACGGGGACCTCCACCCGGCCAACGTCCTCACCGCGGACGGCACCTTCTGCGGCGTGATCGACTTCGGCGACATGTGCGCCGGGGACCCGGCCTGCGACCTCGCCGCCTGCTGGATCCTGCTACTGGACGGCTACATCGACCGGTTCTACGAGGCATACCAGCCGACGCCGGATCCAGCGACTCTGCGCCGCGCTCGCGGCTGGGCTGCCCTGGACGCCCTCGGCCGCATCTTCATCGGGCACGCCGGAGACCTCGGCCGCCCCGGCGGCAAGCCCACCTGGGGCCCGCCAGCCCACGCTGCCATGCGGCGCCTCACCGCCACCATCCACCGGTAAGACAAGCGACACCAGAGCAAGACGAAATGGTGGGCTGGCCAGCGGATCTAACGGCCGCCCAGTCCGGCCTCAGATTTGTCCCGTCCTCCTAATAGGTGCCGAGGTCTTGCCGGGGAAGATCACACTCAAGGGCGGCGTGTCACGGGTCGTTGTTACTCACTTGGTTACTCGCCTTCGGCTGCTCACCCTCGCGCCATCAGCTTAGGAACTGCCTTGTTCCTCGCTCATTATCGCGTCGCATCGCCCCAGGCACTCATCGCAGATCCGCCTGTCACTGGCCGACGCCACAGCCGCGACCTGGTCGCGGCGCTTGCCGCAGAAGCTGCACTGTTCGGCCCCGGCCTCATTACTGATCATCGCGATCGTGGCAATCGGCGTGGCGGCCGTCCGGCCGGGTTCGGCTATCACCGCGTGCGCGCGGCTCACGCAACCGTCGCAGATGTATGCGCGCCGCTCGGCGACCCCGGCGAGCAGCTTCTTGACCTGCTTTTGGTTCTTTCCACAGAACGAGCACGACAGAAAATCTCGAGAATCGGGCACTCACCGACTGTACCCAGGCAGCGGTACCCGGTATCGACACGCTTCTCGGCGCGCTGCGCGCCATGCTCGGCAGCAACCGCGCACCCGCGATCGGCACGCTGCGCACCAAGGCCCGCAAGGCCTCGGAGCTGACGCACGCCGGGCGCTACACCGAGCTGGCCGACTTGCTGCGCGGCCTGATCCCCGACCTGGAGGCCGGGGCCCGTGCGGTGCCCGAGGACCGGCGGGCCGAGGTGTTCGAGCTGATGGCCACGGCCTACCAGGCCTGCTCGGCCGCGCTGGCCAAGCTCGGCGAGCCGGACGCCGCCTGGATCGCCGCCGACCGTGCCATCCTGGGAGCCGCCTCCCGGAATCGAACCGGGGACCTACGCATTACGAGTGCGTCGCTCTAACCGACTGAGCTAAGGCGGCATGCCGCCGGGTCCGGCAGCGCCAAGAGTCTACCGGTCCCCACTGTCGCCGCGGGCCCGCCCTGTTTCCTTGATCGCCGTCGCGAGGCCCGCTAGCGGCACAGGGTCCCGCTCCGCGGGACCGCCAGGCTGAGCAGGTACCGGTTGACGATCCCGTCCACGCAGGAGCTGCCCATCATGTACGCGGTGTGCCCGTCGCCGTTCCAGCCCAGCAACACCCCCGACGCCAGGTCGCCCGCGAGGGCCACGGCCCACCGGTAGGGCGTGGCGGGATCCCGCTCGTTCCCGACGACGAGGATCGCGGGTGCGCCGGCCGCGCGGATGGCGGGCAGCGCGGGCGAGGCCACCGGCCAGTAGGCGCACGGCAGGCTGCCCCACATGATGGCCTCGCCGAACTGTGGCGCGGCTTTCGCGGCGGCGGCCGCCGCGGAGCCCCAGGCCGTGAGCTGCCGTGACCATGGACGGTCCAGGCAGTCCACGGCCGTGTTCGCGTCCGCCAGGTTCGAGTAGCTGCCGCCGGGACTCCGCTCGTACAGCAGGTCGCCGAGGTCGATCAGCAGGGTGCCGTCCCCGATGAACGCGGCCTGCAGCGCGGAGCGAAGCGTTGGCCAGTACCCCTTGCTGTACAGCCCGGTGACGACCCCGTTGAGCAGGACCGCCCCGTTCGCTGACTGGCCGTCGGCCAGGTCGTTGCTGAGCGGGTGGCTGGTGGCCTTGGTGATGAGCGCCTGCAGGCGCGCGATTCCGGCGTTCACATTCCCGCCATGTCCCAGCGGGCAGGTCGTCCGCGTCATGCAGTCGGCGGTGAACGACCGCAGGGCCACCTCGAATCCCTCGCTCTGGACGGTATTCATGCTGAAGGGGGAGGCACCCGGGTCGATGGCCCCGTCCAGCACCAGCGCGCGCACGTGGGAAGGGAACAGCTGCGCGTACCAGGTGCCCAGGTAGGTCCCGTAAGACTTGCCGAGGTAGGTCAGCTTGGGGTCGCCGAGCGCGGCGCGCAGCACGTCCATGTCCCTCGCGGCGTTCGGCGTGCCCACGTAGGGCAGCAGCGGTCCGGAGTCGCGCTCGCATCCGCTCACGAAGATCTTGCTCTCCGAGACGATCGTGGCCAGCTGCGCCGGATTTGCCGGGGTGTCGTCGGTCGCGAAATACCTGTCCAGTTGCGGCCCGGTCATGCAGTGCACAGCCGGCTCACTGCCGCCTACGCCACGCGGGTCGAATCCAACTACGTCGAACCGGGCGCGCACGGTGGCCGAGATATCGCCCTGGGCCTGCAGCGCGTAGCTGATGCCGGAGGCGCCCGGGCCGCCCGGGTTGACCACCAGCGAGCCGGTCCGCCGGGCCGGATCCGTGGCGGGGAGCCGGATGACCGGCAGTGAGAACCGGCGCCATGCCGGCCGGCTGTAGTCGAAGGGCACCAGCAGCCGCGCGCACTGGAACTTCTTCGCGCAGGTCTGCCAGCTCAGCTTCTGCCCGTAGTAGCCGGCCAGGGTGACCGGCGGCGGAGCCGCAGCTATGGCCGGTATGGCGGTGCCGGACCCGGGAGGGCTGGTGGCCGCGGCGCCGGACGCGCGCAGGCGGCGGGCAGCGGTTCCGGCGGCAGCCGGGTGCCTGGCCGCCGGGGCGGTGGCGCAGCCAGCGACCAGGGCAGTCATCATCGCCGCGAAGGCAGCGATCTGGATCGCGCCCCGGAGCGGATCTCTCACCCGGCCGTCCCGTCAGCCGTCCCGTCAGCGGCAGCCCCACCGGACGCGGCCGCCCCGCCGACACCGCCGACACCGCCGACACCGCCGACACCGCCGACACCGCCAGCTGGCCCGCCGCAGCCGCCGCCGGACGCCGCAGGCTGCTGGCCGTCGCCGTACTTGGACTCATAAGCCTTACGGGAACCGCAGACGCTGGCCCGCGAGCAGGCGGTCTTCCGGCCGTCCCTGGTCAGTTTCACGACAACCTTGTCGCCCGGCACGTTGTGCCCGGTGACCACGCCGGCCCCGTCCGGAGTCTCGACCGACTCCCCTAGCGCGGGAGCCTTCTCGCGGAACTCCTGGTACAGCGGATGCTCGTACTTCAGGCAGCACATCAGCCGCCCGCAGGCGCCCGCGATCCGCAGCGGGTTGACCGGCAGGTCCTGGTCCTTGGCCATCCGCACGGAGACCGGCTCGAAGTCCTTGAGGAAGGTGGCGCAGCACAGGTCACGCCCGCACGGCCCGATCCCGCCCTGCAGCCTCGCCTCGTCCCGGGGCCCGATCTGCCGCAACTCGACCCGGCTGTGCAGCCGGCCAGCCAGATCGCGGACCAGCGCGCGGAAGTCAACGCGGCCGGGGGCGCTGAAATACACCGTGAAAACGCTCGTCGAATCGACGTAGTCCACGCCGATGACCTTCATCGGCAGACCGTGCTCACGGACCAGCCGCCGGGCCGCCACCCTGGCCTCGGCCCGCCTGCTCCGGTTGACCTCGTCCCTGGCCAGATGCTCGTCGCCGGCCAGCCCGGCGCAGACCGGCAGGCCCCCCACATCCTCGTCCACCCACTGCGGCGCCCACACGCACTGAGCCACCTCGGCTCCGCCGTCGGTGGGCACGAGGACCTTCACCCCCACGGTAGGCATGTAGGGCCCGGGGTCCACGTAGTAGAGCCGGCCATACTGCTCGAAACTAACCGCCATCATCATGCCCACCGCCACAGACTACGGCGCATGGGCCGCAAGCGCCTCCCCCGGGCAAACCCACCCTTTGTACTCAACGAAAACCGCCCCTTACTCACCCCCTGGACGCCGGGTCGAGCGCCCAGACTCCTCAGTGCGGTGGCTTGTGCGCAAATATGGTGCACAAAACACCGCGCTGATCCCGGGCCACGACAACGCGGTGGCTTGTGCGCGGATGAAGAGCACAAAGCACCGCACTAAGAGTGCTGGTCAGCCGGCCAGGAGGGAGAGCGTCATCTCCTCGACGGCGAGCAGCGGCGCCACGCTCACCGCCAGCCGCTCACGGCACGCCATGATGGCCCGGATCCTGCGCACCGTGGACTCCGGCGCCGAGGCGGCCGCCAGCCGCCGCAGTTCGGACTCATAACCGGCGCTGGCCAGCTCCACATCGGCCCCCAGCTGCACCGTCAGCATGTCGCGGTAGAAGGCGGCGAGATCGAGCAGGGCACGGTCGAGCGCGTCGCGCTTCAGCCGGGTGGCGCGGGACTTCTGCCGGTCCTCCAGGTCCTTCAGGGCACCAGCCGCGCCCCGGACGGCCTTCGCGACTCCCTTACCCGTGGATCCCTCACCGAAGGCCTGACGCAACGCCTCCCGTTCCGGCATGTCCAGTTCTTCCGTGGCCGCCGAGGCTTCCTGCTCAGCGGACTTGACCAGGGCGGCGGCCGCGGCCAGCGCCGGGCCCAGGCTGGTGACCCGCGACGGGACCGTGAGCACGTCCTGGCGCCGCCGCGCGGCTTCCGGGTCGGTGGCCAGCCGGCGGGCCCGGCCGATGTGGCCCTGGGCGGCCCGGGCGGCGGCCAGCGCGCTCGCCGGGTCCACGCCGTCCCGGCTGGCCAGCACCCCAGCTACCGCCGCCGACGGCGGGGTGCGCAGGACCACCAGCCGGCAGCGGGACCTGATCGTCGTCACAAGTTCCTCTGCGGATGGCGCGCAGAGCAGCCAGACAGTGCGCGGCGCAGGCTCCTCGATGGCCTTGAGCAGCGCGTTGGCGGCCTGTTCGGTGGCCCGGTCCGCGTCCTCGAACAGCACCACCTGCCACCGGCCGCCGGACGGCGCGGCGGCGGCCCGCAGCACCAGGTTCCTGGTCTGCTTTACCCCGTAGGAGAGCCCGTCCGGCCGGACCAGCATCAGGTCGGCATGGCTGCCCGCGCGCACCTGACGGCACGAGGCGCAGTGCCCGCAGCCCTGGTCCGGGCAGAGCAAGGCCGCGGCGAACGCCCGCGCGGCTACCGACCGGCCGGACCCCGGCGGACCAGTGAACAGCCAGGCGTGGGTCATGCCCAGGACCGTCTCGCCGCGCAGCACCCGGGCCGCCGCCGAGGCCGCCTGCCGCAACTGGCCGACCACGCTGTCCTGGCCGACCAGGTCGCTGAAAACCCCCGGGCCGTTCAATCGACGATGGCCGGGAAGCTGCCGGTGTTCGCCTCGGCCACGGAAGGCACCGGGTCGGGCAGCAGGTCACGGAGCCGGTCCTGGATCTCGTGGCTCAGTTCGTCGGCCGGGCGGGACGCGTCCAGCACCAGATAGCGCTCAGGCTCGGCCTGGGCCAGGGCGAGGAAGCCAGCCCGTACCCGCTCGTGGAATTCGGTGGGCTCGGCTTCCAGCCGGTCCGCGGACCGGGCCCGCCGCCCGAGCCCGGCGGTGGGCGGCAGGTCCAGCAGGATGGTGAGGTCGGGAACGAGGCCGCCGGTGGCCCAGTGATTCAGCCGGGCCACCTCGGCGAGCTGCTGGCTCCGGCCTGCCCCCTGATACGCGAGCGACGAATCGACATAACGATCGGTCACCACCACGGCCCCGCGGTCAAGCGCGGGAACGATGACGGACTCGACGTGCTCGGCCCGGTCGGCCGCGTACATGAGCGTCTCCGCCCGGGAGGAAAGGCCGGTGTGCGTCGTGTCGAGCAGCATGGCCCGTAGCCGCATGCCGACCTTGGTGGCGCCGGGTTCCCGGGTGGCGATGACGTCGAAGCCCTGGTCACGCAGCCAGATGGCGAGCAGCCTGGCCTGCGTGGTCTTGCCCACGCCCTCGCCGCCCTCCAGGGCGACGAGGAGGCCGTGCCTGGCCACCGGCTCGTTGCCACTGGCGTGGCCATTGACATGGCCGGGAACCGGGGCGAACTCGTCGCCGCGCACCATGGCGGCCAGGTCATCACGCAGCGACACCCCCTTGCGGTCGTCCATGTGCCGGTAGGAGACCACGCCGAGCCAGATCGCGACCGCCGCGGCGAGCAGCAGCACCAGGTTGTAGCCGATCGCCGCGTAGCTGACATGGCCGAACCGCAGCGGGGAGCTCGTTATCTGGTGAACCAGGGCGGTGAACCCGGCCGCGAGGAACGGTGCCACCGCGATCACGGCGAACAGGATCACCCGGATGGCCGACTGCAGGAAGGCGAAGGTCCGGCCGCGGGTGGCGTCGTCCACCTCGAGGCCGACGATGGTGTAGCCGGTGACATAGGCGATTCCGGCCGACGCGCCCAGCAGGACGACGAGCGCGACCACCACGACCAGGTTCGGGATCAGGCCGATGAGAGCGAGCGGAACCCCGGCACCGACGATGCTGAGGCCGAACAGGCGGCGCCGGCTGAAACCCTTCAGGACGCGCAGGCCGAGGAACATGCCGAGGGCCAGCCCGATGAAGACAGCGGAGAACACCGTGCTCCAGCCCGCGCTCCCGCCGTGCAGGGTGTTCTTGATGTAGGAGGGACCGAGGCCGACGACCACGCCGCCAGCGGAGAACGCGCCGACCATGCCGATGATGAGGCCCCGGACCACCTGGTCCTTGCCGAGGAACCGCCAGCCTTCCCAGATGGTCTTGGCCACGGACGGCGCCGAGATGTGCGCGCTGACGTTGCGCTTGGGGATTTCCCGCAGCCAGTAGATGGTCAGCGCGGAAACGGCGAAGGTGAGCGCGTTGAAGTAAAGGGCCAGGTCGACCTGGTTGGTATTGAAGTAGTGCGAGATGTGCCCGAGCGCACCGCTCACCTTGGCCAGCAGCGCGAAGATGAGCCCGGCCACCGGGGCCGTGCCGTACGTGGTCAGGAGGCTGTACTGATTGGCCTGCTCCAGCTGGTCCGGGGGCACCAGGTTCGGCACGGAGGCGTCCTTGGCCGGCGTCCAGAACAGCGAGGCGCAGGAGGCGAGGAACTGTACCGCGTACATCCAGGTCAGCCTGTTGACGAAGCCGAACGACAGGTCGAGCGGGATGGACAGGTAGAGCAACCCGCGGACCACGTCCCCGATGATCATGTTCAGGCGACGGTCCATCCGGTCCGCGGCGGCGCCCGCCAGCGGGCCGAGCACGAGCGCCGGCAGCAGCGAGGACAGCCAGACGCCGCCCACCGCGGCCCCCTGTGCGGAAAGCCCCTTCCCGGCCAGGGTCAGTGCGAGCGAGGTCAGAGCGACCAGGCTGAGCCAGTCCCCCAGACTGGACAGCGACGTCGCGATCCACAGCCGCCGGAACGGCCTGATGGACAGCACGCCGCCGCGTCCAGTTGAGGGGGATCGGAAGTTCACTGCGCCAGGGTATCCACACGGAGCCGCTGCATGTGGGCTGCCTGCTCGCGAATGTCCGGACTTGCCGGAACACTCTAGGAGCCGCTACGCGACCTCGTGGCCGCCGCGGAGCGGGCGCCCGGGGCCGCCCGGCCCGATTTGGCCCCCGACTTGGCTCCGGACGACTTAGCTCCGGCCGACTTGGCTCCGGCCGCTTTCGTTCCCGACGCCTTGGCTCCCGGGGCTTTGGCCGCGGGCGCCCGGCGGCGGGGGGCGGCCGGCCCGGCGGCCCGGCGATCAGCGAGCAGCTCGGCGGCCCGCTGCGGGGTGAGCGATTCCACCGCGTCGCCCTGGCGCAGCGAGGCATTGGTTTCGCCGTCGGTTACGTAGGGGCCCCACCGGCCCTCCTTGGCCACAATGGGCCGGCCGCTCGTGGGGTCGTCACCGAATTCGCGCAGTGGCGGCGCGGCAGCGGCCCGGCCACGGGCCTTGGGCTGCGCGAACAGCTCCTTGGCCTCGGCGATGGTCATGGTGAACAGCTGCTCTTCGTCCTCCAGCGAACGGCTGTCCGTGCCCTTCTTCACGTAGGGCCCGTACCGGCCGTTCTGCACGGTCACCGGCTCGCCGTCCAACTCGCCGAGGGTCCGCGGCAAGGTCAGCAGCCGCAGCGCGTCCTCCAGCGTCACCGTGTCCAGGGCCATGGATTTCAGCAACGAGGCGGTGCGTGGCTTCTCTTTTGAGCCTTCTTCCAGAACCTCGGTCACGTAGGGCCCGAACCTGCCGCCCTTCGCGATGATCGCCCGCCCGGTAGCCGGGTCGGTGCCCAGCGGGACATCCCCGCTCGGCTGGTCGAACAGTTCGGCAGCACGCTCGGGGGTGAGCTCGTCGGGGGCTGTGCCCTCGGGAATGTTGACCCGCTGCTCGTCGCGCTCCAGGTAGGGCCCATACCGGCCGACCCGGATGGTCATGTCGGTGCCGGCCAGCGGGAACGAGCTGACGTCGCGTGCGTCAATGTCACTGATGTCGCTGACCAGTTCCTTGAGGCCCTCCTCACCGTCAGCGCCGAAGTAGAACCGGCGCAGCCAGGGCACCCGGGCGGCCTCGCCCCGGGCGATCTCGTCGAGTCCGTCTTCCATCCGCGCGGTGAAGTCGTAGTCGACCAGGTGACCGAAATGCCGCTCCAGCAGGGTGACCACGGCGAAGGCGAGGAACGACGGGACCAGCGCCGTGCCCTTCTTGAAGACGTAGCCGCGGTCGAGGATGGTGCCGAGGATCGACGCGTACGTCGACGGCCGGCCGATCTCCCTGTCCTCCAGCTCCTTGACCAGGGTCGCCTCCGTGTACCGGGCCGGTGGCCGGGTGGCGTGCTCGGCCGCGGCCAGCTCGAGCGCCGTCAGCGCGTCACCCTCGGTCAGCGGGGGCAGGCGGCGCTCGCGATCGTCGGCGTCGGCATCGTCGTCGGCGCCTTCGACGTAGGCCTTGAGGAAGCCATGGAAGGCGATGATCTTGCCGGAGGCAGCGAACTCGGCCTCCTCACCGGCCGAGGACCGGCCCGTGACCCGGACCGACACCGATTCCCCGGTGGCGTCCTTCATCTGCGAGGCGACGGTGCGCTTCCAGACCAGCTCGTACAGGCGCCGCTCATCCCCGGACAGACCGGCTCGCGCCGGGGTACGGAAGCTGTCCCCGGCGGGCCGGATCGCCTCATGCGCTTCCTGGGCGTTCTTCACCTTGCTGGTGTAAACCCGGGGCGCCTCCGGGACGTATTCGGCCCCGTACAGCTCACGTGCCTGGCGGCGGGCCGCCGTGATCGCGGTCTGCGACAGCTGGATCGAGTCGGTCCGCATATAGGTGATGTGGCCGTTCTCGTACAGTCGCTGCGCCACCGACATGGTGTACTTCGCCGAGAAGCCGAGCTTTCGGGAGGCCTCCTGCTGCAGCGTGGTGGTGCGGAACGGCGCGTACGGGGACCGCCGGTAGGGCTTGCGCTCCACCGACTTGACCGAGAAGTCCGCGCCCTCCAGCCGGTCGGCCAGGCCAGCGGCCTGCTCGCCGTCCAGGTGCAGTACCCCGGTGCCGCCCGAATCCGCGGCCGAGCTGCGCAGTTCCCCGGTGGGGGCGAAGTCCCGGCCCTGCGCCACCCGGCGGCCGTCGACTGAAACGAGCCCGGCCGGAAACGACGGATTCACCTCGGCCGCCGCGCCTTCGCTGGCGGCGGCGAACACCGCCTCGAGATCCCAGTACCTGGCCGTGCGGAAGGCGATCCGCTCGCGCTCCCTGACGACAACGAGCCGGGTGGCGACCGACTGGACGCGGCCCGCCGACAGCCGGGGCATGACCTTCTTCCAGAGCACCGGCGAGACCTCGTACCCGTACAGCCGGTCCAGCACCCGCCGGGTCTGGTACGCGTCGACGAGGCCCTGGTCGAGTTCCCTGGGGTTCGCCACGGCCAGGGCGATCGCCTCGGGGGTGATCTCGTGGAAGACCATGCGGCTCGTGGGGACCTTCGGCTTCAGTTCCTGCAGCAGGTGCCAGGCGATCGCCTCGCCCTCGCGGTCCTCATCAGTGGCCAGCAGGAGTTCGTCCGCACCCGCGAGCAACTGCTTCAGCTTGGAGACCTGCTGCTTCTTGTCCGCGTGGACGACGTAGAGCGCCTCGAACCCGTCATCCACGTTGACGCCCAGCCGGGCCCACGGCTCCTTGCGGTACTTGACCGGGATCTCCGCGGCCTTGTCAGGCATGTCACGGATGTGGCCGATGCTCGACTCGACCACGTACCCCTGGCCGAGGTATCCCGCGATGGTGCGCGCTTTGGCTGGTGATTCGACGATCACGAGCCGCCGGCCAGCGCCGGCAGGCGCGACGGCACCATTCCTGGCCGTCGCACCCTTCCTGGCCGTCGCACCCTTTTTGCCCGTCGCGGCCTTTGCGACGGCACCCGCGGTTGCTGGCACGCTGTTCACCCTCTAGCCCGGTACCCTTTCCCAGTCCTCGTCATGTTCCCCCCGTCCGTTACCCTCAACAACTCCGCCGTGGGCCACGGCTGTTCCCCGCAGGCCCGGCGGGCGTGCCAGTCCCTCCCCCGGCGGGCGCCCCGGTCCCTCCCCCAGCGAGCGTCCCGGTCCGTCCCCCCGGCAAGCATCCCCCAGATCGCCGTTCCGGCAATTTTTTTCCCGCCGCGATTGAATCACAGCGATCCCCGCGCACAATGAGTACTGATGGCCGAGTATTCCTACCTCGTGCTCTACCTGCCGCGCGGAACGTCACGGGACGCTGCGCGGCGCATACTCACTGATCACGCAGAATACGGCTACTGGGAACTTGCCCGGCTCCGGCTGAACGCAGACGGAAGCAGGAAGGCAACCCTGCGGCGGCCGATCATACGCCCCGTTCGGACGCTTTGACCACTGCGCATCGAACGAGCGGCCGGCGTCAGCGCCGATACTGCGCCCGGGCACCGTGCGTGCCGCTGGCTCCCCCGCTCTGCTGCGCACTGATCACTCCCCGTTCTCCGTCATCCCCCTGGCGCTCCGGCCAGGCCACGCGCCGCCGGCTGGCGGCGGCAGGTGGTCACTGCGGCCACGGTCAGCCCAGGACACGGTGGCAGTCCAGCTGACCGTGGCCGCCTGAGCGGGGTGGTGACCACCGTCGGCCGCGACGATCTTCCGGGATGCTGATGCCGGCGGTCCTGGCCACGTCGCGGCACGCCCGCGCCTTATACACGGACACTCACGCGTAGCCCCGGGATTGTGGACCGGCACCGGCTCTCAGCCGACCTTCCTCGTCGCAGACCGGTACGTGCGAGACCATGTCCGTCCGGGCGCCCGCGGCAGGTTTCTAGCCCGGCAGGACCAGTCTCGCACAGTGCGTAACGATAACACTACCCATAGTGCTCATCGGCTGATTTCAAGAAAACACCGCCCCGGCCGCGGTTCACGTCCACCAGGCGGGCCAGGGCGTGTCTCGCCCTAACAGCGATCGAGGAAGGAGTCCAGGACACGCACGCCGAACCGGAGCGCATCGACCGGGACCCGCTCGTCCACCCCGTGGAACATCCCGGAGAAGTCAAGGTCCGGCGGAAGCTGCAGCGGGGCGAACCCGAAGCACCTGATGCCGAGCCGACTGAACGACTTCGCGTCCGTGCCCGCCGACAGGCAGTACGGCACGACCTTCCCGGCCGGGTCCTCGGACAGCACTGCGGAGATCATCGCATCGCACAGGTCGCCGTCGAAGGTCGTCTGCACCGCAATGTCGTGGTGGATAAACTCGCGGTGCACGGCTGGCCCGAGCAGGTTGTCCACCTCGGACAGGAAGTCCTCCTCATGGCCGGGCAGGAATCGGCCGTCCAGCTCCGCGGTCGCCACCTGTGGAACCACATTGACCTTGTACCCAGCGTTGAGGACGGTGGGGTTGGTGGTGTTGCGCAGAGTGGCCCCGGTGAGCCGGGCCAGCGAACCGATCTTGCCGAGCACCTGCGGCCACGAATCGGGCATGAACTCGACACCGAGAGCATCGCAGGCCTCCCGGAGGAATGCCTCGACCGCCGGGGTCAGCCGCACCGGCCAGTCGTGCCTGCCGAGCCGGCTCACGGCGTCGGCGAGCTCGGTCACAGCGTTGTCCGGCTGCAGCATGGACCCGTGGCCGGCGGTGCCGTGCGCGGTAAGCCGGAGCCAGGCGATGCCCTTCTCGGCCGTCTGCAGGAGGTAGAGGCGGCGGCCGCCGATCGTGACGCTGAACCCGCCGACCTCGCCGATCGCCTCGGTGACGCCGTCGAAGAGGTCCGGGTGGTTGTCCACCAGCCAGCGGGCCCCCCATTTGCCGCCGGCTTCCTCGTCCGCCACGAAGGCGAGCACGATGTCCCTGGGCGGTCGGCGGCCCTCGCGCTGCCGCTGCCGGATCACCGCGAGGGTCATCGCGTCCATGTCCTTCATGTCCACGGCACCGCGGCCCCAGACGCACCCCCCGGTGATTTCGCCGGAGAAAGGGGGCACGCGCCAGTCCGCTGCGTCCGCGGGGACCACATCGAGGTGGCCGTGGATGAGCAGGGCCGGGCGTTGCGGGTCCTCCCCCGCGATGCGGGCCACCACACTCGCCCGCCCCGGATGGGACTCCAGCATGGTCGACTCCACGCCGACCTCGTCGAGCAGCCGGGCGACATACTCCGCGGCCGCGCGCTCGCCAGGCCCGGAGTGGTCTCCCCGGTTAGACGTGTCGATCCTGATCAGGTCGCTGCACAGGCCCGCGACTTCATCTTGCGCGGTGGGGGCCGCAGGGGCTGGGTTCTGCGTCACCTGCCCATGGTCGCATTCGCGCCGCAACACGGGAGCCTTGGCCGGCATGTCCGGCGTCGGCTCGCGCCGCCTGGCGCTGCTCGGTGCTGTCCGATGCTGCAGGGAGCGGGTTCGGCCGGGCAGATCAGCTCACTTCGCCGTGATCGGCCGGGATTTGCTATCGTGAGGCGGCCGGCACGGCATCGCCGTGCTCCGGCGTAGGTCCGGGTGGCGGAATAGGCAGACGCGCTAGCTTGAGGTGCTAGTGCCCCAAAAGGGCATGGGGGTTCAAGTCCCCCCTCGGACACACTATTTGTACATATCCGGCCGATTTCGGGCATGGTGGAACGTCACCCGAGCGCAGGCTCACGCCCGTGCCGGGCGCTTAGCCCGCTGACCTGCGTTCCTCCTTACCTCGGCGTTTCTTCGGTTTGTGGGCGCGGGGCCCTTTGGGTGTTAGCTTGCGCGGCCGATGATGGCTGTCACGGCTTCGGTGGTGTCTGCCTGCAGGGTTTCCGACCGCGGGTCGTAGGTGAGGGTGATCTGGCTGGAACGCAGGTATCTGATCGCCTTTGCGTCGCTGACTGGCGTTGTGACGTCGGTTCCATGCCGGGTGCGGCGCCTTTTTCGCGCGGCGGGGGTTTCCGTGCCGGCTAGGCGGATGAACAGGGCGGGCAGGTGCGGCAGGATGTGATCCTCGCGGATGTAGAGGTTCTTCGGCCGGGCGGGGTCCGGCGTGCTGGTGCTGGAATATCCGTGGCGGCACCGGTAAGCCGCCCGGCTATTCGCCCAGCAGGACTCGAGCCGGCGCCCGCAGATCCCACAGCGCAGCAGCCCGGCCAGCCGGTAGCGCCTTCCGGTGTCCGTGTTCTCGCGTGCGGCGCGGATGCCCTGCACGACGATGAAATCCTCCTCGCTGACCAGCGCCGGGTGCGACGGGCGGGCGGAGATGACCCAGCCCTCGGGCAGGCCCCACCGCTGCACCTGCCGGTGCCCGAGCCCGGTGTTCGCCGGATCAATCAGGTCCATGGCCGTAGGCTGCCGGTTCCATACCTGACGGCCGGTATAGCGCGGGTTGGCCAGGATCGCCCGCACCGTGGTCAGCATCCACGCCTGCCCGCTGCGGTGAGCGTTGCGCTCCGGGTCGGCCGCCGACGGGCACGGGATGCCCGCGTCGTTCAGAGCCCGGGTGATCCGCGCGATGCTGTGCCCGGCCAGTCGCTGCTCGAAGATCCACCTCACGGCCGGGGCGGTGTCTGGATCGGTGTCCAGCCGGCGGGCCCGCCGTCCCCATGCGGCGTGCGCCCGGTTCGGGTGCGGGCCCGCGTCCGCCAGGCGGTACCCATACGGCGGCCGGCCACCCAGGTACCGGCCCTGCTCGCGGGTCTGGGCCGCCATCGCGGTGCGGACCCGGATCCGGGTCCGGGTAATCTCCCGCTTCGACTGGATCCCCAGCGCGGTCATCATCGCCTCGTGCCCTTCGGCCTGGAAGTCGACCAGGCCGCCGGCCTCCGGCATCCACAGTTGCACGCCGTAATGCTCGAACAGCGGCGCCATCAGGGCGTACTGGCTGCCATAGAACGCCCGCTCATACTCCCCCACCACGATCGCGTCGAATGCGCGATCCGGGTCGGCCATCGCCGCCACCAGCGCGGCGGCCTGCGGCCGCCGCGCCCAGGGCAGCACCCGGCTCTGGCCGATGTCGAAGAACCCGGCCACGATCCGCCCGTGCCCGGCGACCAGCGCATCTGCTAGGTCATGCTGCCGCGCCCGGGACGTGACCGGATCCTGGTAATCCTCGGTGGACACCCGCCCGTAGAACGCGAACCGCAACCCGCCACGGCGCACTCCCGCGACCGGGCGGCGCCCAGTGCGCTCCGCCCACCCGAGCAACCCGTCTGAACCCACACCCGAATTGGTAAACAGACCTGGACGTTGCGGCGGCATAGCAACCCACCCCTCCTGTCAGACGCGAAGCGACTGCTCTGCCAGCACACCCGCCTGTGGCCACGTGCCGGCACCGTCGACTATAGGATTTGCTATAGTTCCGGTGTGGGTGATTGGGATATCTACCTGACCAGCGAGGTCGCCGCCTGGCTTGAGAACCTCCAGGCCACCGACGCCAAGAGCGTCGGCCTGGCCGACGACGCGATCTACGCGCTGAGCCGCTCGGGACCCGCTCTCGGGCGTCCGCCCGCCGGCACCATCTTCGCTTCGAAGATCAAGAACTTAAAGGAGCTGCGCCCTGGTTCCAGCGGCACCAGCGAGATCCGTATCCTGTTCGTCTCCGGCCCGTGGCGTTCAGCGATTCTCCTGGTCGCCGGCGGCAAGTCCGGGAAGTGGAACCGGTGGTATGCCGAGGCGATCCCGCACGCCGAGCAGCTCTATGAGATCTACCTGAAGGAACGGGCGGAAGAGGAGACCGGGCGATGAGCAGCTATACCAAGTGGGACCGTGCCGCCTACATTGAGCGCGCCGGCGGTGAGGGGGGAGCCGAGCGGCGCCGCAAGGTGCTGATGGCCCGCCAGAGCGGTTACCATCTCGCCGAAGAACGCAAGCGCCACGGCCTTACCCAGGCCCAGCTGGCCAAGGCCATGGGCGTCACCCCTGGCCGGGTGTCCCAGATCGAACGCGGCGAACTGGCCACCATCGATGCCGTCGCCCGCTACGTCGAAGCGCTCGGCGGGCAGCTTGACCTCATCGCCAGCTTCGGCGACCACACTCTCACGGTCGCCACAACCGACGCCGCCTGACCCCGGCCTCACCGCTGAGCCACTTCCGTGGTGGTCGTACTGTGCTGCATGCGCTCTAAGCTTGTTATTTAACCCTTGTTGCGCAGGTCGTCCTGAGTTGCTTGTGGTGCGCGGCGTGTCGTGGTGACATGAGACGGCCACCGCTTGATGATCTTCAGGTTCGTGCGAAGAGACCTGGAGTTCGAGGGCGGTGGCCGTGGCTTTCATTATGTCCTGGCATGAGGATGAGGACGGGGCGGAGCCGGGCGCGCCCGGCGACCCGACGCCGCGCGGAATCTTCCATGTCGCGTGGAAGGCAGGGGCAAACTACATCAGCACCAGCTTCGGCGTGCCGATACCGTACGCCGTATTCTTCGCCCCGGGCGGGATCGCCTTCCACGCCGGCAGCCTCACCTCGTCGTCTCACGGCGTGTCCACCTCACCATGCATAACGCGCGCTACTACCATGATCACCTGCCGATCGGGGCCGAAGTAGCCGTCTTCTAGTCACTCGCTGATGCCCGAAGCACCGTGCCAGCCGGGACGGCGTTACCTGCGGCTTGGCGCGTGCCTGGACCGGAATGCGGCAGCCTTAAGTGAACGCATCCGTGCGCGATCCGTGACGCGGATGACGAGAGCCGACCGCCTGGCGTGACTGCCGGCCAGCCCAGCGGGACGGCAGCAGATGGCCGTTGCCGTGGCTGCGAACCCCGCGATCTTCGTGGTCACCAACGGCGCCGCGCGCGGTGCTCTCCTTGGGCGTGCACAGTCCACCAGTTCAGGGCTTCCTGCTTGCAGGTTCTGCTTGTTTCCTGCAACCTGCGGCACGCCGAGATCCGTTTTAAAGGGCGTGATCACGATCAAGCCCCCGGCCGGAGACGCCATGAGAAATGCCCGTGACAAGGAGTTCCAAGACTTTGTGCGACGTCGGCGGGAAACCCTGCTCAAGACCGCCACCGTCATGACCGGCGGTGACCAGCATCTCGCCGAAGATCTCGTGCAGGTGTGCCTCACCAAGCTCTATCTGGCCTGGCCCCGCATCAGGGCGGTGAAACTGGATGGCTACGCGCGACGGGTTCTCGTCAATGCGCTGATCGACGAGAAGCGTCGCCGGTACCGCAGGCGCGAGCAAGTCTGGGCCGACGTGCCTGACCGGCCACAGAGCACCGAAATCAACGGCGATCGATACGACCTGCTCGAGGCACTCGGCCAGCTGCCGCCTGGTATGCGGGCCGCTGTCGTCCTTCGACACGTCGAGGGACTCAGCACCGAAGAAACCGCCGACGCGCTTCGCTGCAGCACCGGCACCGTCAAGAGTCAGACGGCACGCGGGCTCGCGCGACTTCGCGAACTCACCAGTGATCTCAATCACACCCACTCAGGAGACACTCAATGACCGACCTCACCGACCAACTCGCGTCGCTTGGCGCGACCCACACCGGCCTACCTTCCGAAAGCACTGTCGCGGCCGACCTCAGCCGCGGTCGCGCGGCACTGCGCCGCAACCGCATCCGCGTCGGCGGCGCAGTGACCGCCGCTGCACTCGCGCTTGTCGGAACTGCGGGATACCTCGGCGCGTCCAGCGCCGCTGCACCCCATCACCAGCACGTGGCCGCTCAGACGCAGCAACACGGGACAGCCGCACCGACAGGCTCGAAGATCAAGCTGGTCGACTTCACCGGTCAGGATCCGCCGGGCTTCAACATCACGAGTGTGCCGCAGGGCTTCGGCCTCCAGACACAGGCGTCCAACGGCTACGATTTCGTTCTCGCCCCGCCGGGCGCCGACAAGATCGCCGGTAGCTTCACCGGCAAGCTTGTCGTCACGGCAGAGGCCGCTAGCGAACAGGGCAAATGGCAATCCTTCGGCGACCACTCAGTGACTGTCAACAGCAGCCAGGGTCGCCTCGCCGACGATGGCACCGCGACGCAGCTGTGGTTCGACGCGGGCCATGGCGTCGTGGTCGATGTGCAGGCGTGGGACAGCATCGGCCTCACCCATCAGCAGCTGATCGACTTCGCCGATGGCGTCACGATTACTTCGGCGCTCCAACTGTCGCACGGCTGAGACATCGCGACCGACAACACAGCAGGGTCGCGGCGGGCTTCCTCGCCACGACCCTGCTGGTCGTTCTGGGTGTCACGATCCAGTGCTTCAAGAGCCGACCTCACGTAAGCATGGCTGTAGCACTCTGAAATGGATCTGGTTCAGTGGGCATGACGGCGGCCGGCTGGCCGCGCTACGACTGGGTCCGGCTGACATACCCTCGTGGTCTGGTAGACGGTGCTTACACAGACGGGCACGGCTGGCTCCTGCCGGACGGCCGCCATCAGGCAAGCCAGCACGACCGCAACGAGTTCCTGGTGTACTCGCTGGCTGGGCTGGGCCTGGCCACCTTGCTGGCGGGCGGCCTCGGCTGGGCGGTGAGCGGCCGGGCTCCTGGGACCTTCGCGGAAGCCGACGCCCGGTCCGGCGCACAGACAGGCGATTCGCTTGCAGTACGCCGCACCGCGGCCGCTCACTGCGCCATGGGGGTTCAAGTCGGTTTTCATGGGGGTTCGAGCCGGCTCCGCGGCCGTCCAGCCTGGCTCTGGTCCCTGAGTGACTCCGGACCAGCAGCTGCCCTAGACGGCAGGCAGCATTTCTGCACGTCAGAGGGCATGCGGCCCGTCCGTCTGCTGGAGATCAATATCGGCACCGTAGCTTATAGAGCAATGTGGGGATACGGGGTCGATCCCCCCTCGGACACTTTCGAATTGCCAATACTGAGCAGGGACGATGTGGACTTCGATTCGAACAAGCCGCCCGCTTGGCTGGTACGTCAGGCGCAGGCCGAGCTGAGTGTAGATCTCGGCCTTGTCGGCCGGGTCGGCGTCGCGGAGGACTGCCAGCACGTCGGCGAGCGTGCTCACGATTGAGGCGATTTCGTCTCGGCTCATCGACGTTGCCGCAGGCCGGGGCGTTGCGGCGCGCTTGGCGGCCTTGTATCTGGCCCGTTCAGCTTCGGTCTCCGTGATCCATCGGGCGACCGTGGCCGGCTCTGCTCCCGCGTCCAGAGCGGCCCGGTACTGGGCGCCCGACGCTCGGACGGATCGCGGCGCCGCCCACCAAAAAACGAACCACCAGTTCGATCCCCGTTTCCATCCCACCGGAGGCACTCAATGCGTGTCAGACTCATCAGACCCGGCAACATGGCCCAAGCCATCGCCAGCCACCTCCCGACTCTCCAGAAGTTCGCCAGCGAGGTTGTCCCGGCGCTACGGGAGGCCGCAGCCGTAGAGCGGGGCCACAGAAGGATTGGAGAGAGCCCATGACCCTGCTCGACCACGTCGTCCTGCAAGTCGACGACCTGAACGCCATCGGCGACTGGTACGACCAGGTCGTCAGCCTGGCCGGGGGTGCGCGAACCTTCGACACGCCGACCCTGATCGGGTACGCCCTACCTGGCCAGCCAGCCCAGCTGTTCTTCTCCCTAGCGACCGACCCCGGTGGTCGCCAGACCCACCTTGCGCTCAGGGTCGAGGACGAGACGACCGTCCGACTTGTCCACGAGTTCGCCACCGCACGCGGCGGCGAGATCCTCCACGGGCCTCGGCTGTGGCCGGAGTACGCACCGGACTACTACGCGGTGTTCATCCGCGACCCGGCCGGAAACAACCTCGAACTCAAGTGCCAAGCCTCAACGGCACGGCCAACGCTCTCGACGTAACCCATCACGCCGACAAGACCCTCACAGCCCAACTGACCCAGACACGATGGAGGAACACGCATCATGACCACCATCAGCATCATCGGCTCGGGCAACTGACCTGTGTCTGGGTCGAGTGCGACGGGCCCGACTGCGACCGTGACCGCGGCTGGCCCGACGAGGCCCGTTCCATTTCGACACCGTCACCGCTGCCTTGGGCTACGTGCTCGGCGATAACGGCATGGGCTGGATCCAGCTGCCCGCCCTGGGGCGACCGCAGCGCTTACACGTAGTCGGCTCAAGCGGGTGCTGTGTCGTCCAAGCCCTATCGGAGGGCGCGTGTGGCCAGACGCAACCCGGCGGTGTCCGCACTGATTGCCCGGCCGTCCGGGCGGATCTCGTCCCCGTGACCTGTTGCCACGTCTGCTGTCACCGACTCTCTGACCTCGCAAGAGTTGCCGCCATCATGACTCCAGATGCGGCGCGGAACCAACCGGATAACGAGGCTTGCCCCACGGAGTGAACCCTCTGCCCGGCAACGGTCTGCGCGTCTGCCTGTGCGGCTAAGGGCTGACTTGCTCGTCTGCGGTTCTCTCGTGGTGACTGAGCTTGCCTGTGCTACCTGCGTGTTTGACGAGTCGGCCCCAGCGTTCGTGGCGGCCGTAGCGGTCAGCGATCTGCTTGCCGCTGGGCAGGCTGCCATCATCGGCCCGGTTGGCCAGGGCCCATTGCCATGCCTCCCGCTGCAACTCCGAGCCCATGATCTGCCTGGCAGGGTGCTGCTGAACCAGTGCAAGCCCGGGAACCGGCGCGCGATCCCCGGCGCGCGCTTCGCGCCTGGCTGCATGAAGTCTTGCTGACGCCTGCCTCGCTCGAATGTTGCCGCCGACATGTGTCGCGCTGGCGCGGATCTGCCGGGTGAGCAGCTCATAGGAGGCAGTTAGGGCGAAGCTGGGCGATGCGCGCCTGCGCGGATGAACCGCGTGAGCACGGCGAACCCGGCCCGATCCGCGAGTCATATCGCACCCGGCCGGCGTTCCGGCGCAGCACCGCGTTCTCGTGCCGGA
>JAWWPY010000038.1:0-24769 GCA_033854735.1 Streptosporangiaceae bacterium | reverse complement strand
CGTAACCGCTGACGGCGCGACCGCCGCCGGCGCGACCGCTGACGACGTGACCGCTGACGACGTGACCGCTGACGGCGTGACCGCTGACGGCGTGACCGCCGCCGGGGTGACCGCTGACGGCGTGACCGCCGCCGAGTTGCTGCGGGGCGCGAAGCAGGCCGGGTTCTCCGACGCGCAGATCGCCGGGATCCTGTGCGCCAAAAATCCGGGCACCACCGAAGCGGCCATCCGCGAGCTGCGGCACGGCCTGGCGATCCGTCCCGTCTACCTCACCGTGGATACCTGCGCGGCGGAGTTCGCCGCCACGACCCCGTACCTCTACTCCAGCTACGACGAAGAGACCGAGGTGCCCAACGGCGAGCGGCCCAAGGTGATCATCCTGGGCAGCGGACCGAACCGCATCGGCCAGGGCATCGAATTCGACTATGCCTGCGTGCACGCCTCCTTCGCGCTGTCGCAGGCCGGCTACGAGACCGTCATGGTCAACTGCAACCCGGAAACCGTATCGACCGACTACGACACTTCCGACCGGTTGTACTTCGAGCCGCTCACCCTGGAGGACGTGCTCGAGGTCGTGCAGGCCGAACAGGCGAGCGGACCGGTGGCTGGCGTGATCGTGCAACTCGGCGGGCAGACCCCGCTTGGCCTGGCCCGGTCGCTCGCGGCCGCGGGCGTCCCGATCGTGGGGACCAGCCCGGAGGCGATCCACCTGGCCGAGGACAGGGGCGAGTTCGGCGCGGTGCTGGCCGCGGCCGGGTTGCCCGCGCCCCGGCACGGCACGGCGTTGTCCTTCGCGGAGGCGAAGGCCGTCGCCGACGAGATCGGCTACCCGGTGCTGGTGCGGCCCTCCTACGTGCTCGGCGGGCGTGGCATGGAGATCGTCTACGACGACGTGACGCTGGAGGCGTACGTGGGGCGGGCGACCGAGGCGAGCCCGGAGCACCCGGTCCTGATCGACAGGTTCCTCGATGACGCGATCGAGATCGACGTGGACGCGCTCTTCGACGGCGAGGAGCTGTTCCTCGGCGGCGTGATGGAGCACATCGAGGAGGCCGGCATCCACTCCGGGGACTCCGCCTGCGCCCTGCCGCCGATCACACTCGGCCGCAGTGACATCGCGCGGATCCGCGAGTCCACCGAGGCCATCGCCCGTGGTGTCGGCGTCCGCGGCCTGCTGAACGTGCAGTACGCGCTCACCGCCGGGGTCCTGTTCGTGCTCGAAGCCAACCCCCGCGCGTCGCGGACCGTGCCATTCGTCTCCAAGGCCACCGCGACGCCGCTGGCCAAAGCCGCCGCCCGGATCATGCTCGGCGCCACCGTCGCCGGGCTGCGGGCCGAAGGCATGCTCCCGGCGACGGGGGACGGTGGCACCCTCCCGCTCGATGCGCCGGTCGCGGTGAAGGAGGCCGTGCTCCCGTTCGGCAGGTTCCGCGATGCGCGCGGGCACGGGGTGGACACCGTCCTTGGCCCCGAGATGCGTTCCACCGGCGAGGTGATGGGGATCGACGAGGTGTTCGGCACCGCGTACGCGAAGTCGCAGGCGGCCGCGTACGGGCCGCTGCCGGTCAAGGGCCGGGCATTCGTGTCGGTCGCCAACCGGGACAAGCGCTCCATGGTGTTCCCGGTGAAGCGCCTAGCCGATCTAGGTTTCGAGATCTGGGCGACTGAGGGAACGGCGGAGGTCCTGCGGCGTAACGGGGTTCGTGCGACGATCGTACGCAAGCACAGCGACGGCGTGGGCCCGGACGGCGAGCCGGACATCGTGGCCAGGATCCTGGCCGGGCAGGTGGACCTTATCGTGAACACGCCGTTCGGCAGTCCCGGGCAGTCGGGCCCGCGGCTGGACGGCTATGAGATCCGCACAGCCGCCGTGCGGTACGGGATTCCTTGCGTGACGACAGTCCAGGGCCTGGCCGCGGCGGTGCAGGGCATCGAGGCGATCACGCGCGGTGAGGTGGGGGTGCGGTCTCTGCAGGAACACGCTATGCGGCTGCGCGGTGGCAGCGGCCAGCCGGCGGGCGCCCAGCAGGCCAGCACCGAGCAGGCCAGCACCGAGCAGGCAGGCACCGAGCAGGCAGGCACCGAGCAGGCAAGCACAGGGTCATGACGGACAGGGACCGAGAACCGGGCGCGGACCCGGTGCAGGTGCAGATGCGCGGCACCGTGCTCACCGTGCGCCGGGTGGACGCCTACCACGCGATGACGGTGGTCGCGCCGGGGATCGCGGCACGGTTCCGGGCGGGCCAGTTCGTCGGGGTCGCCGTGGGGGGCCCGGACACATCGATGCTGCTGCGCCGCGCGTTCTCCATCCACGATGTACGGCCCGACCACGGCGGCACCGTGGAATTCGTGTTCTCCGCGGTGGGACCAGGCACCCGCTGGCTGGCCGAGCGCCGCACCAGGGACGTGCTCGACCTGGCCGGGCCGCTCGGCCGCCCGTTCCCCATCCCGCGCGACCCGGTGAGCTGCCTGCTGGTGGGTGGTGGTTACGGCAGCGCCCCGCTCTTCCCGCTGGCCGACCGGCTCCGCAGCCGGGGCTGCCAGGTGGACTTCCTGCTCGGGGCGGCGAGCGCGGACCGGGTGTTCGGCGCGCAGACCGCCCGCCGGACCGCGCGTTCCGCGGTGGTGACCACTGAGGACGGCTCGATGGGGATACGGGGGCTGATCACTGACCGCCTCACCCAGGTGATTCACGAGGCGCGCACGGACGTGATCTATTCGTGCGGGCCGATGGGGATGCTCCGCCAGGTGACCACGCTCGCCAGCCGTTACGACATCCCGGTGCTGACGCTGGTCGAGGAGTCCATGGCCTGCGGGATCGGGGTTTGCATGACCTGCGTGCTGCCCGTGGTGGGCGAGGACGGCGTTACCCGTATGGTGCGCTCCTGCGTAGACGGCCCGGTGTTCCACGGGGACCTGGTGCGCTGGGACGACATCGGCACCATCCCGTTCGACGCGCTCGGTGCGCCGGGCTGGAAGCCACGCCGCCAGCAGCAGGCAGCGTCGTCCGGGCCGGACGACGGGGCCGCGGCGGCGCGGCCGGCGGGGGCCGCCGCGGCGGCTAAGGGGCCGCGGGCAGAGGAGCAGGGTCATGGCGGTTGATCTCCGGACCAAACTGGGCCACGTGGAGCTGCCGAATCCCATCCTGACCGCCTCGGGCTGCGCAGGCGCGGGACGCGAACTCGCCCAGTTCTTCGACGTGGCCAAGATCGGCGCCATCGTCACGAAGTCGGTGATGCTCGGACCGCGCGCCGGTCGGCCGACGCCCCGGATGGCTGAGACACCGAGCGGGATGCTCAATTCGATTGGCCTGCAGGGCCCCGGCATCGACGCATTCCTGCAGCGGGACCTGCCGTGGCTGCTGTCGCGCGGTGCACGTGCCGTCGTGTCTATCGCGGGGGGCAGCGTCGACGAGTTTGCGGAACTGGCCACCAGGCTCTCCGACGCGGCCGGGATCACCGCGATCGAGGTCAATATCTCCTGCCCGAACGTCGAAGACAGAGGGCAGGTTTTCGCGTGTGATCCTCAGGCCGCGGCCACCGTGGTGGAAGCCGTGCGCGCCCGGGCCCGCTACGACCTCCCGGTGTTCGTGAAACTTTCGCCGGACGTCACGGACATCGTGACGATCGCGCGGGCCTGCGTGGCCGCGGGCGCGGACGGCCTCTCGATGATCAACACCCTGCTCGGCATGGCGATCGACACCGATACCCTGCGCCCGGTGCTGGCCGGGGTCACCGGCGGCCTTTCCGGGCCGGCCATCCGGCCGGTAGCGGTGCGGTGCATCTGGCAGGTCCGCAAGGCACTCCCCGATGTGCCCATCATCGGCATGGGCGGGGTCCGCACCGGCCGCGACGCGCTCGAGCTCATCCTGGCTGGAGCCGCCATGGTCAGCATCGGCACAACGATCTTTCACGACCCGTCAGCCTGCATCCGGGTGCTTCGTGAGCTGGACGAAGAGCTCGCACGCCGTGGGATTGAGCGGCTGACCGACGTGATCGGGCTCGCCCATGAGCCGCGCACAGCTCAGGGGCGTCGGCTGTCCGGAAACGTCAGGTAGTGTGCGGTACTTTTGATTTGGGGAGGATCTTTGAGTCAGCCTGCGCCTATCGCCGTCGCTCTTGACGCGCCCGACCTGGAGACAGCGGCACGCTGGGCGGGACTCGTCACGCCCCACGTCAGCACCGTCAAGATCGGTCTTGAGATGTATCTCCGGTACGGGCCGGGGGTCGTGGCCTCGATCAGGGGCGCGAGCGGGGTCAAGGTCTTCCTCGACCTGAAGCTGCACGATATTCCGGCGACCGTGGCGGGCGCGGCGCGCGCGGTGGCGCGGTTGCGGCCGGAACTGGTCACCGTGCATGCCGCCGCCGGTCACGGGGCCATCCGGGCCGCGGTAGAGGCGGCCCCGGACATCAAGATTGCCGGAGTGACGGTGCTCACCTCGCTCAGTCCCGCGGACCTCGAGGGGATAGGCATGGTGGGCCCGGTCCAGGATGTGGTGCGCCGATTGGCCGTGCTCGCTGTCGGAGCCGGGGCGCGGGCTCTGGTCTGCTCCCCCCGCGAGGTCGCGGCGGTGCGCGCGGAAGTAGGCCCCGACATCATGCTCATCACCCCTGGGGTACGCCCTGCTGGCCACGACCCGAACGACCAGGCGAGGGTGGCGACGCCCGAGGAAGCGCTACGGGCTGGCGCCGACCTGCTCGTCATCGGCCGCCCGATCACCGGTGCCCCCGATCCTGGGGCGGCAGCGGCGGCTATCGCCGCGCCGCTCAGAAGGCTCCAGCCTGCCCCGGGCCGCTCCAGCCGCTGAGGATGTGCCCGGGGGCGTGCGCGGAGCCGTCAGGTGCGCTGTGGCGAGGCCTGGGCGCCCCGCGCTGCTGTCAGCCCGGATGCCGGGACTTGACGGGTCCGCCAGAGCCCGCGGGTACTATCTCAGCCGCCTGGCGTGAGGGCGCCCGCGGGCCGGCAAGGGTAACCTGTTTGATTACGTTACGTATTCGGTCCTATGCAAAGAGTAATATCGGGTAATTTATGACGTGACAAACGGCCGTTTGCGTTGCCCTGACGCGCTGAACTCGCTACTTTCCCTTCCCGACCGCATTTTTCGATTCGAAACCCGAGGTGACCCGGAGTGGCTCTTCCTCCCCTCACTCCCGATCAGCGAGCAGCAGCCCTAGAGAAGGCGGCCCGAGCCCGGAAGGAGCGTGCCGAGGTCAAGAACCGCCTCAAGCACGGTTCCACGAGCTTGTCCCAAGTTCTCAAGGATGGCCAGAGCGATGACATCGTCGGAAAGATGAAAGTCTCCGCTTTGCTCGAGTCCGTCCCAGGGATCGGCAAGGTACGTGCCCGGCAGATCATGGAGCGGCTCGGCATCGCCGAATCGCGCCGTGTGCGTGGCCTGGGTGCTAACCAGCGCGCCGCCCTGGAGAATGAGTTCGGCGGTGGTATCTGACCCAGCCTAAGGAGCCCAGGGACGGGCGCGGGGGACATGGGTCCACGGCCGATTCGTCCGTTCATCGCCCACGCGGTACCGCGCTTGTCCGGGGGGGCGGCGGCCGTGCACTGCTGACTGTGCTTTCCGGCCCTTCTGGCGTCGGGAAGAGCACGGTCGTCGCGGGCCTCCGCAAGGAATGCCCGGAAATCTGGCTCTCGGTGTCCGTGACCACACGGCCGCCGAGGCCCGGTGAAGTCGACGGACGTGAGTATCACTTTGTCAGCGACGCTGAGTTTGACGCGATGCTGGCTAACGGGGAGTTCCTCGAATGGGCCAGATTCGCGGGCAACAGGTATGGCACCCCCCGCGCACCGGTCGAGGAGAAGCTCGCGGCGGGGATCCCTGCTCTCCTTGAGATCGACCTGGCGGGCGCACGGCAGGTTCGCTGTGCCGTGCCGGACGCGCTCTTGGTGTTCCTCTCGCCGCCGTCCTGGCCGGAACTGGTGCGCAGGCTCACCGGCCGGGGCACGGAGCCGCCCGAAGTGGTGCAGAGCAGGCTCGCCGCGGCCCGGGTGGAACTGGCCGCAGAGACAGAATTCGATGTGACACTGGTGAACACGTCTGTCGAGGACGTCTGTAACCAGCTGGTAGCCTTGGTGCTGGCCTAACAGGCCAATCATGAGCTTTCTCGAACGCTCCTCACAACGGAAGGCACACGGTGGCAGGTATTCCCGCTGCGGAAGGCATCACCAACCCGCCCATCGACGACCTGCTCGGCGTCGTTGACAGCAAGTACCGCCTCGTCATCATGGCCGCGAAGCGGGCGCGGCAGATCAACGCGTACTACGCCCAGCTCGGCGAGGGACTCCTGGAGTACGTCGGCCCGCTGGTGGAGACCCGGGTCCAGGAAAAGCCGCTGTCCATTTCGCTCCGCGAGATCCGGCAGCACCTGCTGACCGCCACGGACATCGTGGAGCCCTGACCGGCTGACCCTGGCCGGCAGATGTCAGCGCGCATCGTTCTCGGCGTAGGAGCGGGCATTGCCGCCTACAAGGCCTGCGAGCTGCTCCGGAGGCTTACCGAGGCAGGCCATCAGGTCCGTGTCGTGCCGACCCGTGATTCGCTGCGCTTTGTCGGTGCGGCCACCTGGGCGGCCCTGTCCGGCCAGCCGGCCACCCCCGACGCGTGGGATGACGTCCACGAGGTTCCCCACGTCAGGCTGGGCCAGTCGGCTGATCTTGTCCTGGTCGCGCCCGCAACGGCCGACCTGCTCGCCCGCGCGGCGGCTGGCATGGCCGATGACCTGCTCGCGGCGATCCTGCTGACCGCGCGCTGCCCGGTGGTATTCGCGCCCGCCATGCACACCGAGATGTGGGAGCACCCGGCGACCCAGGCCAATGTGAGCACCCTGCGTGGCCGGGGATGCCTGGTCCTGGAACCCGCCGCCGGCCGTCTGACGGGCAGTGACAGCGGGCCAGGGCGCCTCCCCGAGCCGGCCGAACTCTACGAGGTGGCCATCCGGGTGCTGGCCCGGGGCGCCGGGGGCCTGCGCCCCGACCTGGCCGGCCGCCGCGTCGTCGTGTCCGCCGGCGGGACCAGGGAAGAACTCGATCCCGTCCGGTTCCTGGGCAACTGGTCTTCAGGACGGCAGGGCTATGCGCTGGCCCGCACCGCCGCCGCCCGTGGCGCGGACGTAACCCTGGTGGCCGCGAACGTGGACCTGGCTGACCCGGCGGGTGCCCGCGTGGTGCGCGTGACGTCCGCCTGCCAGATGCGCGAGGCCGTGATGTCCGCCGCGCAGGACGCCGACGCCGTGGTGATGGCGGCTGCCGTCGCCGATTACCGGCCGGCGGTCAGGAGCGACTCGAAGATCAAGAAGAGCGGTGCCGCACCGGAGCCCGTCCGGCTGACCGAGAATCCAGACATACTGCGTGAGCTGTCCCAGGACCGGAGGCGGCCCGGGCAGGTCATCGTGGGGTTCGCCGCCGAAACCGACGGCGTGCTGCAGGCTGGCCAGGCCAAGCTGGCCGCGAAGGGGTGCGACCTGCTCGTCGTCAACCAGGTCGGGGCCGGGCTGGCCTTCGGCACCAGCGACAACGAGGCCGTCGTGCTCGCCGCTGACGGGGCGGTGGCCAAGATTCCGCTGGGGCCCAAGGAGGTGCTCGCGGACACGGTCTGGGATCTGGTCCTGGCCAGGCTCTCGCCGTGAGCCCGGTCACGGAGTGCGCCCGGCCGGGTTTCGCCCGCTAGGGATTTCGCCCCGGCCCGGTTTCGCTCGGCCGGGTTTCGCCCGGTAAGGGTTTCGCCCCGGCCCGGTTTCGCTCGGCCGGGTTTCGCCCGGTAGGGTTTCGCCCCGGCCGGTCAGCCAGCCCGGCTACACTTCGGCGAAGCCTCAGCGCAGCAGAAATGGGAGTCCGGTGTCTCGACGTCTCTTTACCTCCGAGTCGGTGACGGAGGGTCATCCTGACAAGATGGCGGATCAGATCAGTGACGCCATTCTTGACTCGATGATCAAGGATGATCCTGACAGCCACGTGGCCGTTGAGACGCTGATCACGACCGGCCAGGTTCATGTGGCCGGTGAGGTGAGCACGGAAACCTACGTGGACATCCCGGGCATCATCCGGGAGAAGATCCTGGAGATCGGATACGACTCCTCGATAAAGGGTTACGACGGGGCGTCCTGCGGCGTGTCCGTCTCGATCGGCTCCCAGTCCCCTGACATCGCCCAGGGCGTGCAGCACGCCTTCGAGCACCGTGAGGGCGAGGGCACCAGCGAACTGGACCGGCAGGGCGCGGGTGACCAGGGCCTCATGTTCGGTTTCGCGTGCCGGGAAACCCCTGAGCTGATGCCACTGCCGATCATGCTCGCGCACCGGCTCGCCCGCCGCCTGTCCGAGGTCAGGCGCAGCGGCGACGTCCCGTACCTGCGCCCGGACGGCAAGACCCAGGTGACGATCGAGTACGTCGGCCAGGAGCCGGTGCGGCTGGACACGGTCGTGGTATCGGCCCAGCATGCACCCGACATCGACCTGAAGGAACTGCTCGCTCCCGATATCCAGGACCTCGTGGTCGCGCCGGTTCTGAAGAACCTGCAGATCGACACGTCCGGGTACCGGCTGCTGGTGAACCCCACCGGGCGGTTCGAGATCGGCGGTCCCATGGGCGACGCCGGGCTGACCGGGCGCAAGATCATCATCGACACCTACGGCGGGATGGCCAGGCACGGCGGCGGGGCGTTCTCCGGCAAGGACCCCTCGAAGGTTGACCGCAGCGCCGCCTACGCGATGCGCTGGGTGGCCAAGAATGTGGTCGCGGCCGGGCTCGCCGACCGTTGCGAGACGCAGGTCGCCTACGCGATCGGCAAGGCCAAGCCGGTCGGCCTGTTCGTGGAGTGCTTCGGCACCGAGCACGTGCCGGAAGAGCGCATCCAGGACGCGGTGCTACAGGTCTTCGACCTTCGCCCGGCCGCGATCATCCGCGACCTGGACCTGCTCCGCCCCATCTACTCGCAGACGGCCACCTACGGCCATTTCGGCCGCGAGGAGCCGGACTTCTCCTGGGAGCGGACGGACCGGGCGGAGAATCTCCGGTCGGCGGCCGGGATCTGACCCACTCTGGCCCCGGCCCAGCCGCCGGCCCGAGCTGGGCTCATCCGCGACCGGGATCTGATCCACTCTGGCCCCGGCCCAGTCGCCGGCCCGAGCTGGGCTCATCCGCGACCGGGACTCCAGCGCGACCGGGACCCAGCGCGGCCGGGACTCCGGCTTGGCGCGAGACCATGATCACGGAATGTTCCCGTCAAATGGACCCAGAAATACTCCGTGATCATGGAAATCCCCGGCCGGTCCGGCGAATCAGGGCCTCTGGCCGCCGCGGCGGAATCGGGCATCAGGGCTATAACGGGCATGATCGTAGCTGTATCCCCTAGACACCATTTAGCACGACCTTTACGCTCATGGCGCGGTATCGGTGCCAAGACCCCCCCGGAGCCGAGTCGTGTCGTCATCAACTGGCCGTGCGGCGCGCCCGCAGCAGTCCCCGGACGGCGATGCCGAGCGCGCCCAAGCCCGGCGCTCGCTCGCGGGACGGGTCTGGGCACCATTCGCTGGGCGATTCCCTAGGTTCACCCGCCGGGCCCGGCGGCCCCGCTGGGGCCGTAACGGGTATGCGACGGCTGCGCTCGTGGCCGGTGTTCTCGGGGCCGCACTGGTGACGATCCCGGTGAGCCTGGTCTGTGGCGCGCTCGGCCTGCTTCGCGCCCGGCGCGGCGGACCAGGTGCGCCCGGCCAGGTGCGGTCCTGGCTTGGCATCGGGCTCGCGGTCGGCTGGAGTGTGCTGGCCGGGTACCTGATGCCCCATCTTGTCCGGGCGGCCGATCCTGGCTGCGTTGCCTATAAGGGCCCGGCCCTCGTCGCCTACCGGAAGGTCATCGACGACTTCAGGAACGGCGTGGATGACGCCAGGACGGCCCGCGATCTGACGACCGCCATCCGCCAGCTCAACGGAGCCGCGGCCGCGAGCCGGAGCGGGACTGCGTCGGGCTCGCTGGCCGGGCTGTCAGCGCAGCTCCAGACCGTTCTCGAGGATTTCCAGGCGCGTCCGCTGGTGCCCCGCGAGGCGCTGCGGGCACTGAACCGCGATTCGGCGCGCGCCGACAAAGAGTGCGGCACCGTGCGCCTGTAGCTCCTGGCCCGCCTGTGCGGCACGCGGACCGGCTGTGCGGCACGCGGCCGCCGGGCGTGAATTGCCGGAGCCCTCTGGTAGGACAGGACCGTGGCCGGGTCAGCGAAGCAGGGTAAGCCTGTGGCCGCGACCCTGCCGGTCGCGCGGGTGGCGGTGGACATCGCGCTGGCTCACCTCGACCGGCCGTTCGACTACCTGGTGCCGGAGCGCCTGGCCCAGGACGCCACGGCGGGCTGCCGGGTACGAGTCCGGTTCGCGGGCCAGCTGACCGGGGGCTACCTGCTCGAACGTGCTGCGTCCAGCGAGCACCCCGGCAGGCTCGCCGTCCTGGAGCGCGTGGTCTCGCCCGAGCCGGTGCTCAGCCCGGAGATCGCCGCCCTGGCCCGCGAGGTGGCCGACCGGTACGCCGGCACCATGGCGGACGTGCTGCGGCTGGCGATCCCGCCGCGGCACGCGCGCGTCGAGGCCGCGGCACCCAGCCAAGAGCCGGTGGGTCAGCCAGGCGGCCCTGAGAGCCACCTCGCCGGGCCTGGGGAGCACCTGGCCGGGCCGGGGGAGCACGTGGCCGGGCCGGGGGACCACGTGGCCGGGCCGGGCCGCCCGGCGGCGGCACGGCCGCCGGAGCCGGGGCCGTGGGGACGTTATGCCGCTGGCCCAGCCTTCCTGACCGCCCTCGCGGATGGGAGAGTGCCGCGGGCGGTGTGGTCGGCGCTCCCCGGCCCGCACTGGCCGGAGGAGATCGCACGCGCCGCGGCGGCCGCAGCCGCGGGCGGCCGGGGAACACTGATCGTCGTTCCTGACGGCCGCGACCTCGACCAGGTCGACACGGCCCTCGGTGAGGTGCTTGGCCCAGGCCAGCACCTCACCCTGGCCGCCGACCTCGGGCCCGCCGAGCGCTACCGCCGCTGGCTGGCCGTCCGGAGGGGCGCGACCAGGGTGGTGGCGGGCACCCGGGCCGCGATGTTCGCGCCGGTGAATGACCTCGGCCTGGTCGTGATCTGGGATGACGGCGACGACCTGCACGCCGAGCCGCGCGCACCCTACCCGCACGCACGGGAGGTCCTGGCGCTGCGCGCGCACCGCCTCGGCGCGGCCGCGCTGATAGGGGGGTTCGCCCGGACGGCCGAGGCGACCAGCCTGGTCGCCAGCGGCTGGGCGGTGGCTGTTACCGCTGCGCGGGCTGTGGTACGGGACAGCGCCCCGCAGGTCCGGGCGGCGGGCGCGGATGCCGAGCTGGCCAGGGACGAGGCGGCGCGGTCTGCCCGGCTGCCCAGCCTGGCCCTGCGCACGGCCAGGGAAGGGCTCAGCCGCGGGCCGGTCCTCGTCCAGGTGCCACGGCGCGGGTACGTCGTTGCTGTCGGCTGCGAGCGGTGCCGGGAGCGGGCCCGCTGCCGGGCCTGCGGCGGCCCGCTGGCCCTCGAACAGGCGGGTGCCGCGGTGCGCTGCCGGTGGTGTGGAACCGCGGATCCTGCGTGGCAGTGCCCCAGGTGCGGGTACCGGCGGGTACGTGCCCTGGTCACGGGGGCCGGGCGCACCGCGGAGGAACTGGGCCGCGCTTTCCCCGCCGTACCCCTGCTGACCTCGGGCGGCGCGGAGACGATTTCAGCGGTGGCCGCCACCCCGGCGCTCGTCGTGGCCACCCCGGGAGCTGAGCCTGACGCTGCGGGCGGGTACGCCGCCGCATTGCTGCTCGACGGCTGGGCGCTCCTCGGCCGCCCGGGCCTGCGTGCCGCCGAGGAAGCCCTGCGCCGCTGGATGAATGCTGCCGCGCTGGTCGCGCCCGCCGCGGCAGGCGGTGCGGTGGTGATCGTTGCGGATGCCGGGTTTCCTGCGGTACAGGCACTGGTCCGCTGGGATCCCGTCACGCACTCACAGCGGGAACTTTCCGAGCGCATTGAGCTCCGGTTTCCCCCGGCCGTCCGGATGGCGTCACTCACCGGGCCGGCCGACGCGGTCACGGCGCTGCTGGACGCCGCATCGCTGCCGGAACAGGCGGAAGTGCTCGGGCCGGTGCCCGGCGGCCATCCAGGTCCCGACTCGCCCGGGGGGGCGCAAGGTGCCCTTCCGGAGAGTGTCCGCATGCTTGTCCGGGTGCCCAGGCCAGCCGGGGCGGCACTGGCCCGCGCCCTGCATGATGCGCAGGGTGTGCGCAGCGCGCGGAAGGACGCCGGGGCCGTCCGCGTGCAGCTCGACCCACCGGAGCTGATCTGAGTTGGGCCGAGAAGGCCGTAGGGTGCTTCCGTGGCCACCTCACGACGGAACCCACGCTCGAGGGCCCGGCCGAGCCCGCACGGGGGGGCGGAGGCCGCTGGCCGCCAAGACGCGCAGCATGACGGCCCGGCTGTCGAGGGCCCGGCTGTCGAGGGCCCGGCTGTGGAAGGCCCGGCTGTGGAAGGCCCGGCTGTGGAAGGCCCGGTCCCCGGAGGCCCGGGCCGGCTGCCTCCGGTCCGGCTCGCTCCGAGAGACGAACTTGCGGCCTCGGCGCGGGTAGCTCCGTTGCTGCGTGCCGCCCGGGATGTCGCCCGCTGGGCGGGGACGGGGCGCAGGCCCACCGCGAAGGGCACGCTGCGCCGCGGCGACGCGGCAGCAGCCGCGGCGGAACTGGAACTGGCGCCGGCTGAACTCGACGCGGCGTTCCGGGTGGCCATGGCGACCCAGATGCTGGTGCTCGCCGCGGGTCGGGCGGAACCGGGTGACCGCCTGGAAGTGCTCGCCACCGGCAACTCCGAGGAGGTGCTGGCCGTCTGGGGTGACGCCCTCTCGGTGATGCTCGATGCCGAGGACCTCGATGGCATGGCGACCGCCCTGTACACGGTGGGCGGCCCGGTGCAGATGGATTCGCTCTTCGAAGCCTATGTAGCGGCCGCTGGCACGCGGCCGCCCGAGCCGGCCCTGGCCGACGGCCCTGGCGGCCAGGATCACAGCGCGGCGCTGTCATCTGCCCTGGAAACGCTCGCTGACCTGGGGGTGGTCGAGCTCGATGTGGCCGAGCCCGGGACGGACGAGAGCGGCAGCGGGCTGACCGTCACGCTGTCCAGGCTTGGAGTCTGGGGGATCCACCGCAGGCTCCGCGCGGAGGGCTGGCATGTCCCCGTGCTGGGCGGCGGCGCACGCGGCGACGCGGCCGCGCTGCTGGCCACCCTGGCCAGCTGCGACGTGGAGGACGGTGAGGCCGAGATCGCCACCTGGCTCGCGGCCCGGAGCCCGCAGCAGGCCGCGGCCGAGCTGATCGAGGCGGCCAGCCACGGCTCACCCGGGCTGCGCGGCGCCGGGTTCGCGGTGCTGGACCGGATCGGCGAGGAGGCGGTGTCCGTGATCAGGGCCGCGCTCGACGACCCTGTGCTGCGCGCGCACGCGGCCGTCTGGCTGCATGAGCACGGCGAGGATGCCGAACTGCGCCGCGAGGACCGGGCCTGGCTGCTCGTCGACCTGGGGGCCGGGCTGCTCGAAGAGGCTGACCCGCAGGATGTGGTCGCTGAACTGCTGCCCGATGTTCCCCCGGACGCGCAGGCCGAGCTGGTGGCCGGGCTCTGGCAGGTAAGCCATCCAGGTGTGACCGACCTGCTGACCGCGTTGAGCGATCATCATCCCGATCCCGCCGTGGCCAGGGCGGCCCGTAAGGCCGCGTTCAAGGCCCGTTCGTCATGGCAGTAGCTCGGCCTGAGATTCCATAAACTTAAGCAGAAGCGCCCTGGCCGAGCGGGCCTCACGGGAAGGGACGGTGCGCCATCAGCATCAAGCCGATCCGCATTTTCGGCGACCCGGTGCTGCGCACCCCGGCGGAGCCGGTGCGCGACTTCGATGCCGAACTGCGCAAGCTCGTCAAGGACCTCACCGACACGATGATGGATGCGCCGGGAGTTGGCCTGGCTGCGCCGCAGCTTGGCGTGGGCCTGCGGGTCTTCACTTACTACGTCGACGACGAGCTTGGACACCTGATCAACCCGTCTCTGGACCTGTCCGAGGAGGAGGAGACCGACGACGAGGGCTGCCTGTCCTTCCCCGGTCTTGCCTTCCCGACGGCCCGTGCCTACGGCGTCGTGGCGAAGGGTCTCGATATGCATGGGGAACCGGTCACGCTGCAGGGCAGCGGGCATCTGGCCCGATGCGTGCAGCACGAGACCGACCACCTGGACGGGGTGCTGTTCATCGACCGGCTCGATCCTGTGCAGCGCAAGCTGGCCATGAAGGCGATCCGCGAAGCCGAGTGGTGGGGCGACCCGGTCCCGGAAATCCGCGCTTCGCCGCACGCGACGCGGGGCAAGGCGCTCTAGGGTGGGCCCGCCAGGTGGCGGCGTGACCCGCGGGAAGGCCGCCTAGGGAATGCGCGTGGTGTTCGCTGGTACCCCGACGGTGGCGGTGCTGACGCTGGATGCGCTGCTGCGGTCCGCGCACGAGGTGGCCGCCGTGGTCACCCGGCCAGACGCACCGGCCGGCCGTGGCCTGCATCTGGCCCCCAGCCCGGTCGCCGAGCGCGCCGCCGAGGCCGGCCTTGAGGTGCTGAAGCCGGCCCGGCCGCGCGACCCTGACTTCCTCGACCGGCTGCGGGCCATCGGGCCGGACTGCTGCCCGGTCACTGCGTACGGCGCGCTGATCCCGCAGGCGGCGCTGGACATTCCCGCGAACGGCTGGGTGAACCTGCATTTCTCGGTGCTGCCCGCGTGGCGGGGCGCCGCCCCGGTGCAGCACGCCATCCTGCATGGGGACGACATCACCGGGGCGACCACATTCCGGCTCGTCGCGGAATTGGACGCGGGCCCGGTCTTCGGCGTGGTCACCGAGCCGATCGGGCCCCGGGATACCGCAGGAGACCTGCTGGCCAGGCTGGCAAGGTCCGGCGCCGAGCTTCTCGTCGCCACACTGGACGGGATCGAATCCGGGCAGCTTGAGGCGCGGCCCCAGCCATCCGAGGGGGTCAGCCACGCACCCAAGATCACGGCGACGGACGCGCGGGTTCGCTGGGACCGGCCGGCCATCGCGGTCGACCGGCAGATCCGCGCGTGCACGCCGGTTCCCGGGGCGTGGACCATGCTCGGCCGGGCCCGGCTCAAGCTGTGGCCGCTGGCGAAGGCCGCATCCGACCTGGCCGCCTGGCCCGGCCACGCTGACGGGGCGCCAGACGCCGGGCCACTCGATCCCGGGGAACTGCGGGTGTGCCGCTCAGGGGTGCTCGTCGGCACGGCGACGGGGCCGGTCGAACTCGGCGATGTGCAACCAGACGGCAAACGGCGGATGAGTGCGTCGGCGTGGGCCCGCGGGCTCCACCTGGACCAGGGTGCGGTCAGCGGTCAGAATGCGGTGCTCGGCTGATATGGCGCCATCCAGCGGGACAGAGCGGCAGGGCCGCGCGGCGGCTCCCCAGCCGGGCCGGACGGCGGCTAAGCAGCCGGGCCGCACGGAGGCTAAGCAGCCGGGCCGCATCGCGGCCCGGCGGCCCGGTGCGAAGGCACCCGGGACCGGCGGTGCCAGCCGGCCGGCGGTGCGCGCACGCGCGGACCCGGCGCGGCGGGCCGCCTTGGACGTGCTCCTCGCCGTGGAGCAGCGGGATGCCTACGCCAACCTGCTGCTGCCGTCGGTTCTCACCGAGCGTGGGCTGGCCGGCCGGGACGCGGCGCTTGCTACCGAGCTGACCTACGGAACCTTGCGCGGCCGGGGAACCTACGACGCCATCCTCGGCGTGTGCAGCGACCGCGGCCTGGACCGGATCGACCCGCCGCTGCGGGAAGTGCTCCGGCTCGGCATCCACCAGCTGCTCGCCACCCGGGTGCGGGCGCATGCTGCAGTCGCCACGTCGGTCGATCTGGCCAAGGACGTGGCCGGGCCGCGTTCCGCCGGATTCGTCAACGCGGTGCTCCGCCGGGTGGCCACCCGCGACATGGAAACCTGGATCAGCGTTGCCGCCCCGAGCCGGGCCGCTGACCCGCTCGGCCACTTGGTCGTGCGGTACAGCCATCCCCGGTGGATTGTGGCGGCGCTGAGCGAGTCCCTCGGTGAGTCGCCCGGCGACAACGCCGCGGGCGGCCTGGCTGAGACCGAGGCGGCCCTGGCCGCTGACAGCACCAGGCCCGGGGTCACTCTGTGCGTGGTGCCAGGGCTGGCCGACGCCGCCGAACTCGTGGCGGCCGGCGCGGAACCGGCCAGGTGGTCTCCATTCGGCGGTTATCTTGACGGCGGCGATCCGGCGGCGGTCACGGCGGTCGCGGAGGGCCGCGCCGCCGTCCAGGACGAGGCCAGCCAGCTGGTGGCGCTGGCGCTGGCGCGGGCCGGGGTGACCGGGCGGGACACGCGATGGCTGGACCTGTGCGCCGGACCCGGCGGCAAGGCCCGGCTGCTGGCCGGCCTGGCGGCCGGCCGCGAGGCCCGGCTGGTCGCCGCCGACAAGCGCCTGCACCGGGCCCGGCTGGCCAGTTCCGCGGTCACCCGCACCGGTGCTGCCGCCGCGGTCGCCGCCGACGGTACGGTCCCGCCGTGGCGGCCCGGAGCCTTCGACCGGGTTCTCGCCGACGTCCCGTGCTCGGGGCTTGGCGCGCTGCGCCGCCGCCCCGAGGCACGCTGGCGCAAGTCACCCGAGGACATCGCCGGCCTGGGTGTCATCCAGCGGCGGCTGCTCGCATCGGCGCTGGACTCCGCTAGGCCGGGAGGTGTGGTCGGCTACGTGACCTGCTCGCCGCACCTGGCCGAGACCCGCGCGGTCGTGGCTGACGTCCTGCGCGGGCGCGACGACGTCGCGGTGCTCGACGCGCCTGCCGTGCTCCCCGAGGTCCCAGGCCTGCGCTGCCCGGCGCCGGATAGCAGCTACGCGCAGTTCTGGCCGCACCGGCACGGAACCGACGCGATCTTCCTGGCTCTGTTCCAGCGCCGCGGCTGAACTGGCCACGGCTGGTGGTGCCACCGAGCGTCTCGCGAACCTCGCTGCTGGCCGGGCTGGCGCGGCTGGTTGAAGCGCGCAGGATGGCGGACCGGGTGCTCCGCGTCGCCATCGACGGTCCCGATGCGGCCGGAAAGACGACGCTGGCAGACGCGCTCGCAGCCAGGATCGCGGGGGAGACGGGTGGCGCACGGGAGACAGGCGGCACCTGCGAGACAATCCGGGTCAGCATCGACGATTTCCATCAGCCACGGAATGTCCGGTACCGGCGCGGGCCCCTGTCGCCAGAGGGTTATGTCGAGGACTCGTTCGACTACGACGCCGTGGGCCGCCTGGTCCTCGAGCCGCTCGCGCCCGGGGGGAGCCGCTGGTACCAGCCTGGGTCGTTCTCGCACCGGACTGATACCCCGCGCGAGCACGCTTGGCAGCGGGCGGACCCCGGGGCGGTGCTGCTTTTCGACGGGGTGTTCCTGCTCCGCGCCGAGTTCCGTGATCGCTGGGACCTGCGCATCTTTGTCGATGTCCGCCCTGACGAGGCCCTGCGCCGGGCACTGGTGCGCGACGTGGACGTGCTGGGGGGCGCCGCAGAAGTGCGCGAACGGTACCGCCGCCGCTACCTGCCGGCCCAGCGGATCTACCGCACGGCTGCGTCACCTGAGTCCTCGGCCGACGTGGTGATCGACAACACCGACCCGGCCCGCCCCCGTATTCGTGCCTGGCCTGGCGGCTAGCCGGAAGTTTCGGCGCATGCCACCGTGTAGCCGTTTGCGGCTGATGCGCGCTGGTGACCGGGCCCGGGCGGGCATCCACTACAGCTTGGTAACTCCGCGACGGACAGCGGGACACAAGGATGGATAAGCCGTAAAACTGCTCAGCACAGTTTCCCTGATTAGTTGGGTCGGATGAGGAGCGGGCGTGGCCAGTAGCGGGACAAGATCATTAACTCGGATGCGTCAGGGCATGCTCGCGGCGGCGCTCGCGTCCGCTCTCTTGGCCGTCGGCGCCGCCGGGTGCAGCGCAGGCCCGGCCAGCACGAGCGCAGGTTCGAAGGCCAATCCGCTGGCCACGCTCAGCGCCGACCAGATCGCCAGCAAGGCGTTCGCTGACCTGAGGACGGCAACCGCGGTCCACGTCGCCGGGTCGGTCACGGATTCCGGGCAGCCTATTGGCCTGAACCTCACGCTCGTGCACGGCAAGGGCTGCGATGGCAGCATGTCCACGCAGAGCAGGGGCTCATTCCTGCTGATCATGATCGGCACGGCAGTATGGCTCAAGCCAGACGAAAAGTTCTGGAAGAGCGTCGGCGGCAGCGACCCGGCCGTGCTGAAGATACTGGCAGGCAAGTATATGAAGACGTCCGCAAAAGGCGGACTCGGCGGGCTGGGCCAGCTCTGTGACCCCAGCAAGCTGCTTGGGCCGTTCAAGAACGTGACCGGCCTGGTCAAGGGAAAGAACGCCACGATCTCCGGTCAGCCCGCATTGCAGATCACGGACGGGGCGAAGTCGGGTTTCGTGTATGTTTCCGTCTCGGCCCGACCGCAGTTCCTGAGACTCACCAGTACTGGCTCCAGTAGCGCGCAGCTCGATTTCACCGCCTACGGCACCCCAGTGGCGCTGACCGCGCCGCCAGCCAGCCAGACGCTCGACGGCGCGAAGTACGGGTTCTGACCGGCCGATCCCGGCAGGTCTACCGTGCCCCAGTGAGGGCGCGCCCGGCGCCGGCGCGCAGCCGGGTGGAGCCGATGTCCGCCTTCTGCCCTTCGGCGTAGCCGGCCCCGTAGCCGTTGCCGCTATAGGTCAGGCGGGTCTTACGGGTCAGCGGGTAGGCCTGCTCGATGTTCCGGCGGATGACCAGCTGCCGGTCGGCCAGCACCAGCGCCGTCCTGGAGCCGGAGGCTGCGGCGGGCGACGTGGCCGCGCACGCCGCGTGATGCTCAGCCGCCCGGACCCGGGAGACTACGGCGGTGGCAAACCCGAGCAGCCAGCTGCGCCGCCAGGCCCGCGGGCTGCGGCTCCAGTCCGGGACCTGCGCCGCGGCCAGGCCCTGCCACATCTGCACCAGCAGCGAGGTGTACAGGACATCGGCCCGTTCGATGTCGGAGGCGAACCCGAACACATGGATCCGGGCGCCGGGATCGGTGCGGGGCAGCACCACGCACTGGCAGCGCATGGCCGAGGCGATGCCGCAGAGCAAGTGGGCCTGAACGCGGGCCCACGGGTTGTCGACGTCCAGGACCCGGTCGGCCGGGTGATCAGTCTCCGGCCGTTCGGCGGCGAGCAGTGCGCGGTCGATGCCGTACTTGGCCATCAGCTCGGCAGCCTTGGCCGTCAGTGCCTGTGCCTCCGCGGGCGTGACGCCTTCGGCCTCGGCCTTGGCGAGCAGCTTCCGGATGCGGGCGAGCAGCGTTTCTGTCGGCTTGGTTCCGGCCGCCTGCGCTCCTGCTGCCTGGGAATTCACGAAGTCGCCTCCTGCTCAGGGAGTGGGGATCGAATACGTGATCGAACGCTATCCGGAGGGTCCGACATTTCCGCACCGGGGGGCCGCGCTGCCGGCACCCTATCGCGGGCGGGCCGCGCGGGCCTGGGCATGGGCAGGACGTTTTCACCCTGGACGTCACCCCGTAGGGCGCCGGAGGCGGCCTAGACTCGGCCGTATGGCCGTCCAAATGGCACCAAGCATCCTGGCATCAGACTTCGCCAGGCTGGCGGACGAGGCCGCGGCGGTCGCCGGTGTGGCCGACTGGCTGCACGTCGACGTCATGGACAATCACTTCGTGCCGAACCTCACCATCGGCCTTCCGGTGGTCGAGGCGCTGCTCAAGCACGCCGGCCTGCCACTTGACTGCCACTTGATGATCGAGGATCCGGACCGCTGGGCACCGGCTTACGCGGAAGCAGGCGCGCGGAACGTCACGATCCACGCCGAGGCCGCGTCGTCGCCCGTGCGGACGCTCCGGATGATCAGGTCAGCCGGGGCGAGGGCCGGGCTCGGGATCAATCCCGCGACCCCGGTCGAGCCGTTCGCCGATCTGCTGCCCGAGATCGACATGCTGCTGCTGATGACCGTCGAGCCCGGGTTCGGCGGCCAGCCTTTCCTGGACATGGTGCTGCCGAAGCTGCGCCGCGCGCGCGGGCTGGTCAGCCGGGCCGGCGCCACGGTGTGGCTGCAGGTGGACGGCGGCGTGAGCGAGGACACCATTGAGCGCTGCGCCGACGCGGGCGCGGACGTGTTCGTGGCCGGGTCGGCGGTGTACGGGGCAGACGACCCCGCTGCGGCTGTCCAGGCCCTGCGCGCGCAGGCCCAGCGGGCCACCGCGCGCGCGTCCTGGCCGGGCTGACCCGGGTGGCCGAACGGCAAGCCGTCTGTGGCTTGCCTTACGTGCTCAGCGGGGTATAACCGCCCATTGGCGGCATGGTCAGCTGCCACACAGGACCAGGCAGCCTGAAACTTGCCCGGGGGGTCTGTCGATTCCGGACGGGGCCGATCGTCGGGCTAGTGACGGATCCGCATGGGAAGCGAAAAGGAGATCGACATGGCTCAGTACGCGATCCTCATCTACGAGGACGAGAGCAGCTACGCCGACGCGTCGCCCGAGGTGTGGCGGCAGATGATGGAGGCGCACGGCCGTTTCTCGCAGCAGGTGGGCGAGAAGGGCGGCAAGGTGCTCGGGGGCGAGGCGCTCCAGCCGACCGGCACGGCCACCTCGATCCGGGGCGACGTCGTGACCGACGGTCCCTTCGCTGAGACGAAGGAAGCGCTCGGCGGCTTCTACCTGATCGAGGCCCGTGACCTGGACCACGCGCTGGACATCGCCAAGCTCTGCCCGGCTCCGGGTGGCGGCGTCGAGGTCCGTCCCGTGATGGACGTCTCTGGCGGGTGAGCGGTTTTCCACCGGCTGGTTTTCCACCGGCTGGTGATCCGGCGGCCACGGGTGACCCGGCCGCGGGTGATCCCGCCACGGGTGACCCGGCCGCCGCCGTCGCGGACGCGCACCGTCGCGAGTGGGCCTTCGTGCTCGCCGCGACGGCGCGCGTGGCGGGCGACATCGACCTGGCCGAAGAGTGCGTCCAGGATGCCTACGTTGCGGCACTCGACGCCTGGTCCCGCCAGGGCGTGCCGCGCAACCCGGCCGCCTGGCTGACCACGGCCGCCCGGCGGCGGGCCATCGACGCGCACCGTCGCGACCGAACGCTGCGCAGCAAGCTGCCGCTGCTGATCGAGCCCGGCTCCCTGCCCGTGGTGGCGCCCCCGCCAGCGGGGGAGGAGGCACCGGAGGACGACGTGATCCCCGACGACCGGCTCCGCCTGGTGTTCACCTGCTGCCACCCCGCACTGGCGAGGGAGGCGCAGGTCGCGTTGACGTTGCGGCTGGTGTGCGGTCTCACCACGGCGGAGATCGCCCAGGCATTCCTGGTGTCCGAGCCGACGATGGCGGCCCGGGTGACCCGCGCGAAAAAGAAGATCTCCGCGGCACGCATCGCCTACCGGGTGCCGGAGGAAGCCGAACTGCCCGACCGGCTCGACGCGGTCCTCACGGTGGTGCACCTGCTCTACACGACCGGGCACACCGCCCCGGCGGGCGAGAACCTCGTCCGCGGCGACCTCGTGGAGCGCGCCATCGCGCTCGCCCGCATGCTGAGCACCCTGATGCCGGACGAACGGGAGGTGCGCGGGCTGCTCGCGCTGCTCATGCTGACCGATGCCCGGCGGGCCACCCGGGCTGACTCCGGCGGGCGGCTGCTGCTCCTGGCGGAACAGGACCGCTCCCGGTGGGACCGCCGGGCGATCGGCGAGGGTGCCGCGCTCGTGACCGGCGCGCTGCGGGGCGGCCGGCCGGGCAAGTTCGCGTTGCAGGCGGCGATCGCCGCCCTGCACGCTGAGGCACCGAGCTACGGCGACACCGACTGGCCGCAGATTCTCCTGCTGTACGACCGGCTCATCCAGGTATGGACGTCACCCGTGGTCGCGCTCAACCGCGCGGTCGTGCTGGCCATGGTGGAGGGGCCGCAAGCTGGCCTGGCCGAGATGGAGAGCCTGGGCCGCGACGGCAGCCTCGCCGGGTACCGGTACCTGCCCGCGGCCAGGGCCGACCTGCTGCGCCAGCTCGGCCGTCGCGCGGAAGCGGCGCAGGCCTATCGCGAGGCCCTCGAGCTCAGCGGCAACCAGGCCGAACGCGATTTCCTGGCCCACCGCCTGGCCGAGGTCAGCTGAGCTTAGCCCGCCCCGGGTCTAGCCGCTGCCGGCCCGGATCCGTTCCGGGCTGCCCACCGGGTGATACCGGGAAGGCGGATCTCGGCCTGCACTTCAGTACCGCTATTCCGGTGGCCGATCTATCGCTGGCCGATGTAGGGTGGCCCCCATGATCCGGCCTACCGCGCGCGGCGGTGACGATGCGGGCGCCCTGGGCCGATCCGCCGGTCCAGCCACCCTGATCATGTCCAGTTTGGCCGACGGAGCCAAGCACGGCTACGCGCTGACCAAGGATATCGAGGCCTTCGCCGGTGTGCGCCTGGCGCCGGGCACGCTGTACGAGGCGCTCAGCAGGCTCGAAGCTCGCGGGCTCATCGAGGCGCTGGACAGCGAGGACCGGCGCCGTCCTTACCGGCTGACCGCCGCTGGCGCTGAGGCCCTGCGGGCCCAGTTGCAGGCCCAGCGGAGCGTCGCCGAGGTGGGCCTGCGCCGCCTGGCCGGGCATTGGGGCACGGCATGACCCCGGCGCAGGGAACCACCCCCGCGGATCACCGGCCGGAGGCCGGGATGCCGCCCGGCTCCCGCCGCGCGTACTGGCTGCTGCGCTGGTACCCCCGGAACTGGCGGGCTCGCTATGGGGCGGAGTTCACCGAACTGCTCATCGCGGAGTTCGCGGAACAGCCGCGATCCTGGCGCCGCGCTGCGGATGTGGCCCGGGGCGGCCTGTTCGCCCGGCTGACCAGCGCTGGCCTGACCAGCGCCGGCCTGCCGAGCGCCGGTGGTGACCCGCACGACCCGGCGGCTGGGCAGCGGGCCAGCCTGGCCACCCTGGCGTGCTGCGTCGCTGTTTTCCTCACCGCTGGCGCCGCCATGTGGGCGCAACTGGCTGTCGGCTGGGCATGGGCGCCCCCGGCCGCCCCCGGCGCCGCGATAGCGATGGCCGTGATGTCCGCGGCCATGCTGCTGTTCACCGTGCTCGCCGGGCTGGCCGCGGCCCCGGCGATCGCGGCGGCGGCCCTGGCCAGCGTGCGCGGTCAGGCCTCCATGCTGCGCCGGCCGATCCTGCTGATGGCCGGGGGCGCACTGATCCTGATCCTGGGCGGCCGCCATTTCGGGAACGCATGGCCCGGTACTGGTGCCCGCTGGTGGCCCCACCAGGGCCTGGTGCCCGGTGGTGTCGCCGCGTTCAACTGGGCTAGCACCCTGTCCGTCACGTCTTACTGGGCCCACCCGGCCGCGCTGGCCTCGTTCCCCGCAGCCGCGCTGGCCTGGATGGCCGTCAGCCCGGTGGCCATGCTCGGCCTGGTCACCGGGGCCGCGCAGGTCGTCCGGCGGGTGAGACTCTCGCCCCGGGTCCTCCGCCATGAGGCGTGGGTCGGCTCCGCCGCGCTCGTGGGCATGGCTGCCTTCGCCGGCGGTGCGCTGTGCTGGGTGATCGAACGCGGACCAGCGCCTCAGGGACCAGGGTCACAGGGGCTGTTCCGGGCCGGTCACATCGACGCGGCTGGGCTCGCCGTGATGATCATCGCGCTGGTCATCGGGTGCCAAGCCCGGCAGCGGGCCCGCCGGGCCGGGCTGCCCGCACCAGCGCGGCCCGCGGCGCGCCGGTGAGCAGGGGCACCCGCAGCGGCTGGACCCGGCGCCAGATGCTGGGCGCCAGCGGAGGCGGGCTCGCGGTGCTGGCCGTCGCCGGGACGGCCGCGCTCGACCTGGTTTCCCGCGGAGTGCTGCCGGGCCAGCAGGTCCTCGACCGGCTGGACGGGGCGTGCTCGGTGGCGAGGCCGCCCATGATCTTCTCGGCTCCCGGGCCTGCTGTCTCGGGCAGCTTCTTCTCCCGTGCGCGGCGCCGGGTGGTGGGGTACACGATCGCCTGGCCGCCGGGCTACCAGCCGGGCAGCCGGCTGCCGCTCATCATCGCGCTGCATGCTTTCGGTTCCGATCATCGTGACGTCCTGAGCGGGATGTCCCTGCAGCACGCGCTGGCGCTGCAGGTGGACGGCAAGCCGCTGCCGCCGATGGCGATGGTGTCGGCCGACGGTGGGCGCGGGTACTGGAATCCGCATCCAGGCGACAATCCGGCGGCCATGGTGATCGACGAACTGGTTCCGTTGTGTCAGCGAAAAGGGCTGGGACGCAGCGTGATCGGCGCCATGGGAATCTCGATGGGCGGGTACGGTGCCATCCTGCTGGCCGAGAAATATCCCCAGCTCATCAAGGCGGTGGCCGCGATCGGCCCGGCGATCTGGACCAGTTACCCGCAGGCCCGTGCGGCCAGTCCCGGCGCGTATGCGTCGGCGGCCGCCTTCACCGCGGCCGATGTCGTCACCCACGCCTCCGCGCTGGCCGCGACCCCCGTTCGGGTGGCATGCGGGCTCAGCGACCCGTTCCGCCCCGGAGCCCGCGCGTTCGCCCGAGCGCTGCCTGGTGCCGTGGTGGACATCTCCCGTGGCTGCCACGGCGCCCCGTTCTTCACCACCCAGGAACCGCCGTCGCTGGCCTTCCTGGCCCGCCACCTCACCGCGTAGTGCCCTCCCCTCAACTGCCCCTCAACGCGGTGAGTTGTGCGCGCATGTGGTGCACAAGATGCCGCGCT
>JAWWPY010000037.1:0-4283 GCA_033854735.1 Streptosporangiaceae bacterium | reverse complement strand
ATCTGCGTGCCCGGCGGGACCAGGACCACCCAGGTCGTCCCGCGCTGGAAGCCGATCGGGCGGCTGTTCGCGTCGAAGTAGTTGGTCACATCGTGAAGGCCTGGCTTAGACCAAGTGCCCTTGACCGCCGTGCCGGAGCTCCCGCCGCCCGGGCCCGTCGCCGCCAGCATGAGCGCGGAGCCTGAGCCGATGACCCGGGCGCTAGTCGTGGTAAGGCCGTACTTGCGGCTCAGGAAGACGGTCTTGTACGGGACTTTCTGGACCACGATGTTGTCCGCCTGCACGGACGGGCCGCCGGACACCAGCCGCCAGCGGTGGCTGCGCGCGCCGAACATCCAGATCTGAGTGACCTGGCCGTGAGCAGTGATCTTCAGGCTAGACGTCTGCCACGCTCCGGTACTGGCGAAGCTCGCTTCCCCGCCCACCCCTGTGCCCTGGTAGGTGAACATCTGCGGCGGCGCGATGCCCCGCGCCGACTGTCGGACCTGGCTCGTCGACACAGTCAGTCCCCCGGCCCCCGCGTGGTACAGCGATGGGTGGCTGGCATAGCCAAGATCCAGTACCTGGGTTTTGTCCAGCACCCGGATGAAGGATGGGGTGCCACCGTCGTATGCGTCGAGCGGATGCAGCACGGACAACGCCTGCGCGTCGGTGGGCCGGGTTCCTGTGACCGGGCCTACCGAGCTGCCGTCGCGGGACTGGAACACGGCGACATAGCGCAGTGGTGAGGTCATTTCCTCGAAGACCACATCCGCTCCCGAGAGGCCCTGCAACTGGTCACCGGACAGTGGCACGGCGATGGCCGGCCGGCCTGCGGCACGGGGGCTGGCGGCGGGCAGCCCAGTCAGCGGCGCCATCGGCGTGCTGTGGGCAGTGCTGGGCGTCGCGGATGGCGAGGCGCCCGCGCTACCGCTGTTGGTGGCGTGCTGCGCGGTGGGCTGCATGAGGTCGGCCGGGCCGGCTCCGCAGCCGGCCATGGCCAGCCCCCCGGCCACGGCCAGTACCGCCGCCGCGCCTCGTGTCGATGTGGTCCACCCCGTCGACATAAATCAGTTCCCGCTGTGCCCGTCTGCGACGTCAACGTGAATCGCCTGCGTAGCCGAGTTGTCCTGTTCATCTTTGGCCGGGGCCGGGACCTTGGCCGGGGCCAGGGCCGGAGGCACGGCCCCGGCCCCGGCCCCGGCTTGGCGCAGCCGGACGGATCCGGTCGGCGCATTCCCGGCACTCTGGCTCGTCCCGTGAGGCAGGCGGAGCCGGGGCAGCACGGCCAGGCCGACCACCGAGGTACCCAGCCGGGTGAGCCGCCTGATGGAGTCCTCGATATCTGCGCGTTTCGTGGACGAGATCTCCACGGTCAGAAGGGCGGCGCCGCAGTACTCCGCGAGCGCGAAGCTGTCTGGGCCGGTTACCTCGGCGGGTCCCTGGATGACGGCATAGTCAGCGCTGCTGCGCAGCTGCCCGGCCAGCCGCCGCGCTTGTGCATGCGGAAGGTCATGCAGGTCTGAGGCGAGGACGAGGACCCGCAGCCCGGGGAACCCGGCCGGCTGCAGCGCCAGCTCGTCGAGGGATACCTCACCCGCGGCCAGCTCGGCAGCCCCCCGGACATCGAGGACGCGAGACTCAGGCAGTCCGAGTAGCTCCGCCGTGCCCTGGCCGGCCGGGCATACGAGGATCACCGCGGAGTGCGTCCGGGCCAGCGCCACCGCCAGGTTCGCGGCAGTCACTGTCACGCTAGGGCCTGGCGAGGCCCCCGCGACCATCAGAAGCTGGTCGTCCCGGACCCGCCCGGCGGTCAGGGAGCGGGCTAGCTCCATGAACTCCAGGCCAGCGGCCGACCGGGGAGACGCCAGCGGCTCTCTTTCGAGTTCCTTTCCGGACACGGTGAGCAGCGTGGGCTCGCCGAACTGCCCGAGGTTCCTGGCGTCCTTGATCCGCGTGTCCCGCTTGTCCCAGGCAAACGCGATGATGAGGCCGATGAGCAGGCCAGCCAGCAGCCCGCCAGGCAGGATGATCTTCTTCTTCGGACTGCTCGGGGTACTCGGGGGCGTGGCCTTGCTGATGATTGAGCCACCGGAAGACGCGGCCGCTTGAGCGGACAGCGACGCGGCCTGGTTGGCCAGAGACCTCAGCTGACTGGAGTCCGACTGAAGCTGGGACTGGGCACTGGCCCGCTGCGGCGAGTTGACCGGAAGGGACCGGATCTGGAGGGTCAGCCGCGTGGTGCTCTTTTCCAGGCCGGACAGCTGATTGCGCACCGTCTTCAGCTGGGAGTTGGTCGTGGCCGCCGCAGTGGCGCTGCGGTTCTGCAGGTACGCGGCGGCGAATGCGTTGGCGCAAGCCACGGCCTGCTGCGGGGACTTGGCCTGGCAGCTGATCTGCAGTATCGAGGAGTTCGCAGGAACCGCGACGGACACATTCCCCAGCAGGGCCGTGGGCGTAAGCGGAGAGTGCAGGTTCCGGGCCGCAATTGCCGCCACGGTGCTCGACTTGACGATCTGTGACTCAGTGTCCAGGTTGACTGCGTTACTGGTCCGGCCGCCGGCTACGGCGCCACCCTGACTCTGGTTGATCCCGGTCGCGGTGACGTTGACTGTCGCCACAGCCGTGTACGCCTTGGGTGACCCGGCAATGTAGGCTCCGGCGGCCACGATGCCGACGCAGGCTAGGACCAGCACGACCCACCACCGTCGGCGCAGGACGCCGAGATAGCCGGCGAACTCAAACGAGTCAGCCTCCTGTGGCATGCCCATGCACAGCACCTCTCCCCCTGCGTGTCTCCGTGAGCAGGCGGTTTGTGCAAGGCCGCCAGTTCCCCGCTCGGTGACAAGTCAACCAACTGGATGTGAACACTCTCAGACAGGTTCATCAATGTACCAGCAGAATCGGCAATAGTGTCTATAGCCATATTGGTTAGACGCCCTCACCCAAACGGAGGAGTACCGCCGCGAATCCTTCCGGACCGGCGGTCCGGCCTTGGATCGGCGATCTGGGCTCGGATTCAGCCCCCAACTCTAGGGGTCTTCTTTGCCATCCGTTTACCCGAGGGGGGCGCCGTTAGCGCCTTGATCATGCACGATTACTAACGGTCATGGGATTAAACTCGTTGACTGCTTAGAGCGACCTATTAACTACGCTCGGTAATACAAATCTGACATTCCTGTGGCCCTTGCAAACCTCTGCCCACGATTGTGCTCCGGAGTCCGTCTCCCCCGGGAACGGGTTACGCCTACGGGTGAGCCCTGCCTAGCACCCCCGGCGCCCTCGTTAATTGCTTGTTTCCAACCTACTAATTCGACCGGAATAATGTGCCCGTGGCCGGGCGTAAACCACGCGAGGCCTTTCCCCAGCCCCAGCTGGCCAACCCGAAGAAGGTTCCGGGTGCGCCCTCTCCCGGACGAGCCGTGAACCCCCGGTGACAGCCTCCCCCACTTGCAGTAACCACGAAAAGTCATGCAAGGGCATCCCTTATGAAACTCACGAGGTTTGCCTTACGATGACGTTCGCTGCGCAAATAGTCAGCTACCTGCCCATGTACGCGAGGTGAATGAGGTGCGCGCGGCGCAGGAACGGGGCTTGGGGGTGGGGTGTGTCTCGGTCGGCAATCGCTAGAAGCGGCGGGCTGACGCAGACGGCTGACGCGCTCAGAGCACGGGCCGCATCCGTCTGGGTGAACCGCTATCTCACGGTGGCGGCAGTGGTCGATGTGGCCTGCGCGCTGCTGGCGGGGGTGGCGGCGTACGAGATCCGCTACCACGCCCGGATCAATCCGCCTGACGTCTACCTGGCCCTGACGTTCACCCTGCCGCTGCTGTGGTGGGCCGCGGTCGCGCTGTCCGGCGGGTACGACAGCCGTATCGTGGGCGCCGGGGCGCAGGAGTTCCACCGGGTCCTGCGCGCGGGCGTGAGCCTGACAGCCTGCGTGGCCGTCTTCTCCTACGCCACGAAGGTGGACCTGGCGCGCGGGTACGTAGTGCTGGCCCTGCCCTCCCTGACCGCCCTGGACATGCTAGCGCGGTACGGGCTCCGCAAGCGGCTGCACCGCCAGCGGCGCCTCGGCATCTGCACCCGGCGGGCCGTGGTAGTCGGGCCCGAGCGCACGGTGACAGAGATGATCACCGCGCTGGGCCGGGACACCTCCCACGGCCTGAACATCGTGGCCGCGTGCGTGCCCGGAGGCCGGCGTCACCGGGCCGAGATCGCGGGCGTCCCGGTATCCGGCGGGATGGACAGCGTGACCGCGGCCGTGCACCACTTCCGGGCCGACACGGTCGCCGTGGTCAACT
>JAWWPY010000036.1:0-3200 GCA_033854735.1 Streptosporangiaceae bacterium | reverse complement strand
GAACACGGGAGTCGATCATGGCTGAGGTCACGTACGACAGCGCGACGTGCATCTACCCGGGCGCGGAGCGGCCAGCGGTGGACGCGCTCCAGCTGGCCATCAAGGACGGCGAGTTCGTGGTCATGGTCGGCCCGTCGGGCTGCGGCAAGACCACGGCCCTGCGGATGCTCGCCGGGCTGGAAGAGATAGACGACGGGTCGATCCGCATCGACGGCAAGGACGTGGTGGGCGTGCCGTCCCGGGACCGGGACATCGCGATGGTGTTCCAGAACTACGCGCTGTACCCGAGCAAGACCGTCGGCGAGAACATGGGCTTCGCGCTGAAGATGCAGGGCGTGGCCAAGGATGAGCGTGCCCGCCGGGTTCGCGAGGCGGCCAAGCTGCTCGACCTGGAGCCGTTCCTGGACCGCAAGCCGCGTAATCTGTCCGGCGGGCAGCGCCAGCGGGTGGCCATGGGCCGCGCCATCGTCCGTGAGCCCAAGGTCTTCTGCATGGACGAGCCGCTGTCCAACCTGGACGCCCAGCTACGGGTGTCGACCCGGACGCAGATCGCCGAGCTCCAGCGCCGGCTGCGGGTGACTACCGTCTATGTCACCCATGACCAGGTGGAAGCCATGACCATGGGCGAGCGGGTGGCGGTCATGCGGGCCGGGCAGCTGCAGCAGTTCGCCTCGCCCACGGAACTCTATGACCGGCCGGCGAATGTGTTCGTGGCCGGGTTCATCGGCTCGCCGGCCATGAACCGCTTCGACGTCACCGCGGATGCCGGCGGCATCCAGCTGGGCACCGCCACGCTCCGGCCGGCCGACGCCCAGCTGCGCGCCGCCCAGGGCCACGGCAAGCTGATCATCGGGGTCAGGCCCGAGCACCTGACGATCGGCGACGGCGAGCTGACGGTCAAGGTCGCGCTGGTCGAGGACCTGGGCAGCGACTCTTACATCTACGGTCACCTGGCCGACGACGCGGCGAGCAGCGTCATCGTCAGGTCCGGCCGGGAGCACCCCCGGCACGGGGACATCGTCAAGGTCGGGGTGGATACCGCCCACCTGCACATGTTCGATGCGGACACGGGGCTGCGGCTCGGCGAATGAGCGCGGCCAGCGCCGCGAAGCACGCCCGGGAACATGACCGTGACCGGCAACCCTGAGAGGACATGATGCGTGCCGTTATCTGGGAGACGCCTGGCCAGCTCAAGATCACCGAGGCCGCCGACCCGGCGCCGCAGCACGGAGAGCTGGTCATCCAGGTGGGGATCTGCGGTATCTGCGGCACTGACCTGCACATCGCCGACGGCGAGTTCCCGCCCACGCCGTACCCGATCATCCCGGGCCATGAGTTCGCCGGACGGATCGTGGCCCGCGGCGCCGGGGTTCCCGGCGACTGGCCGGACGGTGCGCGGGTCGCCGTGGATCCCTCGCTGTTCTGCGGGCACTGCCCGGCGTGCCGCAGCGGGCGCGGAAATCTGTGCGCGAACTGGAACGCGATCGGGGACACCGTGAACGGCGCGTTCGCCGAATACGTCGCCGTGCCCGCGGTGAATGCGTACCGCATCCCGGACAGCGTGGATGACGCCCAGGGCGCGCTCATCGAGCCGCTGTCCTGCGCCGTGCACGGGCTGCGCCGCCTCGGCCCCGTCCTCGGCCACGACGTCCTTCTGGTCGGCGCGGGCACCATGGGCCTGCTGCTGCTCCAGCTGCTCAATGACGCGGGCGCCCGTTCCGTCAGCGTCGTGGACCGGAAGGCGGCACGGCTGACGGCGGCCCAGGCCGTCGGTGCGGCCAGCGTCGCCGAGGATGTTTCCGCGCTCGATCACGGCACCTTTGGCGTGGCGGTGGATGCGACCGGGGTGCCGGCCGCGATCGAGGCGGCGTTCGCCGCGCTCGATCGTGGCGGCCGGCTGCTGATTTTTGGCGTGGCCAGCGGGGACGCCAGCGTGTCACTGTCCCCGTTCCGCATCTACAACGACGAGATCACCGTCCTCGGATCGATGGCCGTCCTGAACAGCTTCGGCGAGGCGGTCAGCCTGATGGCGGCCGGTGCCATCGACACCGGTCCCCTGCTGGGCCCGCCCGTCACCCTCGCTCAGTTCCCTGAGGCGCTGAGCCGGGTCCGCCACGGTGAGGGCATCAAGGTCCAGGTCGCGCCAGGCAGTTAGCAGGGGCCGCGGCCGGCGCCGTCAGCTCTCATACTCGTCGTGGCGGCGTACCCAGAACTGGGGATTGTCATGACCAGCCTCGTCGCGCCCCTTCGGGACCAGGTCGAGGTAGTGATAGGCGCCGTTCAGCATGTCGATGCCGCGTCCGTACGTCGAATAGGTGTGAAACACCTGCCCGTCCTCATCCTGGTAGAAGACGCTGGTTCCTTCCCGGTCGGTGAAGCCGGGGTTCTGCGGATGGTAGTTGAAGAAGGCCGTGCCGTTGGCCATCTCTTCGGGCGTGAACGACGCGTGGTAGTCGTAGTTGAAGTCGGTGCCATGCGACGAGAGCCACCTGAAGTCCCAGCCCATCCGCTTCTGGTACCCGGCCAGCTTGCTGAGCGGCGCCCGGGACACGGCGACCATGGTCACGTCGCGCGCGTTCAGGTGCTCCATGGTGCCGTTGAAGTTGTCGGCCCAGAACGAGCAGTGCGGGCATCCCTCGTCCCACTCCGGGGGAAACATGAAGTGATAGACGATCAGCTGGCTCCGCCCGTCGAAGAGCTGCGGCAGGCTCTGGGGCCCGTCCGGCCCCTCGAAGACGTACTCCCCGGTGACCGCTTCCCATGGCAGGTCACGTCGCTGCTGGCTGAGCTCGTCGCGCAGGCGCGTGAACTCCTTCTCCTTGGCCAGGAGTGCCGTGCGGGCCGTGATCCAGTCATCGGCCGATACCACCGCGTGCCTTTCCACCGTGGCGCCTCTCTGTCGCTGTTGCCGCCTACGTAGCCGGTGCCACCTACGCGGACCGCCCGGGACGGGCGCTTCGTTCAACAGATATGTTTAATATCACGCTGACGATGGGTGGTCAACAGGATGGCTGAGAGATGTACGCCGGATCGAGTTGTGGCAGAGTCACAGCGGGAGACACCACATGAGCATGCGTTTCGTTTACGAGAGCCTCCCGCAGCGGGTGTGCTTCGGCTCGGGTGAAGCTGCGGGGACGCTGGTGAGAGAGCTCGATCGGCTCGGGGCGTCGAAGGTGATGGTGATCGCGGCCGGGCCCGAG
>JAWWPY010000035.1:0-15280 GCA_033854735.1 Streptosporangiaceae bacterium | reverse complement strand
TGATGACGCGGCGCATCGAGCGTGCCATGGCCATGCTGCGTGGCGGCGACCTCAGCGTCACCGAGATCTGTTTCCAGGTCGGCTGCTCATCGCTGGGCACCTTCAGCACGCGCTTCACGGAGCTGGTCGGGATGCCCCCCAGCACCTACCGGCGCCAGGCGGCGGCCGCTGCGGCCGGGATTCCGCCGTGTGTGGCGAAACAGGTGACCAGACCGGTCAGGAATCGAGAAGCGCCGGTCACCGAGTCGCAACTAGCGTGACCACCATGGACATCACCATCCACGCGGCCTTCCTCCCGCACGACGACCCGGACGCCTCCCTGGCCTTCTACCGCGACATCCTCGGCTTCGAGGTCCGCAGCGACGTCGGAAACGGCAAGATGCGCTGGATCACGGTCGGCCCCGCCGGCCAGCCCGGCACGTCCATCCTCCTGGCGCCGCCGGCCGCCGACCCTGGGGTCACCGACGACGAGCGCCGCACCATCGCCGAGATGATGGCCAAGGGCACCTACGGCTGGATCCTGCTGGCCACCACCGACCTCAACGGCACCTTCGAGAAGGTGCAGGCCGGCGAAGCCGAGGTCGTCCAGGAGCCGACCGAGCAGCCGTACGGGATTCGCGACTGCGCCTTCCGCGATCCCGCGGGCAACCTGGTCCGCATCCAGGAGCTGCCCTGAGCCGTCCGGCAATCGCATCCGACGCGGGCCACAGGTCCTGTGCATTGCGCCTGATGGCAGCAGCGACCGCTGCCCGACTACCGCAGTGCCGGCGGTCCTGAAACGCTGAGCCAGCGGTCGAGCTCGTCGAGGATGTTTTCAACGATCGGATACAGCTCGTCAGCGATCTTCGCCTTCTGGGACTCCGCTCTGCAGGCGCAGCAGGTCGGCCTCGCCTAGTCCCGAGGGGTGCCGGCCGGCTCGCGGGCCCGGATCTCGCGAGCCGGCCAGCGGGTCTCAATCAGATCGGGCCCTGACGCGCTGGCTCGCCAGAGGTCGCAATTACGTAATGTAGTAATCGGTGTTCTTACTGCGGAGGGCACACACAGGCTTGAGTGGCTCAACGGCAGCAGGCATCAAGGGACAGTGAACGCAGTTGAAAGAGAGCGCAGGCAAGCCCGTACAGGACCATAACGGCAGCTCCTTGGACGCCGACGGGTACGTCGTCGTGCGGACCGGCGTGCCGTCTTCGATCCTCAAAGCCGTCGTGGACGACATCTGGCGCCATGCCGGTGCCACGCCCGACGACCCCGCCACGTGGTACCAGCCGGCAACCATCCGGCCCCGGCCGGGAATGGTCGAGATGTACCACTACCAGTCGATGTGGGACGTCCGGCAGCACCCGGCGGTCTATGAGATTTTCCGCGACCTGTACCGCACGGACGAATTGTGGGTCTCCATCGACCGTGTCGCGCTCAAGCCACCGGTCCGGCCCGGCCAGCCCGACTACGACCAGCCTGGCTTCATCCACTGGGACATCGACATCAACATGTACCCGGATATCCCGTTCGGGCTGCAAGGGGTTCTCGCTCTTGAGGATACGTCGGCCGACATGGGCGGCTTCCAATGCGTCCCCTCCATCTACCGCGACCAGCGGCGCTTCCTCGGCGAATGGTCCAAGGCTGGTCCAGTCCCTCGTGCTCCCGACATCGGCGGCCATCCGATCGTCAAGGTCCCCCTGGCCGCTGGCGACCTGGTTATCTGGAGGACGACGCTTCTGCACGGAAACGGCAGAAACTCCTCGGAGCGCCCCCGGCTGGCCCAGTACCTCTCCATGAATCCGCTGCCCCCGGCCGGAGAGCAGCGCGAGACGGTGCGGCGAAAGCGCATCATCTCGTGGTCCACCTGCGCGCCGCCGGACGCCGATCCCTTCCCCGGCGACCCGCGCCGCATCGAGGAACAGCGAGGTGAGCCGGCGTCGCTCGGCCCGCTGGGCCGGCGCCTGCTGGGACTCGACGAATGGGCCCACGCCCCAGCCACGCCCTGACCGCTTACATCGCTGACAATTAGATCATCAGGATCCGTCACGGTGGCGAGCGGTCAGCCTACGCGGCCCTCTGCCAGTATCCGGGCTTGCCCGGGCCGCTGCCGGCACCCGCCTCGCCGAGGAGCGGCCGCAGGAACCGCCCGGTGTGCGACTCCTCCACCAAGGACACCTCCTCCGGCGTCCCCTGAGCGACCAACAGCCCGCCGTCCGGGCCGCCCGCGGGTCCCAGGTCGATGACCCAGTCCGCCGTCTTGATCACATCGAGATTGTGCTCGATCACCAGCACGGTATTGCCCATGTTGACGAGCGAGTGCAGCACACCGAGCAGCTTGCGCACGTCCTCGGCGTGCAGGCCGGTCGTCGGCTCGTCGAGCATGTAGATCGTCCGGCCGGTCGAGCGCTTCTGCAACTCCGCGGCCAGCTTCACGCGTTGCGCCTCGCCGCCGGACAGCGTGGTCGCCGACTGCCCCAGCCGCACGTAACCAAGGCCGACCTGCACCAGCGTGCGCAGGTGCCGCGCGATCCGCTCGATCGGCGCGAAGAATTCCGCGGCCTCCTCGATGGGCATGTGGAGGACATCGCTGACCGTCTTGCCCTTGTAGTGCACCTCGAGGGTGTCGCGGTTGTACCGCGCTCCCTTACATACCTCGCACGGAATGTAGACATCCGGCAGGAAGCTCATCTCGATCCTGATCGTGCCGTCGCCCAGGCAGTTCTCGCAGCGTCCGCCCTTGACGTTGAATGAGAACCGGCCCGGCTGGTAGCCGCGGACCTTCGCCTCGGCCGTCTGCGCGAACAGCTTGCGGATGTGATCAAACACGCCGGTGTAGGTCGCCGGGTTCGACCTCGGCGTGCGCCCGATCGGGGACTGGTCGACGCGGACCACCTTATCGACCTGCTCGATGCCCGTGATTCGCGTGTGCCGCCCCGGCGGCAGCTTCGCTCCGTTGATCCTGTTCGCCAGCACCGGGTACAAGACGTCGCTGACCAGCGAAGACTTGCCTGAGCCAGAGACTCCGGTGACCGCAACGAAGCGGCCCAGCGGGAACGCGACGTCGACGTTGCGCAGATTGTGCTCGCGTGCGCCCTCCACGACAAGCTCGTAACCCGCCTGCCGGGGTCGGCGCCCGACTGGCACCTCGATCTTCCGGCGCCCCGACAGGTACGCGCCGGTGATCGACTCCGCCGACTGCATCAGATCGTTGACGGTACCGCTGACCACGACCTGACCTCCATGCTGGCCGGCCTGCGGGCCGATGTCGACGACCCAGTCCGCAGCCGTGATGGTGTCTTCGTCGTGCTCCACGACGATCAGCGTGTTGCCAAGGTCGCGCAGCCGCAGCAGCGTCTCGATCAGCCGGCGATTGTCCCGTTGGTGCAGGCCGGCCGACGGCTCGTCCAGTACGTACAGCACGCCGGCCAGGCCGGAGCCGATCTGGGTCGCGAGCCGGATCCGCTGCGCCTCGCCGCCGGCCAGCGTCGCCGCGGCCCGGTCCAGCGAGAGATAGTCCAGCCCCACGTCTGCGAGGAAGCCCAGGCGCGCCTGGATCTCCCGCAGCACCCGCTCGCTGATCAGCCGCTCTCGCTGGGTCAGGTCCAGCGCTTGCACCCACAGGGCTGCCTCGCCGATCGACAGCGCCGCGACCTCCGCGATTGAGCGGCCCTGCACGGTCACGGCCAGGACCTCCGGCCGGAGCCGGGTGCCCGCGCACGCCGCGCACGGTATCTCGCGCATGAAGCCCTCGTACTTCTGGCGCGCAGTGTCCGACTCAGACTCGGCGTGGCGCCGCTCAATCCACGGCAGCACGCCCTCGTAGGTGACGTGGTACGACCGGTCACGGCCGGCCCGCGTGCGGTAGCTGATGTGCACCCGCTCGCCGGTGCCCTGGAGCACCGCCGTCCGGGCGTCCTCCCGCAACTGATCCCACGGGGCGCCGAGGTCGAACCCGCGCGCGTCGGCCACCCCCTGCAGCAGCCGCAGGAAGTAGTCGCGCTCCTTCCAGCTCGCCCACGGCGTGATCGCGCCCCCCGCCAGCGACAGACTCCCGTCCGGGACGACCAGCTCGGGATCAACCTCCCGGCGCGCCCCCAAGCCGGTACAGACCGGGCAGGCGCCGAACGGCGAGTTGAAGGAGAACGACCGCGGCTCAATCTCGTCGACCGCCAGCGCGTGGCCGTTCGGGCACGTCAGCATCTCGGAGAAGCGAGGTTGGCGGCCGGGATCGCCGTCCGCAAGGTCGACGAGATCCAGCATCACCAGACCGTCCGCGAGGCCCAGTGCCGTCTCGACTGAGTCAGTCATGCGCTGCCTGCTCGATGGCCTGGCCGTCAGCCGGTCGACAACGACCTCGATGGTGTGCCGCTCCTGCCGCCTCAGCTCGGGCGGCTCGCTCAGCGGGTACACAGTGCCGTCGACCCGGATCCGCGCGAAACCCTTGGACTGCAGGTCAGTGAACAGCTTGGCGTACTCGCCCTTGCGCTCGCGCGCGACCGGCGCGAGTACGTGGAACCGGGTGCCCTCCGGCAGTTCCAGGATGCGGTCGACGATCTGCTGGGGCGTCTGCTTCGTGATCGGCTCGCCGCAGACCGGGCAGTGCGGCTGGCCGATGCGCGCCCAGAGGAGGCGCAGGTAGTCGTAGATCTCGGTGATCGTGCCAACCGTCGACCGCGGGTTCCTCGACGTCAGCTTCTGGTCGATCGCCACTGCCGGCGACAGGCCCTCAATGGCGTCGACGTCGGGCTTGTCCAGCTGGCCGAGAAACTGCCGTGCGTAGGCCGACAGCGACTCGACATAACGGCGCTGCCCTTCGGCAAAGATCGTGTCGAACGCCAGGCTCGACTTTCCCGACCCGGACAGCCCGGTAAAAGCGATCAGGGCGTCGCGGGGCAGGTCGAGATCGACGCTCCGGAGATTGTGCTCGCGGGCGCCACGGACGATCAGACGGTCACTCACCAGGAAACTCTCTGTGCGCAGGCTTGTCCCGGGGCGGCCGATGCCGCCAGACCCTGATGAAACAAGCTGACCATGACATTCGTTCCGGATAAGCCAACCGGCCCACCACGACGCAGCGGCCCCAGATCGGCGAGCCAGTCCTGCGGGGGTCCGGGTGCAGGCCTCGCTCAGTGAGCAGCTGCGTACTTGCGCTCCACTTCCTCGGGGATCCGTCCACGCTCACTGACCTTGAAGCCCTGGGCCCGAGCCCAGTCGCGGATGTCAGCACTGCGTTGCCGGGTGCTGGCGGTCCTGCGGGCTACCGGATGCCTGGCAGCCTTCCGGGCATAGGGGACGAATATCTGCGCCACCTTGTCAAGGCTCCGGTTGTCTTTCGTACACAGGTCAATCTCGAGAGCGCGGCCGTCGAGAGCGATCGACCGCGTCTGCGTGTCCTTCGTGCCACCGCAAATGTCGCACGTCAGTGTCACAGTGGTCTGCGTTGCCATCCTTGCCCCCCATTCGATGTGGCCGCCTTCGGCCACTGGCCGAGAAGGATACATGTCCAGCTTTGTTTGCGCAGCTCAGGGGTGGCCTTTAGCTTCCGCTCACAGTTGGACGGCAGCGGAAAGGCCAGAGCGTTACATCGCCGGGGGATCCACGAACCGCCTGGTGGCGCCTCAGGCCTTCCGTGCCACGCCGACCAGGTTTCCGAAGCTACCGGGGTCGCCGGGCACGTCGGCGGGCGAGCCGGGCCGCCATTGCGGGATGTAGACCAGCCCTGGATCTACGAGGTCGAAGCCGTCGAAGAATCGCAGAATCTCTGCGCGCGAGCGTATGTGCAGGTTCGTGGAGACGCCGCGGTTGTAGACCTTCTCCACGGCCTGCGCCACTGCGGGCTCGCCCTCGTCGGTGCCGTGGCCCAGCACCAGGTAGCTGCCGGGCGCGAGCGCGTCGCGCAGCGTGGCCACGATCCGCCACGGATCCTCGGCATCTGCGATGAAATGCAGGACGGCGACGAGCAGGAGCCCGGCCGGCTGGCTGAAATCGATCAGGCCCTCGATGGCCTGGTGAGCGAGGATCTTCTCTGGTTCGCGCAAGTCGGCGTCGATGATCGCGGCGTTCTGGTTCCCGGCCAGGATGACCTTGCTGTGCGCGATTGCGACCGGGTCGATGTCGACGTAGGCCACCCGGGCGCGCCTGGTCACGGGTTCTCCAGCGTCGGCGCGTCTTTGCCGCCAGGATTGCACTAACATTCCGTGTTTGAACGATATCTCAGGGTACGGGCAATGGGCTGCCCATACCGCTGCTGCTAAGGCCGGTCACCCGCCGCCCGTGCTGGCCCTTGCTGGCGGCGCAACCCGGGTGCCCGGCCTGCCTGCCGGGCTTCCCCTCGGCCTCGGCGCCGGCACCGGATCCTTCGAGGCCACCCAGATCAGCCTGCCGCCGGGGACGACATCACCCTCGTCCTCGCCCGCGTCCGCCCGTGTCGCCGAAGCACTCGGCCACCTCAATAACCACCCGATCGGCACGCTCGCCGGATACTTACTGCTCTGCAAGGGCAGAATCGGGCGCGCGCCCGCCTTCGTCGATTTTCTGTGGATTGCCGCAAATCGCGTCGTTAGGCAAAGCTCGATCACATGACGATGAGGGCTTGCCGGGCATCAGGTGTTCATTTAGCGTACTTAGTGGCTTGCTGAATGATCAATGGCAAAAGCTGTGAGGCAGGCCGCTTTTCATGGAGGCCGTCACATGGTCGCTAGACTCGCTCTCATCGCTGGCGTCGCCAGCTTGCTAATGGCCGGCCCGGTCCTGGCCAGCCCGGCGCTGGCAAGCGCTGCGGCACCGTCCGGCCAGCCCCCGAGCGTCCCACCGCCGGGGGACCGTATCGCAGCGACGACGGCGACCTTCAACGCGATCGAGGCGAAAATCGCGGCCGGACAGTCTCTCCGGCTGCGCTTCCCTGACCCGACCGCGGCGGAAGACATCATCGACTACGGCGTCAACGACCTGTGGAAGACGGGGATCGACGGCGCCGGGGTGACCGTGGCTTATGTGGTCACCAACCCCGACCCGAACCTCGCGGCGTCAATGGCGTCCTACGACGCGGCGATGGACTTGCCGCCGGCTGACATCACCGACATGGCGCTCCCAGCGCCGGCCGACCCGTCCGCGGTCTGCCGGATCGAGTGCAGCACTGGCGAGGATCGGCTCGACGCAGAGGCGATCCACTCGATGGCACCCTTCGCGAAGATCCTTTTCGTCCACCCGCCGGTACCGGAGACCATCGGCATGCAGGGCTGGCCAGAAGTAGCCCAAGCCATCAAGATGGTCGCCGACCAGCACCTGGCCGACATTATCTCGGTAAGCCTGGGCGACGGCGAGAACTCTTTCATCAACGACCCGACCAACCCGGCCGCCAGCCAGCAGGCGGCCGTCCACTCACTGGATCCCGCGTTCCTCGACGCCGCCGCGCATAACGTCCCGGTGATGTTCGCATCCGGTGACTGCGGCCCGACCGATCCACCGGTTCTGGGCGACACCGGCCAGTGCACCCCGCCGATCGGCGTCACCGCGGGTCACCCGGTCGGCAGCCCATGGGTCACCGCGGTCGGTGGCACCATCCCCAACGCTGGCCTCGCCACCGTGTCCGGGCGCACCGCCCCAGACGCGCTGTGGACCGCCCCGACCGACCACTCCGACGCCGCGGGCGCTGGCGTATCCACCGTCTACCCGAAGCCGCGGTGGCAGTATGGCATCCAGGCGCTGAGCGGCGTTACCGGCCGCGCCTATCCCGATATCTCGATGGATTCCAGTGACGGCACCTCGCAGGCGTCGCCCACCTTCGCGGGCATCCTCGCGCTGGCTACGCAGCTGCGCGGTGCCGATCTGGGCACGGTAAACCCAGCTCTGGCGGCACTCGGACCGCGCGGCACGAAGGCGGGCATCGTCGATGTCCCGGCCGGCTTCACGAACAGCGCATACGGCGTCACCGGCTTCTCAACCGCGGGCGGCTACGACCTCGCGTCCGGCTGGGGCACCATCTTCGGGCCAGATTTCGTGCCCGCCCTGGTGCGGCAGATCGACCGCCAGCACGGACCAGACCAGCCGAGCCGGCAGGCACGGTTTGATCTGGATCGGCTGCAGGGCACCATCAGCGCATCCGCGGACAAGGTGGCCAGCGGCCAGACCGTCACGGTCACAGGGACCGGGTTCATCCCGGGCAGTTCACCGAACGGCACGACGATCGAAGACGGCTTCGGCGTGTTCCCGCCGCTTCCGGGGCAGTTCGGGGTGACGGGTCCCCCGTTCGCCGACCCGACCTCGACGGTGCCCGGGCAGACCTGGGACAACGTGACAGCTACCATCACCGGTCCCCGGCATAACTCGCCGCCGCAGCCGCTCGCTGTGACCGGCCCTGACGGCAACGGCACTGTCACGGCCACCATCGACACGACCGGAATGGCCGTCGGCACGTACACGGTGACGATCACCGGCCGCCTGCTGACGCAGACCATCACGTTCAAGGTCAAGAACGCCGGCCTCGGCTAATCCGCCTCGAGGAATCGGGCTGGTCACCCGAAGAGTGCACGAAGATCCCGCGGCGTTGGCGGAGTTCTGGCTCACGGAACCGGCGATGCCCCCGCCGCCGCAACTGCCGCGTTGTAGTCGGATTGGGTGAGGAATCCGCTGGCCAGGTCACTGGCGGCGGCTGACGTGAACGCGGACACGTAGGCGCTGTGCGTCGGGTAGAGCGCCGTCAGCGTTGTGTTGCTGAGCGGCGTGTAGTAGCCCTCCAGCAGGCACAGCCCCTCGTAGCGCAGCGTTGTATTGGTGATCGCCCCGGTCTCGAGCGCGGTGAAGATGCTCTCGAGCGTGCTCAGCAGCTGGCCCAGGCTCAGGCTCTCCTGGCTCGGCAGGTAGAAGTTGATCGCCGTGTAGGTCTCGGCCGGCGCCTGGATGTCCGGCATCCGGATTCCCCCCAGGGCGTTCCCGTACCGGTCGCGTTGGACGAGGTTGAGGAGCCGCGTGGTCGCGATAGGGTTCCCGTGCGTCGGCGGCGCCCCATAGGCAAGCCATTTGTCCAGTGCGGTCAATGCTGCGTCCTCGAGCTCGTAGACGGGCTGATTGTCGGGCAGGGTCGCCCCGTTGAAGGGAACGCCGAACACGCATTGCGGTGCCGTGACCTGAGGCTGCTCTCGCTGGATCGTGGCGCCCTCGTAGAGCCCCTCGTGCAGGTCGATGTGCGCGGCGCCGGGCAGCTCCCAGGTCCGCAGGAAGTTGTTGTCGGGCTGCCGGACCAGCGCGGCGCCGAGTTCCTCGATGTCGCCCTCGGTGTTCAGCTGAATGAACGGCGTGGTGTTATCGGTGCGGACGTAGGCCGGAGTCGGCGAGAACGCGATCAGGCCGCTGCCGATGGGCGCCGCGAAGACCGACCGGCCGACCGCGAGGAAGCCGTTGAACGCGTGGCTGATGGGCTGGATCGCGTTGACGTAGGTGTCCAGCCGGAACGCGGATTGCGAGTCGCCCGCGCCGATCACCCTGGCCGGGCTGAGTCCGCCCAGGAGCGCCGCGCTGTCGGCCCGCGCCACCTCGGCGGCCTGGCTGAAGATGTCGTAGGACTGGCCGTCGTTGCTGTCGCCGAGCACACCGTACCGCCCCGAATCCCAGGTTTTGAGCTCGGTCATGCCTGCCGTCTGCGCCGTCACGCCGATATAGGCGTAACCCTGGGAGAGGGCCTCGTTGTAGATCTCCGACCACACCGGATCCTGATCACCGCCGGTGGTGTCGTTCAGCCACTCGACGACCACGGTCCCGTTGAACTTCGAGGGATCCGTCGGGTAACGCACGAGCAGGCGCGTGGTGTACGGCACGTTGCTCTGCGCCACAGACACCCCCCATCTGCCGTTAGAGCTCCAGAAGCCACTCTGCCGGTAGATGTTGGTCATGCCCGACATCTGGAACTCGCGCTCTACGTAGCCGAACGAGGAGAGGTTGATGGTGGGCGCGCCGGCGAAGGTGGGGGTGGAGGGTACCGCGTCGTAGGGATAGCCGTAGATGCCGCGGCCAGACGGCATCTCAGTGAGCGTCGGCAGCGGGCCGCTCGATGCCGACTGCCCCGCCGATGGTGCCGCCGCCGCGCTCGGAGCCAGCGTCAGCATCGACGCCACCAGCGTGCCCGCAAGGGCGCCCGTGAGAACGCCGCTGGCATTACGATTTCGACGCGTCATAGCGCCTCCATGGGCCGAGAACGACGGTGGGGTCGGCCATGAGCTGCAGGCGGGCAAGCGCCGGGCGCCGGCCACTGACCTGCGCCCCCCTCGGAGGGCAAAACTGTAGCACTCGGTCACCTCTTTACCGGCGAAACTGTAGCACTGCCAGACCACATTGCCCAAGGGGTCATTTCTCTCCCCTTCTCGGACCGGGCTGGCCTGCGCTGGCTTGGCCATGGGGCGCCCGGGGGCGGCTGCTGGCCCGCCGCGCGGGACAGGCCGGCGGATCGATAAAATCGCGTGTGGAACCATCCCGCACGTACCGAGGCATCACCCCGTCGCAGCGCCAGGCTGAGCGGCGGGAGCGGCTGATGGAGGCCGGGCTGGAACTGTTCGGCACCCTCGGGTACGCGCAGACCTCGATCCGCGCCATCAGCGCCGCCGCCTCACTCAACTCCCGCTATTTCTACGAGTCGTTCAGCAGCCGAGAGGACCTCCTGTACTGCGTCTACCAGCGGATCGTCGGTGACATCTTCACCAGGGCCAGCGAAGCCATCGCCCGGGAGGACACGATCGAGGGGCAGGCGCGAGCGGGCCTGCGGGCCGCCTGGACGGCCGTCACCGAGGACCGCCGCAAGGCCAGGGTCGTGGCACTCGAGGTCGTCGGCGTCAGCGAGCGGCTGGAACGGCTGCGCCGCGAGACCAGGCACGCACTCGCGCAGCTGACCGCCGACCGGGCCCTGCCGCTCTCCGGCGGCGTTCAGTTGCGGCTCAACCCGGTGCTCACCGCCCGTTTCCTGATAGGCGGCGTCGTCGAGATCCTGGCCGACTGGATCAACGAGGACCTGAACGCTTCGGTAGACGAGGTGATCGAGCACTTCACGGCGCTGTTCACTGCGGCGGCATACGCCGCGGTGGCTGACGACCCCCCCGCCAGCCGCCCGCGCCCGGACGCCAAGCAGTGAGCATACGGGCAGGGCGCGGCCAAGGTGTCGCGCGCGACGCCCGGGCGTGCGCCTGGGCCACAGTCACCCGCCTTCGTTCGGGATGACGATGAAGACCAGCCCGGCCGGAGGCGCGGTTCCACTGGCTTCGAGAGCTGAACGCTTTGGGGGTGAATTGGCAATTACAGGGTGGAGGCGGGACAGAGGCGAGGAGGGACATGGGATCGGACGCGGAATTGATCGGCAGATCGCTGGTCGGCGACGGAGATGCGTTTATGGAAGTGATCTGCCGCCATGAGGTTGCGATCGGGGCTTACCTCGAGCGGCGAGTGGGGCGAGAGGCGGCCGAGGACCTGCTCGGCGATGTGTGGGTCGCGGCCTTCGAATCCCGGGGGACGTATGACCGGTCGTTCGCCGAGGCGCGGCCATGGCTGTACGGCGTGGCGCTGAACCGGCTGCGGCATTACTGGCGGTCCCGGCCGGCCGAGGACCTGGTGCCGGACGTGACGGGCCTGGTGAACGAGTGGGATCCCTGGCCGGCGGTGGACGTGCGGGTGGACACCCGGGCGGCGTTCCGGGCTGCCCTGGCGGGGCTCGGGTCCCAGGAACGAGAGGTGCTGACCCTGGTCGCAGGGGAAGACCTGACCGTCGCCGATGCCGGGCGGGTGCTCGGCATGCCGGCCGGGACGGCACGCCGCCTGCTGCACCAGGCTCGCACCGCGCTGCGGAACGCGCCGGAAGTGGCCGTGCTCTTGACCGAACTCAACAGTGTGAAGGAGACCAAGTGAACGTGGACGAGATGGATCTGGTCCACCAGGCGCTGGACGCGACGCCCTGGCGTCCCGAGGCGTACGAGCGGGCGCGGGCGGTGCTGCGGGGAGCCATGGCCGAGTCCGGGCCGCTGCCGGGGGCGGCTCCGGGGCCAGCGGGGGCTTCGGTACGGGGAAGGGGATTTTCCTGGGCGGGCCGCCGCCGCGGGACCTTGGGCGCTGGGGGCAAGGCCGGCATCGGCGCCGGGATCGGTGCGGTCGCGGCGGCGGTGGCCGTAGTGCTTGCCGCCACGTCGGCGCCACAGCCCGCAGCGCCGGCCGGGTCAGCCTCCCAGCCGCCCGCGGCCGGTTCCAAGCTGGTATCCCTGGCCGCCCTCATCAAGGCAAGTGGCGGCTCGCTGCCGGGTAACGCGTCGCTGGTCATCGACATGCAGGTCAATGGCGGCAAACCGCAGGTCAATGGCGGCAAACTGATGCAGGTCGTCTACGCTCTGTACACCGACAGCGGCGCCCTGTACTTGGGAGGCGACAGGAAGTCTCTCATGGCGGCGGTCGCCGGCCATGCCAACCAGGCCGATGGCACTAACGCCCGCGAGATAGCGGCGGCGCGCTACGCGGCGGCCGGCGACCTCGCCACCGCCCGGAAGCGGATGGTCAATGCCTTGCCCAACGACTTCTTCCTGAGCCTTGCGGCACGGAAGAAGATATGGGCGGAGGGCGCAGCGGCGAGGCAAGCCTTGATGCGCGAGAAGGGGATTAAGACCCCGCTGACGATGCCCACCGGCAAGGCCCTGCAGTACGACATCGAGAACTCCCTCTGGACTGCCTCCACTATCGCGCTGAACTGGGGGGGAGGCGACCCGGAGATCCGGGAAGGCGTCCTGCGCCTGTTGTCGACCCTTCCCGGGGTCACCGTCGCGAATTCGACGACCAACGGGCAGCCCACGCTGACCATCACGGCGGGAGGGCCGCTGTTCGGTGACGGCAGCGACCAGGTGCTGACGGTCAACGCCAGGACCGGGATACCGATCAGCTCCGTGGAGTCGGGTGGAGGGCTGCCGACGGCCGTGGAAACCAACCTGGTCTCCCGGGTGACGCTGGCCGGCATCGAGGCCGGCAAGTTCTGACCACACCCGGCACCGGCGCCCGGGACTCAGCCAGGCCTGCCTGGCGGTCCCATCCGATTCAGGCGCGCTCGGGTGCGGTGTTCGGTGCGACGAGGCCGGTGTCGTAGGCGATGATGACCGCCTGCACGCGCTCGTGAACGCCGAGCTTGTCGAAGATCCGGGCGACATGTGTCTTGACCGTGTTCTCGGTGATGAACACGCTGGCCGCGATCTGCGCGTTGGTGAGCCCGGTGCCGACCAGGGTGAGGATCTCCACCTCCCGCGGGGTGAGGGCGCTCAGGCTGATGTCGGCTCCCGGCGCACGGCGGGGCCGGCCGGCGAACGTGGCGATCAGAGTCTGGGTAACCGACGGCGCCAGCAGCGCCCCGCCGTCAGCGACGATGCGCACCCCCCGGATCAGCTCCTCGGGGACGACATCCTTGAGCAGGAAACCCGAGGCGCCGGCCTGCAGGGCATCGAAGAGGTACTCGTCCAGCTCGTAGGTCGTCAGGATGATGATCTTGGACGGGCTGGTGCCCGACTCGGTCAGCTGACGGGTCGCCGCGATGCCATCCAGGCCGGGCATCCGGATATCCATGAGGATGACGTCGGGCTGCAGCTGACCGGCGAGGCTGACGGCGGCCGCCCCGTCCGCTGCCTCGCCCACCACGTCGATGTCGGGCTGGGACTCCAGGATCAGGCGGAAGCCGGCCCGGACCAGAGCCTGATCGTCGGCGATGAGCACCCCGACCGTCATGAGGGACCTCCGGTCAGCTGACTCTGGAGCGCCGGCGCGGGACGCGCGTCCAGCGGCAGGCGGGCGAAGACCTCGAATCCGCCGGCCACCGTCGGCCCAGCCCGGAACGTCCCGGCGGCCATCGCGACCCGCTCGCGCATCCCGATCAGCCCATGTCCCGGACTGTCCTGCGGTGGAACCAGACCAGGCGCGGGAGCATCGTTGGTGACGATCAGCGTGACGCTGCTACGGTCGCGGCGCAGGCAGGCCGCGGTGCGGGCGGGCCCGGCGTGCTTGAGCACGTTGGTGAGCGCCTCCTGCACGATGCGGTAGGCGGACAGGTCCACCCAGTCGGGTAGCTGGCCCAGGGTGCCGACGACCGTGAGCTCGACCGGCAGGCCGGCCTGCCGGACCTGGTCGATGAGCCGGTCGAGCTGGCCCAGCCCCGGGTGCGGGGCTGCCGCCCGCTGAGGGTCACCGGGCGGCGCACCATCCTCGCGGCGCAGCACGCCCAGCAGCCGGCGCAGCTCACGCATGGCCTGATGCGCCTCACTTTCGATGGATCCGAGCAGGTCATGGGTCTGCTCGTCAATGGTCCCGCTCAGCATCCTGGCCGCACCGGCCTGCACGCCCATAACCGCGACGTGGTGGGCGACGACGTCGTGCAGCTCGCGGGCGATCCGGGCCCGCTCCTCAGCGGCAGCGCGCTGCGCCTCCGCTACGCGCTGGGCGTCCACCCAGGCGGCGCGCTCCTCCAGGCCGGCCACGTAGGCGCGCCGGACCCGCACGTTGTCGCAGATCACCCACAGAACGAGGATCAGGGCGGCGGGCACGATCACGTTATCGCCCAGCGCCATGCCCCTCGACTCCTGCCAGATGTCGATCGCGGCGGAGGCGCCGATGAGCGCCACCGAGCTGGCGGCCAGCGACCAGCGGCGGCTGCAGCGCGTATCGACGGTATAGAGCGCCACCACGGCCGCGAGGCACGCCTCCGGGTAGGCGGGATAGTGGAAGCTGAGGGAGACGAAGGCCGCCGCTCCGATCCCGGCGAACACGAGGCGGGGCGCCCGGCGCCGGGCGAGCAGCGCCGCGACGGCCGCGAGGCCGAGCAGCAGCGCGGGCTCGTCCTCCTGATAGCCATGCAGCTCCGAAAGGGCCAGGAGCGCGCCGAGAATGGCGGCGGGCGCAACGTCCCACGCCCAGGCGGGGACCCGGCCGAGCCAGGCCCAGCCACGAGAACCCAGCGGACCGGCGGATTGGCTCATGCGCGTCACGCTACCGGGCGCCGGCGTCGCGCGGGTCCTACTGCGGAATGGTCCGGGCGTACTCCACTGGGGTGACAACCAGCATGCGGGCTGCAGGTCAGGGACTAGCCAGGATTCGCTTAGCAGGGTGACGACGCGGGCACCGTTTCCGAGCAGGCTTGTCCTCGTTCCCAGCCACCCGATCTGCTGAGGAGGACCGCATGCAGGACCAGGACTCGCTCCCGAGCGCGGCCAACGCCGCGGGAGTTTCCGTTCGCCCGGGCCGCGGCTGGTCACCGGCCCTGGAGGTATCCGGGCTGACCAAGAAATTCGGCGACCGGGTCGTGGTCGAC
>JAWWPY010000034.1:0-32969 GCA_033854735.1 Streptosporangiaceae bacterium | reverse complement strand
CTGCACGACGACCAGCGACCAGAAGCTGTCCTGGCCGATCAGCCAGAACGGCCGCCCGTGCACCAGGTGCAGGGACAGCAGCAGCTGGTTCACCATGCCGGTGTCCCGCTGGAGCATGAAGTTCCAGGTGATGACCGAGGCGAAGACCGGCAGCGCGTACGGGATGAGGAACAGGGTGCGGACCGCGCCGCGGCCGCGGAAGGCCCGCTGGGTGAAGACCGCGCCCGCCATGCCGAACAGCCAGGCCACGACGAGGACGATGGCGGTGTAGATGATCGTGACGGTGAACGAGTGCAGCAGCGCCTGGCCCGTCGCGGCGGAGAAGTTCACCGCGACCGCGTAGTTGCTGAACCCCGCGAAGGGTGCGGCCTGCCAGTTCCGCAGGAAGAACAGGGTCAGCTTCAGGAAGCTGATGCCCACCCCGGCCAGCATCGGCACGATGTGGATGAGCAGTTCCAGCAGTATCGCGGGGATCAGCAGGATGTACGGCAGCGATCCGCGCCGCCACCACCGCCGCTTGGGCGGTGGTGGCGACGCGGATGCGGTGACACCCTTCTCGACCCGGATGGTGTCAACCACCAGGGGTCAGCCTCCTAGCTGCTGCTGCGCCTGGCTGAGCGCCGAGCCGATCGCGGCGGCCGTGACCGTCTTCCCAGTGGCCGCGCTGGCGTACAGGTGGATGATCGCGGTGCCGACCGCGGTCTCGAACTGGCTCTCCGCGGCCACCGCGGGCATGGGCGCGGCGGTCGTGGACAGGATGGTCCGGAAGGTGTTCACGGCCGGGGTGTTGAAGGCCGGGTCGGTATAGGCGGCCTGGACCGTGGGCAGCGAGCCGTAGGTGTGGTTCAGGCTCTCCTGCTCCGGCGTGCTGGTCATGAACTTCACGAACTTCTCGGCGGCGGACACGTTCTTGGAGTCCTTGAAGATCGCCAGGTTGATGCCCGCCACCATGCTGGTGACCTTCTTGCCGCCGGCCGGCACCGGGGACGGCAGCGGGAGCGGCGCGACGCCGATGTCGGAGGCCTTCATGCCCAGCTTGGCCAGCGACCCGGAGGCCGTCTGCCAGAAGACCATGGCGGCCTTCCCCGTGGCGTAGTCGGTCAGCGCCTCCGTGCCCTTGGAGTACTGCGCGTCGCTCGGGTTGGCGATCTTGTCGGCCTGCATGAAGTCGATCATCTGCTTGACCGCCGCCACGTTCTGCGGCGTGTCGAACGTGGGCTTGCCCGAGGCGTCGAAGAACGAGCCGCCCTGCTGCTGGCTCAGCTCGAACGCCAGATGGACGTTCTCCGGGATCTGGCCGGCTTCCAGGGTCAGCCCGTAGTGCCCGGCCTTGGTCAGCTTCTTGGCGTCCGTCACGAAGTCGGTCCAGGTCGCGGGCGGCCCGCTGATGCCGGCCGCGGCGAACTCGGCCTTGTTGTAGTACAGGCCATAAGCCGTGCTGTAGAGCGGCACGGCCACCGGCGGCTTGCCCGCCGCGCCAGTCGCCGAGAGGCTGCCGGCCAGGAACCGGCTGGAGCCGCCGATCTGGTTCATGACCGACGACGTGAAGGGCAGGAAGGCACCGGTCGCCTGGAGCGATGCGGACCAGGTGTTACCGATGTTGAGGACGTCAGGCCCCTTGCCAGAAACGGTTGCCGCGGTGATCTGGTTGAGGACGGTCGTCCACGGGATGACCTCAAAGTTGACCTTGATACCCGTCTGCTTCGTGAACTTCGCGATCTGCGGACCGAGCACCTGACGGTCGTTCTGCAGGCTGGTACCTTGGTTCGTCGCCCAGTAGGTCAGGGTCGGATGGGCGGCCGAACCGGTGCCGGAACTGCTGCCACAGGCAGCGAGCGGTACCGCCGCCAGTGTGGCGGCCAGCGCCAGGGTCGAGAGCTTCGTCGGTCTCATGCAATGTCCTTCCGGGAGTGGTCGCGAGCACACAACGGGGCCGCGCAGGACAGTAAAACAAGATCTTTTACATCTTCCTCTAAGACGTAAATTATGTTCTGCCCAGGCAGGCCGGGCTGTCAACGTCGGGACAGCCTCCGTTCCCGTTTTGTTACCTAGCGGTCGGTAAGGGAGATGCCTCTGTCGGCGCAGCTAGTGGGTGCTCCCCACCGCACCTGGACGCCCTCCCCCCGGCGGGCCCGGGCCGCGCGGTGACTGCACCCTCCTCGGCCGGCCACAGTGCAAGCCTTGATGCTGGTCAAGGCGTCGGCACCGACTTATTCCAGGCCGTAAAGTAGAGGGGGTCCATCCCGCATCGTCGCGGTCCCTCCGTCGGTCAGGCAGGTCGATGCCCAGGCCCAGAACAACCACCGTCCGGGATCTCCGCAAGAGCAACCGGTCCCGCGCGCTGTGGCAGGTCTTCCTCAGCGGCCCGCTGACGCGGCAGGAGGTCGGGACCCAGGCGGGCCTGAGTCCCGCCACCGTGAGCAACCTCGTCGCCGCGCTGGAGGCGGAAGGCGTCGTCGTCGAGGTGGGTCTCGAGGACTCCAATGGAGGCCGCCCGCGTGGCCTGCTGCAGGTCAACCCGAAGTACGGCTACGTCATCGGCGTCGACGTCGGGGAGACCGCGTTCCTGGTCGAGTTGTTCGACTTCGGACTGCAGGTGTGCGCACGGCACATGTCGGTGACCGATATGACGGTGCTGGATCCCGAGGACGCGGTCAGCCATATCGTCGAGGGCATCGAGTCAGTGATCGCCGAGTCGGGCGTGGACACGCGGGCCATCCTCGGCGTCGGAGTGGCCGTGCCCGGCCTGGTCGAGCATCGCGAGGACGCGGTCGTGCATGGCCAGAGCGTCGGCTGGCACGCCGTCCCCCTGGAGGCGATGCTGCGCCGCCAGGTCGACCTGCCGATTCTCGTTGACAACGGCGCCAAGACCCTGGGCCAGGCCGAGCGGTGGTTCGGCGCTGCCCGCGGCACCGACAACGCGGTCATCGTGCTGCTGGGTATCGGCGTGGGGACGTGCATCATCAGCAACGGCGAGGTCTACCGGGGGGCGACCAGCAGTGCCGGGGAGTGGGGGCATACCACGGTGATGGTGGGCGGCCGGACCTGTCGCTGCGGCGCGGAAGGCTGCCTCGAGGCGTACGTGGGCGCCGGGGCGATCGCGGCCCGGTACGACCAGCTCAAGCGCAGGCGCGTCGCTACCAGCCCAGGTGAGCTTGAGGAGCGGATCGCGGCGATCATCGACGCCTCCGGCAGCGACCGTGCCGCGGCCCAGGTGCTCGACGAGACGGTGACCTACCTCGGTGCGGGGATCTCTGACCTGGTCAACCTCTTCAACCCCGAGCGCGTGGTCGTGGGCGGCTGGCTCGGCCGGGCCCTGAGCGACGAACTGCTGCCCAGGATCCGCGAGGCCGCGGGACGCCAGGCGCTGCACCTGCCGTTCAGCCGGGTCGAGATCGTCAAGGCTGACCTGGGCCAGGACGCGGTCGCGCTCGGCGGCGCGACGCTGCCGATCGCCCGGCTGCTCACGGCGGGAGCGATGGTCGCGGACCATACCGGCAACCGCCGCCGTATCCGGTCCGCCGTATCACCCGGCTGACAGCAGGCGCGCAGGCCAGGGCCTCATCAGCCACCATGGCCGGGATTACGCTTGACCCCACTTTACTCAAGCCTTAGCCTAAGTACTAAAGTAAGAGGCTGCTGACGCGACGACGCAGCCGCACGTAGCCATCTCTGATGCGCAGTGAAGGAGCAGTCGTCATTGTCCAAGCGCTTCCCACCGGGCTTTCTCTTCGGCGCAGCGACCTCCGCGTATCAGATCGAGGGCGCTGCTGACGAAGACGGTCGAGGGCCCTCGATCTGGGATACTTTCTGCGAGGTCCCCGGTGCGGTGACCCACGCTGACTCGGGTGCCATCGCGTGCGATCACTATCACCGGCTCGACTCCGATCTCGATCTCATTGCGGAGCTGGGCCTGACTGCCTACCGCTTCTCGATCGCGTGGCCGCGCATTGTCCCCGATGGCACCGGGACGGTGAACCAGAAGGGTCTCGACTTCTACCGGCGCCTGGTCGATGGCCTGCACGCCCGGGGAATAGAGCCTGCGGCGACGCTCTATCACTGGGACCTTCCCCAGCCGCTGCAGGACGCGGGGGGCTGGACTTCCCGCGATACCGTCAGTTACTTCTGCGAGTACGCACAGGTCGTGCTCGACTCGCTCGGTGACGTCGTCCCGCGATGGGTAACGATCAACGAGCCGTTCTGCTCGGCGATGATCGGCCATCTCCAGGGCCGGCATGCGCCGGGGATCGTGGATCTCACCTCGGCGCTGACCTCGGCGCATCATCTGCTGCTCGCGCACGGCCAGGCGGTTGGCATCATCCGCCGCAGCGCGCCCAGTGCGCGCGTTGGCATCACGCAGCTTTTCTCCGACATCAGCGCGGCATCGGAGTCCGACGCCGATCAGGCGGCCGCCCGGCGGCTGGACGGGTACGAGAACCGCTGGTTCCTCGAGCCGGTGCTGCACGGGAACTATCCCGCGGACATGCTCTCCTGGTATGGGCGGCAGGTGCCGATCGACTTCATCCACGACGGCGACATGCAGGTCGTGGCGGCACCGACCGACTTCCTGGGCGTCAACTACTACGAGACAAAAACGGTCGCCGAGGACACCGGAGAGCCTTACCACCAAGCGCAGGTCCTGCCCAGGACCGGCCACCTCACGGCTGGCGGCCTCGATGTAAGCCCGGCCGGTTTCGGCCGCCTGCTGCGCCGCGTTCACGGCTACACGGCTCTTCCGCTGTACGTCACCGAGAATGGCGCCGCCTTCCACGACTATGTCGATCCGGAAGGTGGTGTAGACGATCTCGAGCGGGTGTCCTACCTGAACGATCACTTCAGCGAGACGCTGGACGCGATCGAGGCGGGGGTGGACGTGCGTGGTTACTTCGTCTGGTCGTTGCTGGACAATTTTGAGTGGGCGGACGGATACAGCCGCCGGTTTGGCCTCGTCTACGTCGATTTCGGCACCCAGGCTCGTGTCCCGAAGGCGAGCGCCCACTGGTATCAGCGGGTCATCGCCGCCGGGAGTCTCTGACCCGCCGCCGCACGGAGTCGCTGACTCGCTGCGGGCTCCCTGGATGGGCGGTAGACGCGCGCCCGGGCATCACACCCCCCTGGTGCCCGGGCGTAGCGCTGGGCGGTGCCGCACGGCTGGTCCGGGGCCAGGTGCGCGGATCCGCCCAGGCCCGCTGGCGCGCGGTCAACGCACCCCACCTGGTCGCCCTGGTCCGCGCCGGTGCCTTGTTCCTCAACGGCAAACTCGTCGAACGCCCCGACGACCAGCACCAACCCGAAGCCGCGTAGCATCCGATGAGTTCTCGACGCGGAATGAGTCGACACGGTTATGACAACGCAGATGCTCGAGACTCCTGAGGTCGACCTCGTCTACGACATCCATGGCCCGCTGCCGGCCGCCGGTGGACACCCGCCGCTGGTCATGATCGGCCAGCCAATGGACGCCAGCGGCTTCGGCACGCTGGCGTCGCACTTCCCTGACCGCACCGTGGTCACCTACGACCCGCGCGGCCTTGGCCGCAGCACCCGCAAGGACGGCCGGGTCGGCCATGCGCCCGGGATCCAGGCTGCCGACGTGCACGCTGTCATCGAGGCGCTCGGCGCGGGTCCTGTCGAGATGTTTGCGAGCAGCGGCGGTGCGGTGACCGCGCTCGCCCTGGTGGCGGCGTTCCCCGATGACGTGACCACCCTGGTGGCGCACGAGCCGCCGCTCATTCCGGTGCTCCCCGACGCCCAGGCTGCCGAGCGCGCCCGGGCCGGCGTCCGGGATGCATACGAGGACAAGGGCCCGGGCGCGGGTATGGCGGCCTTCATCATGATGACGTCGTGGCGGGGCGAATTCACCGACGACTACTTCACCCAGCCCGCGCCGGATCCCGCCGTGTTCGGGATGCCGACCGTGGATGACGGCTCCCGTGACGACCCGCTTCTCTCCGACCGGTCCTGGGCGGTCAGCAGCTACCGGCCCGACGTCGACGCGCTTACCGCGGCGCGGACGCGAGTCGTGATCGCAGTGGGCGAAGAGTCCCTGGACACCTTCACCGGACGCGCCTCGGTGGCGACGGCCAAGCTGCTCGGTCAGCAGCCGACGGTTTTCCCGAGCCACCACGGCGGCTTCGTCGGTGGCGAGTTCGGCTACGCCGGGCAGCCTGAGGCCTTCGCGCGCAAGCTGCGCGAGGTCCTTGACGATGCCAGCTGACGGTCGTCCTTCTCCTCGTCACGCGGTGTTCGTCTGACTCCCAGCGCTCGGGCATGGCGACCCGACGGCCACGACCAACCGGAACAGCCTAAAAGATCTTCATCCGCAGGGACCTGACTATTGCTCGTGCGCGCGGCATTCGAGGTATCCGGATGGCTACCTTTTGCTGGCGATCCATCTCACTGGCGGCCGCTCGCGACGGCCAAGATCCACCCGACACGCCCGGCCGCGTGCACCGCGCGGCCATTGTCCCGGCCATTGTCCCGTCCATGGGCCCGTCCATGGCCAGACCGCTGACGCGGCCCCGCGGCCCGAGGATGCCCGGCTGATCACGGTATTGACGCCGAACCGCCGCCGGGTTATGGTCACGCCAATAAATAGGAAACTTTCCTTACAGTTCCTGGCTACGGAGGTAATGGCCTATGACTGGGTTGCTGCGCGATGCCCGAGGCGCTTTCCACGCAGTCAGGGCCTGGTCACGCCGCCATGGCCGCCGGCTGGCCGCGCTGGCCGTTGCGGCCGGCTGGCTGGTGGCGCTGACCGCGATCGCCGCCCCGTCCGCCGCGGATGCCGCCACCGCCGCCCCCGCCTCCGCCCTGGCCCCCGCGTCCGCCCTGGCCCCGGCCGCCGCTGGGGCGATCGCCTCGCCCGCGGCCGTGCCGGGGCCGCCGTCCGGCTGGTCGACCGTGTTCAGCGACGATTTCAACGGCTCAGCGGGCAGCGCCCCGTCGGGAAGCTGGCAGTACGACACAGGGCCCGGCTCCAGCTTCGGCACCGGCGAGATCGAGACCATGACGAACTCGCCGGGCAACGTGCATCTCGACGGCAACGGCAACCTCGACATCACGGCGCTGGGCCAGGGCAGTTCGTGGACATCCGGGCGGATCCAGACCACGAGCGCGAACGTCGGCGCGCCGGCGGGCGGCGAACTCGAGGTCACCGCCTCCATCGAGCAGCCCAACCCAGCCAACGGCCTCGGCTACTGGCCCGCCTTCTGGATGCTCGGCCCCGGCCAGTGGCCCGAGAACGGCGAGATCGACATTCTCGAAGACGTCAACGCCCTGTCCGAGCACTCCGGGACCTTCCACTGCGGCACCGACCCCGGCGGTCCCTGCAACGAGACCAACGGCCTCGGCAGCGGGCTGCAGTCCTGCTCGGGCTGCCAGACCGGCTTCCACACCTACACCGTGATCGTGAACCGCACGAACACCTCGAACGAGTCCATCACCTGGTACCTCGACGGGAACCAGTTCTATACCGTCAGCGAGAGCCAGGTCGGCGCCGCCACCTGGCAGGCCGCCGTCGACCACAACTTCTCCATCATCTTCGACCTGGCCATGGGCGGCGGCTACCCCAACGGTGTCTGCGGCTGCACCTCGCCCAGCGGCGCCACCACCTCCGGCGGGACGATGAGCGTGGCCTACGTCGCGGCGTATTCGACATCGTCATCGTCGTCACCCCCGCCCCCGCCGCCGGGCGCCGGCCCGATTGTTGGCTACGGCGGCCTGTGCGCGGACGACCGGTCCGCCAGCACCGCGAATTTCAACCCCATCCAGGTCTACACCTGCAACGGCACGGCGGCCCAGCAGTGGACGGTCGTGCAGGCGGGCAGCACCTTGCACGTCCTGGGCAAGTGCATGGATGTCAACGGGGGCGGAACAGCGGACGGGACCACCGTTGACCTGTACGACTGCAACAACACGGCCGCGCAGGTCTTTATCCCGCAATCCAACGGCTCCCTTTACAATCCGCAGTCCGGGAAGTGTCTCGACGACACGAACTGGTCGACCACTCCCGGCACCCAGCTGCAGATCTGGGACTGCAGTGGCGGCGCCAACCAGCAGTGGTCCCTGCCCTGATGGCTGGCTCCCGTAGCCTGGGCCTGTGCTTCGTCACCAGGAGCAGGAGGCCGGATGGCTGTGCGACATGCGATGCTGGTCATCGCGCGGGCGGTCTACGACGTGGTCGAGATCCCCGGCCAGGAGCCCCTCGTCGTGCCCAAGGGCGCGGGGGATGAGGCGACGCGGCAATGGTGGGATGAGCACGTAAAGGTCGTTGCGGCCAAGATATTCAGGGAAAACAATGCCTCCTGGCAGCGGAAGCTAGCGGAGTGGAACGCCCGCACGGTCATCGACTTCGGCAAGGAGCGCCTCCATGAGGGCGGACCGCGGGTGGACGTAGCACGGATCAGGTTCCCGGACGGCAGCGAAAGCGCGGTGCCCCCCGAGGCCGCGAAGGACTACGTCGCGGAAGCATTTCGTGAGGAGAATCCACCGCCCACGGTGGCGGCTCAGTTTGCGGACTGGCGCGAGACGGTCCAGGTCGCCGAGCTGCGCACCTGGGCCGGGTGGCTGTTCGATGGCGCCGAGAACCGGCCGCTGAAAATGGGACTGCCGGCGTCCCAGTTCGGTTACCCCATCAGGGAGGTGCTCAGCTGCCTTGACCGGCTGGGCGCCGACGGCTGGCGGGTCGTGCACGTCTCCGAGGACCGGGGTCACCACGACACCGACAACGACGCTGCGGCCAGCGAATCTGGTGTCACCACCGTGCGATACCTGCTCGTCCAGACCAGCTAACGTCTGCGCCCTCATCCGCGCCGGGCGCGTCCGGCCGCAGTTTGGCGGTCCGGGCCGTTGAGACGATCGTCAGGAATGCCGATTTAAGACTGATTTGTTCCGTTTTGCGGGACACCACGATTGGTCAGTTGGGTGTGGCTGGCGCTCTGTTACGAGATTGAAAATTCTCAGCGCCTGTTGACGGATGTCCAAAAATGCCCGCTATGATCTCGCAGTGGCCAACCTGAGGGTCGCGCCGGTCAGCAGCACCGGCGGCAACCTTTGTTTCGCGGACCCGCACTCTGATCCACCAGCGTTACTGACCGCGGTGGGCGCGCCGACGCCGTACCAGGGCACGGCGCAGAATTCGGGGGGACGCCGCTCCAGCATGGGCCCGGGCCCGTCGTGCGTCCGCGGGTACCCCGTCGTGCGTCCGCAGATACCTGGAACGCGGATACCTGCAACCCGGGGACCAAGAGCTCGGGGACCGGCGCCTGCGGTAGCGACCCGCGCCCACGAGGCGCTGGGTGCCGAGGAGCAGATCGCCCGGGACACCCGGATCACTTCAGGCACCCGGCGCGGGCATTCTTTCCGCGTACCCAACGGGGCCTTTCCGTTGCCCGCACGACGTCTAGCACGCCGACCCGCACGAGAGGAAGAATATGACGGATCGATCCGCAGCTGCCGTCGCGGGGACCGCGCCGGCCCCCCCGGCCCGGCTCGAGCCCAATGCGATCGGGGTGGCGCAGGACACGGTCATCGGCATGGCCTCGGTCGCCCCGGCGGCATCGGTCGGCCTGACGCTGGCCACGCTCGCCGCGGCGACCGCCTACGGCGGCGTGCCGAACATCATCGTCATCGCGATTCCCATGCTCATCATCGCCAACGCCTATCGCCGGCTGAACCTGTGGAACGCCAACTGCGGCGCCTCCTTCGAGTGGGTCGGCCGCGCGATAAGCCCGTACCTCGGCTTTCTGACCGGATGGCTGATGATCGCCGGTTATATCACCGGAGCCATCGCCGGCGTCGAAGTCCTCGGGCCGTCGGTTCTGGCGGTCTTCGGCGCCAACGCCACCAGCACCTGGCCCAACATCGGCATCGCCACCGGCGTCACCCTCGTCATGCTCATGATCGCCGTCATCGGAATCCGCATCACCGCGCGCACCCAGGTCGCCATGGCGTCGGTCGAGTATGTGATCCTCATCGGCTTCGCGATTGTCGGACTGGTGTGGGTGCTCGGCCACCATAGCGGCACTTTCCCCATTACCAGGGGCTGGTTCAGCCTCAGCGGGATCGGCGGGAAGGGCAGCGCCGTCGATGGGTTCGTCATCTCAGTGTTCATCTTCAGCGGCTGGGACGGCACCGTGTACGTCAACGAGGAGGTGAAGCACCGGCGCAGGAACCCGGGCCGGGCTGCGATGATGGCCACCCTCCTGGTCACCGTCATCTTTGTGCTGTCGTACCTGGGCCTGCAAGGGGTGGTGTCGCCAGCCAGGCTCCAGGCGGCGGGCCAGACCGGCTCCGCGCTCGTCTACGTCTCCCAGGTGCTGGGCGGCAGTGGCGGGGCCAAGGTGATGGCGTTCGCCCTGGCGCTGTCGGTGATCGCCGCCGTTGGCACGGCCATCGTGCTTACCGCCCGGATCATCTACGGGATGGCGAGCTACCGGACGCTGCCGGAGTTCCTCGCTAATGTGTCCCGCCGGTTTAACACCCCGGTCGCCGCCAGCGTCGTAGTTGGCGTGCTCATCATCGCGCTCACCTGGGTGTATCTGCTCGCCACGTCGATTCAGAGCGCGTTCAGCGACGTGGTCAACGTGAGCGGCCAGCTGTTTGGGGCCTTCTACATCCTCACCGCGCTCGCCGCCGTCGTCTACTACCGGCGCCGCGTCTTCACCAGTGTCTGGGACGCGCTGACCCTCGGCGTACTTCCTCTCGCGGCCGCCGGATTCCTGGCCTGGATCCTGGTCACGTACCTGCAAACCACGTACCAGACCGCCGCCACCAGGCCGCAGGTCTGGTCGCTGGTCGGCGTCGTCATTGCCGGTGTGGTCCTGATGATCGTCGCGCGGTTCGTCCTGCGATCGCCGTTTTTCCAGATCCAGCGGGAGAGCGACACCCAGAAACACTAATCGCTGGCTGACGGGGGGCCTGGCTGACGCGGGTGCCCGGCTGCCGCGGGCACTCGGTTTAATGCGGGCGCCCGGCTGGCGGCGGCCGGTTCTTAACGGATGGCGGCGGCTGGCCTGGCCTCCCAGGAGGTCCACAGCGGCCAGTATCCCTGCTGGCTCCAGAACGGAACGGACAGCGGGTTGACCTGCTCGTAGTGCAGTAGCGTCACCGCCACGGCCGCCTCGTCTGTCGCGCGGTGAAACCGCTCGACCAGAGCCGCACCGGTACCGCGGCCGCGCTCACCAGGCAGCACGATCATCAGCGTGAGGTAAGCGACGGGCGCTCGGCCCACCATCGGGGCGATCCAGCCCGCTGCCTCCGGGCGCTCGGCATACAGCAGGCCGATCGGCGTGCCGCCGCGCTCGGCCAGCCACACCCATGTCTCCGGCTGGGCGAGCGTACCGGCGACTTCGTGCCGCAGCGCGTCTGCCGTTCCCGGCCGTTCGATCAGGCCGAAGTGCGCGTCGTACCGGATCACCTCCAGTCCCAGGCGGAGCACCGCATCGATGTCCGCGGGGCCGGCCCGCCTAATCCGCAGGTCGTGCCGCGCCATTCCAGCGGCCCGGCCGGTGTCCCCGGTGGAGCCGTTAGTTCGCGGCGGCTGACGGCCAGCGCGGCCGCCGGGGGGGCGGCCGGTTGCGCGTGCGGCGACGACGGCCAACGGCGCAAATCCATGCCGCAGCAAGGCGGCCACCCCATCGATGTCGCGGCTCGGCCAGGTGACGACGGCGGCGGTGTCCTCGCCATCCGCACCCGGCTCGCCGGCTAGGTGATCACGCCATAGCGACAGCAACTGGTCCAGGGCGCTCGTCACGTCCGGGCCCGCGACCTGGGCGGCGAGCTGGAACCTGCGCGCCGCGCCCCAGGACAGATCCAACGAGTCTGGCCCACCCGCCCAGTGTTCGCATGACCCGATCGCCGCCGGCCGCCCGTCGGCGCCGGCCACGATGAGTTGCGCATCGCAGCCTGGCGGCGGGATCTCTGGTACGGGCAGCAGCGGATCGATGGCCTGCCAGCGCCGCGCGACCCGCGCGATCACGCTGCTCGAGGTATCCCCGGCGGCAGCCGGCATGAGCGTCCTCCTGCGGTATTCAGCTAGGTGATGGCGGCCAGGCGGACCAGATCCAGCGGAGGAGCGGCACCTGGGATCGTTAGCCCCGGAGGCTGTCGTCCCCGGCGATGTTCGTCAAGCTCTCCCGCACGGTCTTAGTCAGCGGATTCCCGGGCGGCAGAACCCGCTCGCAGCGGGCGACGGTATCGCGGAGCAGTGACGTCGCGTCGGTCAGCCGGCCCACGGCATAGTAGGCATTGGCCAGGTTCGCGCGGCGCGCCAGGGTGTCCGGGTGGTCGGCGCCCAGAACCCGCTCGTAAGCGGTGCAGGTCTGCTCATAAAGCTGCAGCGCGGAGGCCATCCGGCCCGCCGAGTGGTACGCGGAGCCGAGGTTGCCGCGGGCCGCGATCGTGTCCAGATGATCGGGACCAAGGATGCGCTCCCGGTCGGCGAGGACCCGCTTGTACTGGGACAGGGCATCCTTGATCCGGCCGTCGGCCAGGTAGACGTCGGCCAGTTTCTGCCGGGTGGTCATGGCGCCGGGATGCTGGGGTCCCTGAATGCGCTCGCGGTCGGCCAGCGTGCGCCGGTACAACCGGATCGCGTCGCCGAACTGCCCCGCGGCACGGTAGGCGGCGGCGAGCTCGTCCCGCGCGCTCAGCGTGTCGGGGTGGTCAGGCCCGCGGACACGCTCGTAATCACTGGCCGCGCCGTCCAGGATGGTGACCGCCTCGCCGAACTGGCTGGCCGCCACTGCGGCATGGCCGAGATCGTGCCGGGCCGTGATGGTGCCCGGGTGATCCGGCCCCAGCACGCGGACCCGGTCGGCCAGGACCCACTCAAACCACGAGACGGCCTCCGCTGCCCGTCCGGCCGCCAGGTACGCGTCGGCCAGCCGCTGGCCTGCCATCAGGGTGTCCGGGTGCCCGGGCCCAAGGACGCGGTCGCTGGCCGCGGCGAGTTCCCTCCAGTACGCGACAGCCGGGCCGGTCAGGCGCGCGCTGTCCAGGCTCTGTCCGGCCCGCTTCAGCAGCAGATGACAGCCACCCCTCCACAGCCGGTCACCAGCGGCCCGTTGAAGGCTGGCCGCACACGACCGCAGGCCCGCAGCGAGCCACGCCTGCTGCTCATCCGCGGGCCACACCTCCAGCAGCGCGTCGGCGGCCGCCCGCACCGCCTGATCGAGCATTCTTTCAGGCATCGCGGCCCGGATCGCGGCCTGAAGCACAGAGTTGATCCGGACCGTCGGCGGCGTGGTCGACATATCGATGGCCAGCAGGCCGGCCCGCTCCAGAGTAAGCAACGCGCCCCAGGCCCGCTCCCGGTCGGCCCGCACCCGGGTGCCGTCCCGGGCCAGGTATTCGCACGCGGCCGACGAGGCGAAGACCGCGCCGGGAATCCCGTGGCCATCGAGAAGCGCGGCCAGCCCGAGCACGGACTGGACGCCCCCACCCGGGGCCAGCCGGTCAGCCTGCTCGACAGAGAACGTCCAGGTGACCGCGGCGCCGGGCGGCTCGGCGCCGGCTGCCGCTCGCTGCTCCCGCCTGCGCACAAAATAGTCCCGGTACTCGCGGCAAGAGAGTGCCGAACTCGCGATCACCACGCTGGCCTGGGCCAGCGCCAACGGCTCGTAGCCCAGATCCTTAACGAGGTCTATCGCTCCGAGGCGCTGGTCTGGGTCCGCGGTAAGCCGGCCCATCAGGTAGCCCAGGGCCTCGCGGGAGCTGAACACCCCGACCGGGAGAACCAGCGCCCGGCGCTCGTCGGGAACAGTCCCCGGATCCGCGGTCGTGACGAGGGTCATGCCCGTGGGCCCCTGCGGCCAGAGTCCCTCCAGATCCGCGGCGTCAGCCAGATCGTCGAAGACCACGAGCCATGGCCGGCTGGTCTCGCTGAGGAAGTTAAGGAAGCGGGCAGCGATGGACTCGGCATCACCGGCAGGATCGGCGCCCATCGCCGCCACTGCCCCCTCCACATAGCCCGAGAGCACGGACGCCCGGCTCGTAGCGACGACCCAGAGCAGCAACTCCACCCGGCGTGACTGCCACAACCACTCAGCGAAAGACACCGCGATCTGGGTCTTGCCGCACGACCCCAGCCAGTCCCGCAGCCCTTCGGCGGCCACCCGGGCAGGCGCCAGCACCACCGCGGCGCCCGGAATCAGCGTGGTCCCCAGGCCGGGCGCCGTCTCCGACCTGGCCATGAAACCGTCGGCGAGCGGAGGCATCGCGCCCGCCCGGACCGGCCACATGACTCGTCCGCCTCGCATCCCCACCGGCCCAAGGGCCGACCCCTGGCTGCGCACGGGGCCACTACCCGTGACAGCATCTGAAGCGAACACCTTATGTATCACCTTCCATCATTATGGTTTCCAGTCAGCCAGCTATCGCAACTGTTCCCGGCGCCGACCCGCCGTGGGCCCTACCCGGATGACGCGACGCGCGCACCACCTAGGCCCGGGTGGCGGCCGGCGCAGTCGAGGACTCCGGGCCGCCGGAAGATCTGCTGGCGAGAATGTGCTCGACCAGGGTGATCAGAACCTGCTGCACCGAGCCGGGCTGGCGCGCGTCGCAGAGCACGGCCGGAACGCGGGGGTCGAGGTCGAGTGCGATGCGGACGTCGGCTGGATCATACGGGGGAGCGCCCTCGAAGCAGTTGATAGCGACGACGAACGGCAGCTGGTGCTGCTCGAAATAGTCGACGGACGGAAAGCAGTCGCCTAGACGGCGGGTGTCAGCCAGGATCACAGCGCCGAGCGCGCCATAGCAGAGCTCGTCCCACATGAACCAGAAGCGCTCCTGGCCAGGCGTGCCGAAGAGATACAGCACGAGGCGACTGCCCATGGTGATCCGGCCAAAGTCCATCGCGACGGTCGTCGTTGTCTTGTTGTCAACGCCGCTGAGATCGTCGAGGCTGGTGCTAGCGCTGGTCAGGGCCTCCTCGGTGCACAGTGGCCGGACCTCGCTGATCGCGCCGACGAACGTCGTCTTGCCTGCCCCGAACCCGCCCGCGATGAGGATCTTGAAGGCGGCGAGTGGGCGGTCGGGGGTGCCGTCAGAGGGCGCGGAGCCCATGCAGTACCTCCTTGAGCAGGTCGGTGCTGGGTTGTTCACCGGCGGGTCGTCGTGGCACCACGGTCATGCGGCCTTGCTGGATGAGGTCGGCGATGAGGACCCGGACCACGCCGACCGGCAAGGCCATGTCCGACGCTACGTCAGCCACGGTGACCTGCCGCCGGCACAGGCCGAGGATCCTGCGGTGCTCGGGGTTGAGGCCGAGCCGGTCATCGGCCGTCGCGGCCCGGGCGGAGGCGATGACCACCGCGATCAGGTCCAGCACCTCACCGTCAGCCGGCTCCGTCCGGCCGCCCGTCAGCGCGTAGGGGCGTACTACGGGGCCAGCGTTCCGATCAACCCACTTGTCGCCCGTACCCATGGCTGGCTTACTCCACCGGAGTCTGGGTGGCCGGGAACCTCGCCTGTGACGCCAAACGCGGCCCGGCGCGTTTCACCAGCATCGCCATCTCATAGGCGACCAGGCCCGCATCCGCGTTCGCGGGGCAGAGCGCGGCCAGGCAGCTGCCATGACCGGCGGCGGTGACGAAGAGCAGCGCCTGTTGCAGTTCGATGATGGTCTGCCGGACCTCGCCGACGCCGAAGTGCTCTCCCGCGCCCTTGGCCAGGCTCTGCACCCCCGCGGCCAGCGCGGACATGTACTCCGCGTCTTCGCGGCTCAGGTCCCTGGATGCGGCGACGACGAGCCCGTCGCGAGACAAGATCACGGCGTGCCGGAAATGTTCCACCCGGCCGGCGAGGTCGTCGAGCAGCCAGCTCAGGTCCCGCCCTGACCCGGCCGGGGGTTGCTGCTCCATCACGCCTCCTCGCTGTGCGGCGGCTCGGCGGCCTGTCGCCCGGGCGTCCGGCCGCCCCCGCTCCCCGCGCCCGCCACGGGCTGCGCATCCGGCGTCTCCGTCAGGCGGCCACGCTGCCAGCCGCTCTGCAAAGACGCCGCCAGGTCGCGCGCCTGCTCCGGAGTATGGCCGTCGGACGGCACGGGATCACCCCCCGATGGCCGGCCGGCTGCCGGGGGGCCGCCCCGGAGATGCGGGGACAAGCTCGCCTGGCGGGTCCGGCGGGGAAGACCGCGGTAAGTAGCGGCGGCTGGCTGGCCGACCAGGGGAGAGCTGTCCGGCTGGCTGGGGCGGGGCGGGCTGTCCGGGGCGGTTCCCGCCGCCTGGTAGGGCGCAGCAGGCGATGGCTGCGGCGAGCGCTGGCCAGTCAGGGCCAGCGGCTCCGCGGAGCGCAGATCCAGCCCGGCGGCCCGGTCAGCCAGCTGGCGAACCTCTGGCCGCGAGCCGATGCCTGTCTCGGCGGGCGGCACGACGATGCTGCTCGGCATCAGCACGATGGCCGAGGTGCCGCCATACGGCGACGGGCGTAGCGATACCCGGACACCGTGCCGGGCGGCCAGCTTGCCCCCGACGAAGAGGCCGAGCCGGTCCGCGTTGGCCAGGTCGAAGTCAGGCGGCCTGGCCATCTGCTGGTTGATCTCGTTGAGCTGATCGGGCTCGATGCCCAGGCCCCGGTCATCAATCTCGATTGCGAAGCCGTTGGCCACCCGCTCAGCCCTGACCTCGACCCGGGTACCGGAGGGGGAGAACAGGGTGGCGTTCTCTATCAGCTCGGCCAGCAGGTGGATCATGTCCGCGACGGCCGGCCCGGCCACGGCGTCCTCGGCGGCGGTGAGGACGGTTACCCGTTTGTAGTCCTCGACCTCGGCCATCGCGCCGCGGATGACATCGATGACCGGTACCGGATCGCTCCAGGTCCGACCGGGTGCCGCTCCGGACAGGATGGTCAGGCTCTCGGCGTGGCGGCGCATCCGGGTGGTGAGGTGGTCCAGCGAAAACAGGTCCGCCAGCGCGGCGGGATCAGAGGCCTTCTGCTCCAGCGCATCGATCAGGCGCAGCTGCCGTTGCAGCAGGGACTGGTTCCGTCTGGCCAGGCTGACGAACACCTGCCGGAGGCCGTTGCGCAGCCGGGCCTCGCCCGCCGCCGCCTCGATCGTGGTCTGCTGCAGAGCGGCAATTGCGGCGGTGGCCTGGGCGATCTCGATCGTCTTCGTGCGCGGCCGCGGGCGGCTACCGTCCGGCGGCAGGAACTCCGCTCCGCTCCGAAGCCGCTCCACGACCTGTGGCAACTGCTCGTCGGCCAGCTGCCGGGCCGTCGCCGCCAGGTCGGAGATATCCCGCGAGAGCCTGCGCGCGAACGATCCCATCAGGATGACGGCGATGACGATCACTAACAGGGCGCCGCCGCCCAGGAGGATCAGCTCGCCCAGATGGTGACGGGTCATCGAAGAGAGGTGGTCATCCAGGCCGCTGCCCAAGGCCACGGCCAGTCCCCAGAGCACCATCAGGCATGCGGTCGGCACCGCCACCATGGCGATGAAGGTGAAGCGGATCGATCGCCGCGCGGCGTACGGCCGTTCCGGGCCCGCCGGGCTGGATTCGCCCATGTGGTCACTCCTGGATCGTTCCCGTGCACGGAGCCCGTTACTGTGCGCCGAATCCGGCGCTACCGTCAGTTGTCCATTCTGAGCCATTAAGCACCAATTTTCAGGGAGCTTCAGAAAATTGGCGCACCACTATGGCGGGCCGGGGGAGCGCCGGTCAGGCATGAGCGCGCTGGTACCCGCCGAAGCGCTCGTCGATCTCCTCGCCGGTCAGCCCGAAGTCCGCGAGGGTGTACCGGTGCGCGGACCTCGCGCCCCCGGTGGCGCTCTGCCCGCGGCGGACCTGCATGGCGTCCGCGCCGCCGCCGCTGAGCGGCAGCCCGAAGTAGGCGTAAATCGCCTCGACGGTGCCGATCGGGTCGGCGACGAAATCGTCGTAGTCAACGTCGTAGAACTGTGCCGGGTCGCTTCGCGCGCGAACGGCCGTGAAGCGTTCGAGGCCATAGGCCCACAGCTCCAGCTGGTCGCGCCCGATCACTTCGCCCCGGAACGTGGTCGACCAGCCTGCGGCGGCCTGCTCGGCCAGGCTGCAGACGGAGGCGATAGCGGTCCTCGGCGCGCGGTGCGTCTGGATCACGAGTGCGTCCGGATAGACACGGAGCAGAGCGTCCAGTGCGAACAGGTGGCTGGGGTTCTTGAGCACCCAGCGCCGGCCGGCGTCGGGCAGGCCGATCAGCTGCAGGTTGCGCCGGTGCCTGCGGTAGGCGTCCGTCCAGTCCTGGCCGCGCAGCCACGACGAGTAGGTCGGCACGTGCGCCAGGCATTCGTAGGAGATGGACCGCATTGACTGCCGCAGCAGCTGCCAGCACTCCTCCACCTGGTCGGCTGCTATGTAGTGCACCCCGGTGAACTCCGGATGATCGATGTGGTGCTGCTCGTAGCCGGCCTGAATGTGGCGGAAGACCGGGTTGGCCGCCCATGTTTCCCGGGGCGGGCGGGGCTGCGGCGCTTCGGTGAGCCACATTTCGAGGCCCTGGTGCGCCGGGTCGGCCGTCAGCAGCCGGTGCAGCGCGGTCGTGCCGGTGCGGGGCAGCCCGGTGACGAAGATGGGACGATCGAGGCCGGTCTCCGCGTATTCGGGGTGCGCCCGCCACGCTGCCTCACTGAGCAGCCTGGCCGCCAGGGCGCCGCGCAGGAAGACCCGTTTCAGCTTCCGGCCCAGCGGGGTCAGGCCCGCGTCCCGGGCGTAGGAGTCCAGCAGCACGGCCAGGCCGTCGCGGTAGGCGTCGGAGCCGAACTCCGCCAGGCCGGTGAGCCTGGTGGCCGAGGCGTGCAGGTCCTCGACCGTGCCGACTTGATCTGGGCCGGCGCTGTCCCGCTCGGTGCTCACTGGGATCCACTCAGTGGTGATACTCGCCGCAGTTGACATCCAGGCACTGGCCGGTGATGGCGCGGGCCATGCCGGAAGCCAGGAACACCACGGCGTCCGCTATCTCGTCCGGCTCAGGCAGCTTGCCCAGATCGATCGCCGCCGCGGTCTCGTCGTAGATCTGCTGTGCATCCACGCCGCGTTTCTTGGCCAGATAACCGAAATACCATTTCAGTGAGTCGCCCCAGATATGACCGGGTGCCACGGAATTGACCCGGATACCCTGCGGGCCGAGTTCGGTGGCCAGGCTCTGCGCCATCGCGAGCAGGGCCGCCTTGGCCATCTTGTACGGGCCCATCGTGCGCTGCGAGTAACGGACCACCATGGAATTGATCATCACTACGGATCCCCGGGTGGCGGCGAGCGCGGGGACGAACAGCCTGGTTAGCTGCAGGGCGGCGACCACGTTCGCGTCCAGGCTGGTACGGATGGCGGCCAGGGAGACGTCAGCCAGATCGGCGATCGGCGGCATCGCCAGTGCGTTGTAGGCCAGCGCGTCGACGTGGCCGAAAGCGTCGAGCGCCGCCTCGGCCAGGTGTGCGGTCGCGCCATCATCGGTGATATCGGTCGGGATGGCCAGGCCGCGGCGCCCGAGGGCGGCGATCTCCTTGGCCACCTCGTCCAGGCGGGACGCCGTGCGGGCGGCGAGTACCACATCCGCGCCCGCGCGGGCGCTCTGCAGCGCGATGGAACGGCCCAGGCCGGGGCCGACCCCCGCGACCACGACCACCTTGTCCTGGAGCAGCATCAGCCCAGCATCCTCACGGCGACGGCGGCCTGGCGCGCGGCGATCCGATCCGCGTGCTGCTGAGGGCTCACCTGTGCCTGCTCGTAGTACGGCAGCCGGCCGGCCAGATCGGCAACTGGCACTATCTCCACGGCTGGCCCGTCGTCAGGTTTCAGCTCCCGGGTCAGCCGCTGCCAGCGGATCTGCAGGTAACCCCGCCGGTGCCCGGTGCGCTCCAGCCAGTTCGCCACACCTGGATCGCGCTCGCTGACCACGAACCGCATCCTGCCGTCCGGGTCGGTGCGGGCCTGATCGGCGGTGAGGCTGGTCTGGTGATTGATGTAGTCCAGCGAGATGTACCACAGGCTGCCGAGCTGGATTCCCTGATAGGGCGCGGTGTCCCGGCCGGCGGCCGGCACGGTCACGATCATTGCCTGGCTGTCCTCGAGGTCGTAGTGGCCGACCGACGAGAACTGCGTGGCCAGGCCACCCGGCGTCGGGCGTGGCGGTGTCAGCGTGTTGACCGGCAGCGGCAGGTAGAACCACTCGGGGAAGGCCAGAAACGTCCTGAGCCGGGACAGCAGGATCTTGCCTGCCACGCTGTAGCGCTTGGCCAGCATGCCGGTGTCCGGCGCTGGGGGGGCGCAGCCGGCCCGGTCGGCCCGGCGGATGCTGATCGTCCCGCGCTGTTCGCTGGTCCAGTCGCTGTACACCTCACGGACCAGGAGCATCGCCGATCCAGCGCCCAGCGTGAAGTAATTACGCCCAGGGTTGTCCCTGGCCGGCCCGAACCGGAGCTCGAACGTGCCGTCGCCGGCTATCTCGATCGCCCGGTCGTCGAACGCGGTCAGGCTGTCCGGCACCTCGACCGGCGAATAGTCGCCGTTCAGCACCTGGAAGCTCAGGTCGACGGTGCTGCCCCGGCGGCCGGTGACGACGTACTCCGCGTCGTCGCGCAGGTACGAGTGGAAGTACAGGGTGTCCGGGTTGTCCAGCCCCATCTTGGTATACGGGCCGGTCGACTGGGCGAAGTAAGGAAAGTCCCGCTGGTACGCCCACGCCAGCTGCAGCGAGGCCTGGATGTTGCCCGCGAGGTAGTCGTATCCCTCGGCGAGGTCGCGCGCATCTTTGATGTGCGGTGCCCCGGTGATGATCTTCTCGGCCTCGAGCACCGCGTCCGCGAACGCCTGGGTGAGCACGCGCTCAGAGTAGAACAAGTTCTAGAAATGCGTCAATGACAGGGTGCGGTCCGCGGGGGCCGGTCCGCGGGCTGGGTCAGCCTGCGGGCTGCGCCGCCCAGCGGTTCGCGGTGATCTTCAGGCTCGGCAGGTCATCGAGCGACTGGGTCGTCTCGTAGATCCGCACGTAACCGGTGTGAGCGATCCGCCACCGGCTGTCCTCGCCGCGCTCGTAGCGGTCCTCGTAGAACGCCGCGCCCTTGATCACTATGCGGTACCGGGTAACGATCACCGTGTCCTCGAAGCGCCAGGTGCCGCTGGCCGTGGCGCCGTCGATGTCGATCTCCGGCTGGCCGGCCGCGTGCAGCGTGATGATGTCCGGTCCGAGGCTGTCGCGCAGAAACGCGATGATCTCATCGCGGCTGCCGAACTTCAGTGGCTGGCCGGTGGCCGGCGAGCCGTAGTCCGCGGTGGCCCCGGGCGTGAAGACCTCGGCCATCTCGTCCCACAGCTTCAGGTCGACGCAGCGGAGGTAGCGGTACTTCACCCGGCGGATCTCTTCGAGTGCGACAAGGTCCATGTCACCAGCTTGGCCAGCTGATTGACTTTCGGCAAGAACCTGTTCTACTTTCCCCGTGCGCTTCTGCTACGCGGAGTCCATGACCGACCCGTCGTACTATGCCCCCCTGGCCCGCGCCGCCGAGGAGGCCGGGTACGACTCGATGGTGGTCCCCGACAGCATCTGCTACCCCGAGCAGGCCAGCAGCCCCTACCCGTTCAATCCCGACGGCACCCGCGAGTTCCTCGAGGACAAGCCGTTCATCGAGCCTTTCTCGCTCATCCCGGCCCTGGGCGCCGTCACCGAGCGGCTGAGGTTCGTCACCTTCGTGCTGAAGCTGCCGGTGCGCAATCCGGTGCTGGTGGCCAAACAGGCCACGTCCACGGCCGTGCTCACCGGCAACCGGCTCGTGCTGGGGGTCGGCACCAGCCCGTGGCGCGAAGACTACGAGGTGCTCGGGGTGCCCTGGGAGGGCCGCGGGCGGCGGATGGACGAGGCGCTGGCCATCGTCCGCGGGCTGTCGGCCGGGGGCTACTTCTCCTACCACGGGGATGTCTTCGACCTGCCGCCCATCAAGATCGCTCCCGTGCCGGACGCGCCGATCCCGATCCTCATCGGCGGTCACTCGGACGCCGCCCTGCGTCGCGCCGCCCGGGCCGGGGACGGCTGGCTGCACGGCGGGGGAGACCCGCAGCAGCTGCCCGGGCTGCTCGCCCGGCTGGCCGAGTTCCGCCGCCAGGAGGGCACCGCAGGCCGCCCGTTCGAGGTACACGTGATCTCCCTCGACGCCTACAGCGTGGACGGGGTGCGACGGCTGGAGGAGCAGGGGGTGACCGACGTCATCGTCGGCTTCCGCTGGCCCTACGAGACCGGTCCCGACGTCGAGCCGCTGCCCGAGAAGCTCGCCAAGCTGCGCGGCTTCGCTGACAGCGTCATGGCCAGGGTGAACGCGTGAGCGCGCCAAAGGGGCGCGGCGCCGCCTGGACTGAGGAGCGAGGGACGAGCGACGAGGGAAGGTCGGCGCAGTGAAGGTCGGCGCAGTGAAGGGGGATGGGGAGGTGGGTGGGGCCCCGGAGGCGCAAATGAAGCGCAGCATCCGTTCCGCCATCGCCCGGGCCGTGCCCGAGCAGGCCTTCGCCGCATTCATGCGGACGATCTATCCCCGGATCGAAGTCGAGCTGGCCCGGATCGCGTCCTGGGCACCGCGCGGCGGCACGGCCGTTGACGTGGGAGCGTGGTACGGCCCGTGGACCGCCCGGCTGCTGGCCCTGGCCGACCGGGTGGTGACCATCGAGCCGAACCCGGCGCTGGCCCGGCTGATGCGGGCCACGTTCCCGGCCACCCAGGTCGTCGAGGCCGCGGCGTCCGATCGGGACGGCACCGCGCAGCTCTGGCTGCCGGCCGGCGGGCGTGGCGCGGAGGGCGTGGCATCCCTCGAGCACATGAGCGAGCGGTCCATCACGGTCCGGCGGGTGACCATCGACAGCCTTGGCCTCACTGACGTCCGCTTCATCAAGATGGACATCGAAGGACACGAAGCGGCCGCGCTCCGCGGTGCGGAGCAGACGATCAGGCGGGACTCACCGCTGCTCCTTTGTGAACTCGAAGCCCGCCACCAGCGGATCGAGGACGTCGTCGGCACCCTCGCCACCTGGGGTTACCAGGGGAAGGTGATGCCTGGGCGATCCTGGCTCCCGCTGGGCACCTTCGACCTGGCTGCCCACCAGCGGGCGAACATGCACGTGGCCGAGCGGGGAATGATGGGACGGCTCGCGCGGCCCACCGAGCGCTATGTCAACCTGGTGCTGTTCCAGCGGGATTGATGCGGAAGGGGTGCTGATGCTGGCCCGGACCTGGCGGGCGGTTTCCCAGCCGGAGGGCCGGCCGGAACCACGGGACGCGGCCGACTGGCTTCGCGCCCACGGCGTCACCCTGGCTGCGGTCACGCTCATCGGGATTCAGTTGTGGTGGAAGGCAGCCCTTCTCGCTCACTTCTATTTCCGCCAGGACGACTACAGCTATCTCGACCACGCTCTCGCCGGGGGGCTGCACTGGAAGTACCTGATGTACGTGGACGCCGGCCATCTGATGCCGCTCGGCTTGGCCATCACCTGGGTGCTGGCCCGGGTCTCCCTGTACAACTGGCCGCTGACCTGCGTTGTCATCCTGGTGCTGCTGGCCGCCGCGTGCTTCGCCCTGCTGCGCCTGCTGCGGACGCTGTTCGGGAACCGGCCGGCCATCCTGATCCCGCTTGCTGTGTACCTGTTCAGCCCGCTGTCACTGGCCGGGGTGGCCTGGTGGTCGGTCGCCCTGGAGGTTCTCCCGCTGGAACTGGCCATCTTCATGGCGGTGGACGCGCATGTGCGCTACCTGCGCGGCGGCCGGCCGCGGCACGCCGTCGCGGCGGCCGGGTGGCTGCTGGTCGGCATGGCCGCGACGGACAAGGGGGCGATTGTCCCGCTGCTGCTGCTCGCCCTGACGTCCGCGTTCTTCGTGGAGGGGCGCTGGGCGGCGGCGCTGGTGACCACGCTGACCAGGTACTGGCGAGCGTGGGCCGGATATTTCGCGCTGCTGGCCGGATACTGCATCGTGTTCTTTCTCGATCTGCGCGGCTCCAGCATCCAGCCTGGTGATCCAGGCTCGGCTTCGCATCTCCTGGGCTTCGCGTCCACCCTGATCGGGACCACCCTGCTGCCCGGGGCGCTCGGCGGCCCGTGGCGGTGGTGGGCAGTCGGTTACGCCCAGGCCAGCCCGCCTGCGGCGCTCCAGCAGCTGTCCTGGGCGGTGGCCGCGGTCATCGTGGTGGTGAGCTGCGTGAACCGGGTGCGCGCCTGGCGGGCGTGGGCGATCCTGCTCGGCTGGATTGTCGCCGCGGACATCATCCCTATCGCCCTCGGCCGGCTGGGCGCGCAGCCCGCCACCTTGCTGGGCGTGCAGACCAGGTACCTGACCGACGCGACCCCCGTGCTCGCCCTCTGCCTGGGGCTGGCGTTCCTGCCACTGGCCGGGGAGCAGGACGCCTACCGCCTCCTCCGGCCGGCCGTACCCGAGGGAGCCGCCACATGGCGCGCCGCCGTCTGGTCGGTACGCTCCGTTACCCTGCTGGTGCTGGGCGCCTTCCTGGCCGGTTCGTTCTGGTCGCTTCAGTCGCTCGAGTCGGTCACCACGACCACCGCTGCCCACTCCTACATCACGACCGCGCGGGTGGCGGTCGCGGGCGCGCCGAGCGGCACACTGATTGTGGACGGCCCGACCCCCGCGACGATCATGGACCCCACTATCTTCTGGCGCCAGGGGTACACGTCGCAGGTCATCGGGGCCTTGGCGCGCGGCGAGCCGGCCGGGCGCCTGTCGTGGACGCTGTCGCCGCGCGGCGTGATCGGCAGCCTGATGATCTTCAACGGCCAGGGCCAGCTGCGGCCGGTGGCCGTGGAAGGACCGTCGTCGGGCCCGCCACCACGGCAGCAGCACTGTTGGAAGGTGACCGCCACCGGAATCCGCATCCCGCTGCGCGGCCGTCTGTACCGGTGGCCGTGGACCGCGCGCCTGGAATACTCGGGCCCTGCCGCCGTGCTGGCGGTCGGCTTCGGCGGGGACTGGAGCCAGGTGACGCTCCCCGCGGGCACCCACGCCGTATACGTTCCGGTCGTCGGCGCGGGCAGCGCGGTCAGCGTCCGCCTGGTGGGACCGGGGGCACGATCCTGTGTGGCCGCTGTCACGGTCGGCTCGCTCCACCCCCAGCAGGCCGGCCGGGCGATCCCGGCCGTGCCAGTGCCCGGGTAAGGCGTGCGCGGCCGGGCTCGTCGCGCGCCTGGGGCCCACCGGATGCGGGCTTCCGGCCCGGGCCGCGAACGCCCCCCGGCCCCGGGCGCCGGGACGGTTCTGGGCGCCGGGCCTGCTCCGGCCGCGGGCCCCCGGCCAGCCCTGGGCTCTGGTTCTGGTTCTGGCCCGGGACTGGCCTTGGCGCTGGGCCTGGGCCTGGGCGTGCTGGCCCTCGGACCTGGGCTCCGGCGCGGGTTCCTGCTCAGCTACGACATGGTGTTCGTCCCCCGCGAGCCGTTCACCGCGACGATGTTCGGTCAGGCCGGAGGTCCGCCCAGGGCCGTCCCCAGCGATGCCGTGCTGGCCGCGGCTTCCCGGGTGGTGCCGGCCGACATCGCGCAGAAGCTTGTCCTGCTGTCGATCTTCGTGCTGGCCTGCTCGGGCGTTGTGGCCCTGCTCGGGCGGGAGCACTGGCTGGCCCGCTGGGCCGCCGGAGTGTTTTACGCCTGGAATCCGTTCGTGGCGGAGCGGCTCATCGTCGGTCAGTGGGCGCTGCTGCTCGGCTACGCGGGCCTGCCCTGGGTGCTGCGCGCCGTGACCAGTGATTCCGTCGCGTCATGGCGCGGTGTCCGGCGGCTCGGCCTGGCCCTGGTGCCCGCCGCCGTGGGCGGATTCGCGGCGATGACCGTCTCCGCGCTTGTCGTGGTGCCCGTCACCGTGCTGGCCGCGAGGCGCCGGCCAGCCAGCGCGGCGATGGTGGCGCTGGCGGCACTCGCCGTGGGCAGCTTGCCGTGGCTGATCCCGTCGGTGCTGCACCCGGTCTACGCCGGCCCCTCTGGTGTCGCCGCGTTCGCCGCGCGGGCCGACACGCCCTTTGGCACGCTCGGCAGCCTGCTGATGCTCGGCGGGATCTGGAACGCCCAGACGGTTCCCACCGCCTACGGGGGAGCGTGGTCGGGCCTGTGGCTGGCGCTGGTGGCCTTCGCGGCGGGCGGATATGCGGTGCTCGCCGCGCGGCAGCGCCGCTGGCCGGGGCTCGGGGTCGCGGCCGTGGCCGGACTGGTGATCGCGAGCATCGGGGTGACCGCGCCCGGACGGGCTCTGCTCCAGGCCGCGATCGGCCGGTGGGCCGGATTCGCGGTGCTCCGTGACGGGCAGCAGTTCGCGGCTCCGCTGGCCCTCGCCGAGGCGGTCGGCCTCGGGCTGGCCGTGACGTGGGCGATGAGATGTGGTGTGTCCGCCCAGGCGGCCCGGCCGGGCCGGCCAGCCGAGCCGGACGGGCGTGCCCCACCGGCCCGGCCCGACCGGCCTGGCCTGGCGATCGGGGTGGCCGTGCTGCTGGCGCCGGTCCTGCTTCTCCCCGGGCTGGCCTGGGGCGCCGCGGGGCGGCTCCATCCGGCCTGGTATCCGGCGGGCTGGCTGGCCGCGGCGCGCATGATCGATGAGAGCCGGGCTCCCGGCGACGTGCTGCTGCTTCCGTGGGCGGCCTATCGCCGGCCGGCCTGGAACGGCGGGGCTGCCATGCTCGACCCGTGGCCGCGGCTGTTGTCGCGCCCGGTGATCTGGAATGACGGGCCGCTGGTGGGAGACGCCCAGCTGGCCCCCGATGACCCGCGTGCGCGCCGGCTGGACGGCGTGATCCGTTCCACAGGGCCGTTGACCGCCACCCTGGCGGCCTCCGGGGTCCGGTTTGTGATCATGGATACGGGCGGGCCGGCCGGCCCGCGCCTGGCTGGGTGCGTGACGGTGATCGCCCGGCCTGGCCTGGTCGTCTGCCGGCTGCCGGCGGCACCGTAAAACTGCCAGAACCTGATTCTTACCTTCCAGTAACATGCCCAGCGAAAGGCCGCCCTACCTGCCCACATACCGGCACGGAGGCCGTTGCGAAAAAACTAGAACCTGTTACAGTTCGATCACGTTACTAGTCGGTTGCCATGGATTGCGGTTAATGTCCAGCCATCGAAGGTGACCCCTGCCGCAGGAGGAGCGCCGTGGCCCGCTTGCTTATCGCCATCGTCCTAGGGGTCGTGCTCGCCGTCGTGGGCGCCGTCTTGACCAATACCGCGCTGGGCCGCCTGGCCAACGGCACGCCGAGCCAGGCCTCCCTGTATCAATACGGCTCACGCTGACCGGGCCAGACAGTGGCAGACATGCCACGGCAGGGCCGCCGCAGCGCCTCCCCGCCGTTGGTCGAGATTGTCGTTCCGGCTCGCAACGAGGCCCTCAGGCTGCCCGACGGGCTGGCCGCTCTGTGCCGGAAGGCGGCGACGCTCCCGCTGCGCACGGCGATCGTGGTCGTGAACAGTGCGAGCACCGACCCGACGGGCGACATCGTGCGGGACTGGCCTGCGGGCCCGGTGCCGGTCAGCCTGGTGCACTGCGACCGGGCGGGTAAGGGACTCGCGGTACGGGCGGGCCTGCTGGCCACCCGAGCGCCGTTCGTGGGCTTCTGCGATGCGGACATGGCCACCGACCTGTCCGCCCTGGACGTGGCGGTCAGCCTGCTCACCGGCGGGAACCCCCTGGTCATCGGGTCGCGCCTGCTGGACGCCTCGGTCGCCGAGGACAGGCACAGCGGGATCCGCAGAATCGGCGCCGCGGCGTTCCACGCGATGGCCCGCCGGATAGTCCCCGACGCCACTGATACCCAATGCGGGTTCAAGTTCTTCTCCGGGCCGTTGGCCCGCGCCGCGGCGCGGTCGCTGAGGACGGCCGGCTTCGCCTTCGATGTTGAGCTGATAGCCAGGTGCCAGCGGCTGGGCGCGACGCTGACGGAGATACCGGTGTGCTGGCGGGACGTGCCGGGGTCTACCTTCTCAGTGCCGCGTCACTCGGTCGCCGCGTTCCGTGACATCGCCTCCATCTGGCTGCGGCTGCGGGCCGATCATGCCGCTGAGCGGCGGGCGCCGGTGGAGGCTCCCGTGTTCCCGGTGGACGTGACGGCGGGCCTGGAGGCGCTCCCGGCCGCGGTCATGACGGCGTGATCGCGCCTGGCCTGGGTCCGGGTGACCGGTGCGCCCCGGAGCCGCTGCTCCCGGATGTGGGAGGCGCCCGGATCGCCATCGCCAACTGGCGTGACCCGGGGCATCCGCAGGCCGGTGGCGCCGAGCGGTACGCGTGGCACATCGCCCGCGGCCTGGTCGCCAGGGGGGCCCGGGTCCGCTTCCTGACCGCCCGCGCGCCCGGGCAGGGCCGCCGCGACCGCCGCGACGGGATTGAGATCATCAGGCTGGGCGGCCGCTTCACCGTGTACCCGCTGGTGCTCGGCTGGCTGCTGGCGCACCGCCGGTCCTTCGACGCGGTGCTGGACTGCCAGAACGGGATCCCTTTCTTCACGCCGTGCGTGCTGCCCCGGCGGGTACCGGTGCTTTGCATCATGCATCATGTGCATTTCGCGCAGTTTGCCGTGCACTTTCCGCGCTGGATCGCGTGGATGGGCCGGACGCTGGAAGGGCCGGCCGCGCGGTGGGCCTACCGGCGCCACGCCTGCGTGGCGGTCTCGCCCTCCACGGTCGCCGCGATGCGTGCCCGGCTGCACTGGACCGGTGACATCTACCTGATCCCGAATGGGACGCCCGTCCCAGCAGCACGGGCGCCGGTCCCCCGGCCGGAGCCGTCCGCGGTGGCGGCGTCCCTGGTCTGGGTGGGCCGCCTGGTCGCGCACAAGCGGGCCGAACTGATCCTGCCCGTCGCGGAGCGACTGGCCGGCGGCGGAGTCATCATCGATGTGGTGGGGCGTGGCCCGGCGGCGCGGTCTCTGGCCGCCCGTGTCGCGGACCGCGGCCTGGCCGACACGGTCCGCCTCCGCGGGTTCCTCCCGGAGGCGGACAAGCAGGCGATCGTGGCCGGTTCGCTGCTGCACCTGAACACCTCCCTGGGTGAGGGCTGGGGACTGTGCGTCCTCGAAGCCGCGGCCCTCGGCGTGCCCACCGTCGCCTACGACGTCGAGGGCCTGCGTGACGCGGTGCGCGACGGGCAGACCGGCTGGCTGGTCAGGGACGGGGAACTGATCGAGGACGTCACGCAGCGCGCGGTCAAGGAGCTAGCTGACCCGGTGCGCCGTGCGGCCGTCGCCGCCGCGTGCCGCGAGTGGGCGGCATTGCTCGGCTGGGACCGGAGCGAGGCGCGTATGGCCGCGCTGATCGGGGCTTCCATCCAGCTTGGCACGTCGCAGGGCAGCCGCCGCGGTGCCTGGATCGTGTCTGACGCCGGTCACCCGGGCGCCCGCGAGGTCCTCGCGGAGGGGCCGGTCCTCGACATCCTGACCGGGCCCGGCGCCGGGGTCCTGGTTCTGCGGTCAGCCACGCCGCTGGAACGCCTGCTCGGACGGGCGGCCGGGGAGGCGGGCGGCCCGCCGTGATCGACGCGCCCGAGTTGCGCATGGGCGCTGCGCGGCCGCCGTCCGCCGCGCAGCCGCCGTCCGCCGGGCCTGGTGCGGGCGAGCGGCGCCGCGGGACCATCCGGCTGTTCGCGTTCTGCCTGCTGCTCGAGGTGCTCCCGTTCGTAACCGCGCCAGGCAAGATGATCGCCGACACCAAACTCGACCTGGCGGTCGATCCGGTGCGCTTCCTCAGCCGTGCGCTGACCCTGTGGGATCCACAGCAGTTCGGCCAGCTTCAAGATCAGGCGGCCGGCTACCTCTTCCCGATGGGGCCGTTCTTCGCGCTCGGCAGGCTCGCGGCGCTGCCGCCGTGGGTGATCCAGCGGTTGTGGATCGGGGCGGTCCTGATCGCCGCCTTCCTCGGCACGGTCCGGCTCGCGGACCGGCTAGGGATCGGCACGTCGTGGACCCGGGTCGCCGCGGGCCTCGCCTACGCCCTGTCGCCTGCCGGGCTCACCCTGCTCGGCGAGCTGTCCTCGGAGTTCCTTCCCGCGGCGATGCTGCCATGGATCCTGCTCCCCCTGGTCGGCATGGCCCGCGATGGCCGGAGAGGGCGTGCGGCGGCCCGATCAGCCACCGCGGTCGCCCTCTGCGGGGGGGTCAACGCCGCCGCGACCCTCGCGGCTGCGCTCCCCGCGGTCATCTACATCCTCACCCTGGCCCGGCCGGCGCCGCGGTGGCGGATCCTCGCCTGGTGGGCCCCCGCCGTGGTGGCGGCCACCTGGTGGTGGTCGGTCCCGCTGCTGCTGCTGTCGAAGTACGGCGTCTCGATCGTCTCGTACACCGAGAGCGCGGCCGTCACGACGTCGGTGACCAGCCTGTCCAACATTTTCCGCGGCACCGGGGACTGGGTCAGCTACCTGGTGGTGAACGGGCAGCCGTGGTGGCAGCTGGGGTACCGGATCGCCACCGGCGCGGCGTCGGCCCTGCTGACCGGGCTGGTCGCCGGCCTCGGGCTGGCCGGGCTGGTCCGCCGTGGGCTGCCCGGGCGGCGGTTCCTGCTCTGCGTCCTGCTCACGGGCGTGGTCATCATCTCGGCCGGGTACGTGAGCAGCCTGGGGAATCCGCTGGTGGGCCCGGTTGACCACCTGATCAACGGGCCGGCCTCCGCGTTCCGTAACGTGCGCAAGTTCGATCCGTTGATCCGGCTTCCGGTCGTGCTCGGCCTCGCCCACCTGCTGGCCTCGGTGCGGCTGCCCCGGCTGCGCGTTGCGGTGAGCGCCGCGGCCGCCGTCGCCATCGGTGCCCTGGCCCTGCCCGGCTACGCCTACGGGCTGGCCGGCGCGGGCTCGTTCAGGCAGATCCCGTCCTACTGGGAGAGCGCGGCGAACTGGCTCAACCGGCACGCGGATCATCAGGCCGTGCTGGTCGTCCCGGGCGCCCCGTTCAGCCAGTACGTGTGGGGGAGTCCCCTCGACAACGTGCTGCAGCCGCTGGCCACGGTCGACTGGGCCGAGCGGGACCTGTCCACCATCGGGTCGCCGGGCAACGAGCGGCTGCTCGACGTGATCGATCAGCGGTTGGCCGCCGGTGCCGGGTCCGCCGGCCTGACCCAGGTGCTCGCCCGGATGGGTGTCAAGTACGTGGTGGTCCGCAACGACCTGAGCCGCTCCGTGCTCAACGGAGCCTGGCCGGCCAGGATTCACGAGGCGCTAGCCACCTCACCCGGACTCTCCCGGGTGGCCCAGTTCGGCCTGCCGGTGGGCAGCGCGGCGCCGGACGATGCGGTGACGAACTTCGACGCGCCCTACTCCCCGGTGGAGATCTATCAGGTGCCCGGGGCCGTGCCGGCGGCGACCGTGCAGCCGGCCGCAGGAACGCTGCGTGTCTACGGCGGTTCGGAGGCCCTGCTCGCCCTGGCCGACGAGGGCCTGCTCGGCAGCCGGCCCGTGCTGCTCAACTCCGATTCCGCCGGCCTGCGGGCCGCCGCCTCCGTGGCGACGGACTCGCTGCGGCGCCGGGTCCGCAACTTCGGCGGATTGCGGACGTCCTACTCGCCGACGCTGACCGGCACCCAGCCCGCCCAGACGTTCGAAGCGACCGGAGACTACACCGAGCCCGGCTGGAACCGGGACCTGAGCGTGGCGCAGTACCGCGGGATCCGGAACGTGACGGCGTCCTCCTCAGCCTCCGACATCGGGGCCATCCCCAGCCAGTGGGCGAGCGGCCTGCTGCCGTACTCCGCGGTCGACGGGGACATGCGGACCATGTGGGAGTCGGGTAGCTGGAACGGGCCCATTGGCCAGTGGATACAGATCAGCTTCGATTCGCCGGCCGATCCCGGCGTGATCCGGGTGGCCGTGGCCGACCAGGCCAGCCTCGGCCCGGCCGTGACGCAGGTCGCGGTCCAGACCGCGGCCGGCCAGGTCACCGACCAGGTGCTGGCCACCGGGAGCCCACAGGCGCTGCGGGTGCCGCCCGGCGCGTCCGGCTGGCTGCGGATCGTGGTCACCGCCCTCGCCTCGCGGCCGGATCCCGCGGTCGGGGCCCAGGTCGGCATCTCGGAGATCTCGGTGCCGGGGGTCCGGGCCAGCCGGGTGATCGTGGCCCCGGATGCGCTGGCCCCTGGGGTGGCCGGCGCGCCCGGCGCGGCCCGTGCGGCCGGGAATCCAGCCGGGGGCGCCACCGGCCTGGCGGCCGTGGTGCTGGCCAAGGCCCAGCCGCAGCCGTCCGGGTGCATGCCCACCTCGCTGCGGTGGGTGTGCTCCCCGTCGCTGGTCTCGCCGACCGAGGAGCAGTACGGCTTCGACCAGGGATTCACGGCGCCGGCCACCGGCCGGGCCCAGCTGCACGGGTCGGCTGTGCTGACCGCACCCTCGCTGATGCAGAGGTACGCGAGCCTCGGCCGCGGCCAGGCCGCGGTGGCGGCGTCGTCGACGTACACCGATGACCCAGAGGACCAGGCGAGGTCCGCTTTCGACGGTGACCCGGCGACCACCTGGATCGCCAGCCCCGCCGACGCGCGCCCGACGCTCACCATCCGATGGGCGCAGCCCCGGACGGTCAGCCGGGTGACGATCCAGCGTCCCCCCGGCGCGTCAGGCCTGCTTCAGGTCCTGCTCACCGGGTCCGGGGGTCAGATCCGCGGCGGCCAGGTCAGCCCGGCGGGAACGCTGAGTTTCGCGCCTCTGCGGACCAACGAGCTAACCTTCTGGTTCACCCCGCTGCAGGTGCCGTTGCAGATCTCCGACGTGGTGATCCCCGGAGTGCCGCAGGTGGGCACGCCGTCGCTCCCGTTCCGGCTCCGGTGCGGCTTCGGGCCCCTGATCGAGCTCAACGGAAAAGCCGTGCCCACCCAGGTGTCGGGCACCTTCGCCGACTTGGTCACTGGCCGGCCCATGAGGTTCAGCGCCTGCTCGCCGGTCACCATCGCGGCCGGGGGCAACCGCGTGGTGGAGCCAGCCGGGGATGCGTTCGATGTCCAGGATGTCGTGCTGGGCAGCGTGGGGGCGGAGGTGGGGGCGGGGGAGGGCCCGGGGGGGGGGGGGGG
>JAWWPY010000033.1:0-2863 GCA_033854735.1 Streptosporangiaceae bacterium | reverse complement strand
ACGGCCCATCTGGCCCGGCACCGCTGGCGGCGGACTGCCCCGCGCTCTTCAACCCACTGCGCCAGCGGGTGCAGCGCACGGTGGACCGGCGGTTCAACCGGGTCGGTATGACGCGGACAAGGCAGTCGCCGCATTCGCCGCGCGCCTGCAGGACGCACTGGATCTGGACACGGTCCATGCGAACCTGATCGATGCCATCCACCAGGCACTGGAGCCCGCCCATGCCTCGGTGTGGACCATGCAACGCGACTGAGGCAGGCGTCTGCCGGCTCCGCTGCCACCGCGATAAGTGGCGGTGATTCCTCAGCATTATCCGGCACCCGTACTGGGCCGCGAGCTCGTGCTCGGCCGGCAGGCGCACGCCTGCTGCCAGGCGCCCTGCGGTGATGTCCGCGCGGAGGTCGTCGGCCACCTGCTGCCAGAGCGGCCGTGCCGCATCGTGATTGATACGCGCGGACCGGTCCTCCAGTGACATGCAATCAGGCTAGATGGCGTCAAGGCGGCGACGAGAGGTCTCGCTGGCGCTCAACCTACGCGGGCGCGTGCTGGCTGCCCCTCACAGTCGGGACGGATTGACGTATGAACCTCGGCCCCTGACCGTGACAACGAGACCCTGTTCACGCAGCAGGGCAATAGCCTTACGTGCAGTGCCGCGGGCAATCCCAAACTCTTGCTCTAGCTGGGACTCGCTTGGCACCGGCCGATCCGGCAGCAACTGCCCCGACTCGATACGCGCGCGCAAGATGTCAGCAACCTGGATGTAGACAGGCGTGGCACTCTCAGGATCTACAGTCTCCCGGCCGGGCATGGCCGACAGCTAACCTGTGCATGCTCATTGACTACCGTCCCGGTACGAGACTGTCCGGGCATGGACGAGCATGAACAGGTTGACTATGATGCTGCCATGCATCCCCACGACAGCGGAGCACAAACCTCAGGACAACCAAACTCCCTAGCCATAGGAGGGGCGACATCAGGCACGAACTCTCAGCCAGCCACACAGCCCGCATCTGCCCATGACGCCGGACCCGCCGAACTTGGAGCCCTGCGGGAGCAGTTTCCCGGCTTCCGGATCTGGCGGGAAATCACCGGGGGCCGGTGCAGGTATGTGGCCCGCAGCCAGCGCCAGGGCCTGAGCCCGCATACGATTGTCACCGCCGACGTCGGCGAATTGCGGGCCGCTCTGGAGCCATCACGGGACGCTGGACTGGTCCCCTTCAGCCCCACCGCGCCCAGCATCGCGAGGATGTACGACTACATGCTGGGCGGCAAAGACAACTTCGCGGCAGACCGAACCGCAGTCCGGGCGATCCTGGAAACCTTCCCCGAAGCTGCGCAGATCGCCCAGGCCAACCGGGCCTTTCAGGCCCGCGCTGTCCGCCACGCCGCCCGGCAAGGAATCACTCAGTTCATCGACCTCGGCTCCGGTATGCCGACCTCACCGAACACGCATGAGACCGCCCGGCAGGTCACCCTCGGCGCACGCACGGCCTATGTGGACTCGGATGAATTCGTGCTCGCCTACGCCCGCGCACTGCTCGCTGTCGACGACCAGGCAACCGTCATCGCGGGCGACATCAGCGACCCCGCCGTGATCTTAGGCAGCCCGGCGCTGACCGGCCTGATCGACCTGGCCGAGCCTGTCTGCCTGCTGCTCGTCTCGGTCCTGCACTTCCTCCGAGCCGCTGAAGCGGACGCGGCCGTGGGCGCTTACCGAGATCGGATCGCGCCGGGTAGCTACCTCGTCATCTCGGCCGGCACGTCTACTGGCACCGATCCGCAACTGATTGCGGCCCTGCAAGACGCCTACGGCCAGATCGTGCCAGTCACGGGCCGCACCGAGGCAGAGATCGCCGCGTGGTTCGACGGACTCACCCTCGCCAGGCCCGGTCTCACCGACGTGCGGGCGTGGCGGCCTGACAGCCTGCAACGCTCCGCCTGGCTCCCGTCCTCGCGCGCCGGGTTCCTCGCCGGTGTCGCCCGCAAGCCTCCGCCCGTAAGCCCCGGATGGCAGCCGTGATCGCCGAGCGGCCGGCATCCTTACCGGCTGAGTACCGCGAGCGGCGGCAGATTAGCCCCGACAATGGCGTGCATCCCGAGGCTGTCCGAGCGGTTCGAGTCACACCGGAGGAAGAAGCGGTCCTTGCCGAAGCCATCATCCTGCTGCGCGACCATCCGCAGTGGGTGATCTGGCTTCCGGCCAGTGGCGGGGACTGGACCGCGATTCGACCGGCCAGCTCAAGGCTGCCGTCCCCGGAGTTGGCGACTATCTGGGTCCATGCCGACACCGCCAGTGAGTTGGCCCGACTGATGCGGTCGACAGACGAGCAGGTATCTGGTCGTGGCGGACCGGATCACCACGAGTCGAGGTAGATGTAGGCGCGCCGAGCTTGCGGCAGCACGAATCGCAGTGGCGATCAGGCCAGGCCTGATGCCAGCGAGTGCGATCGCTAGCTGTCCTATCCCCACTTGGCCCGAAACTGTTCAATGATCCGCTCCGCCTCGTCCGCGTCGATCTCGACAAGATCATCGGTGGACTCGGCCCGCTCCCACTCAACGATTAGCGGCGTGAATTGCCAGTTCAAACCACGGTCAAGTGCCTCGTCTCGGAATCCGCCCGTGTCTGGCCTTCTCCGTCGCGCGAGGCCCGCTGGATCACTCGGCGTCGCCCAACGGTCGACGATGGCGTAGTAGGTGACCTCTTCGGCCATGCGTCACACTTCTTTCTTGGGATAGTCGGCGATCGTGGGGGAATCGGCGGGCACAGGAATGCTAGCCGAAACCAGGCTCTGGAATTCGTAGAGCTTCCCACGTTCTTGATCGGAAGCCGCAGGACTTCGGATGCGCTCATAAGCAGCATGTG
>JAWWPY010000032.1:0-5224 GCA_033854735.1 Streptosporangiaceae bacterium | reverse complement strand
ATTCCGCAACGACAATCGCCGCCGGCTCACGACGGCAACCGAGCGCGTGGTCGACCGCGCTCACATCCCGGTGGCCGACGATCTCGATCCGCGCGGCCGACAGCCGGCACGCGTCGATGAGGGACGCATGATTGGCTTCGTCCGACACGACGAGGGTTCCGCGGTGCTGGTTTCCATCGGGCCTGGTTTCCCCGTGCTGGCTTCCATCGGGCCTGGTTTCCCCGTGCTGGCTTCCATCGGGCCTGGTTTCCCTGGGCTGGCTTCCATCGGGCCTGGTTTCCTCGGCCTGGCTTCCATCGGGCCTGGTTTCCCTGGGCTGGCTTCCATCGGGCCGGCTGCGTCCATCACCGGGATCCAGGGCGGCCGCCAGCGCTGTCACGGCGGCGAGGTTGGCCAGGTAGCCGGAGGAAAACACCAGGGCCGCCTGCGCGCCCGCGAACCCGGCGAGCTCCTTTTCCAGTGTGGCGTGCAGTCCCGTGTCCCCAGTGACCAGGCGTGAGCCGGTCGCGCCGGTGCCCCAACGCTGGGCGGCCGCGACAGCACCCTCGACCACCTGGGGGTCCTGGCTCAGGTCCAGGTAGTCATTGGAGGCCAGGTCGATGATCCCGTCGGCTCCCGGGCCGCGGGGCCGCAGCGCGCGCCGCAACCCGGCCGCCTCCCGGGCCGCGGCAGCCGCCCGGAGCGGGAGCAGCGGATCACGGACGGCGGGCATGGGGGAATACTGCCAGCCAGGTCCGCAGGTGCGGGCAGTGGGCCCGGTCAGCGATGATGACAGGGTGCCTACGCTGACTAACCTGGCTCGCCGCCACACCGCCCTGACGGCCGCCGACGTTGACTGGCTGCAGGCCCTCGTGTCCGACTGGCAGTTGCTGGCCGACCTGTCCTTCGCCGACCTCGTGCTGTGGGCCCCCCTGCAGGACGGCTCAGGCTGGGTGGTGCTCGCCCAGATGCGCCCCACCACCGGGCCGACGACGTTCCACGACGACGTCGTTGGCACCTTCGCGAGCACCGGGACCCGGCCGTTCCTCGACTCGGCCCGGCAGGAGAAGCGGATCTGCCGGGAGGGCGACCCGGAGTGGACCCGGGGCGTCCCGGTGCGCCGGGAATCCATCCCGGTGACCCGCGAGGGCAAGGTCATCGCGGTGATCGAGCGCAGCACCAACCTGAGTTCCGCCCGGACACCGAGCCGGCTCGAACTGACCTATCTGAAGGGCGCCGACGACCTGGCCCAGATGGTGGCGTCGGGGATGTTCCCGTGGCCCGGCCAGGAACCTGCGCTCGTCCGGTCGCCGCGGGTGGGTGACGGGCTGCTCCGCCTCGGGCGGTCAGGAAAGGTCAGCTACGCCAGCCCGAACGCGCTATCCGCCTACCGCCGGCTGGGCCTCACCGCTGACCTGGTCGGGGCGGACCTCGGGCCGGTCACCGCCCGGCTGGCTGCCCCGCGCCAGCCCACGGACGATTCGCTCATGGTGACGGCCAGCGGCCGGGCGCCGCGCGAGACCGAAGTGGACGGGAACGGCTCGGTCGTCCAGCTGCGCGCCATCCCGCTGGTCGTGAACGGGCTGCGCACCGGTGCCCTCATCCTGGTCCGCGACGTGACCGAGTTGCGTCACCGGGAACGGGAACTGATGACCAAAGACGCCACGATCAGGGAGATCCACCACCGGGTGAAGAACAACCTGCAGACGGTGGCGGCACTGCTCCGGCTGCAGGCGCGGCGGCTGGACGCGCCTGAGGCGCGCGCGGCGCTCGAGGAGGCGGTGCGCCGCGTCGGCTCGATCGCGACCGTGCACGAGACGCTCTCCCATACCCCCGAGGAGATCGTCGACTTCGATGACATCGCCGACCGGGTGGCCGCGATGACAGCGGAGGTGTCGGCGTCCGAGGCGCAGGTCAAGCCGGTGATCCTCGGCCGGTTCGGAAAGCTTCCTTCAGCGGTAGCGACACCGCTCGCGCTGGTGCTCGCGGAATTGCTGCAGAATGCGCTTCAGCATGGGCTGGCCCAGTCTCTGGCCCTGGGGTCGGCGGGAAACCTCGAAATGATGGTGTCGAAGCAACGGGACCGGCTCGTGGTGCGGGTCTGTGACAATGGCGCCGGACTGCCGGAGGATTTCGATCTCGACTCCGCCACCAGCCTGGGTCTGCAGATCGTCCGGACGCTTGTGGTCGCGGAACTCGGCGGCCGCCTCGAAGTCAAGCCGAGGATTGGCGGTGGCACCGAGGCCATCGTCGATCTCCCGCTGGAGTCCTTAGCCCGAGTGGAGCCTCAGCCCAAGCGGCGGCCGCCGACAGGGTAGGCGGCCGACAGAGTGGGCGGCCGACTGTGGCGGATCTATGTGGTGCAAAATGCGCGCAGTGGGCGCACAACTCACCGCACTGACGCGCCGCCGGGCTAAGCCCGCGACGCCGTCGCACGCTGTTCTGCGCCGATCTGAGCGGCAGCCAGTCGGCCTGGCCGACAGCAGGCGGTGAGGCGTGGGCGCGAGCGCGGACCCTGGTGGCGCGCCGCTTTACCGCACGCCTGGCCGGCAGCAGGCGGTCAGGCGTGGGCGCGAGCGCGGACCCTGGTGGCGCGCCGCTTTACCGCACGCCTCTCGTCCTCACTCATGCCGCCCCAGACGCCTGCGTCCTGGCCACTGTCGATGGCCCACTCCAGGCACGGTTCCATTACCGGGCAACGTCGGCATACCTGCCGGGCCTCGTCGATCTGGAGCAGCGCGGGCCCAGTATTACCGATGGGGAAGAATAGTTCCGGGTCCACGTCACGGCAGGCGGCGTGATGGCGCCAGTCCATGCGGTCCACTCCTCCTTCAAACCGGGCCGCAGCCCGGATTAGACGGCCCTGGCTCGCGCTTGTGAATGATTTCACGAACTAGGCCATATGTCGGGACCCGTATCAGTCCCGGGGGGTATGCGCGATCGTTATTCCTGCAACCTGGCCCCCGCTGGGCTCCAGGCCCGGGCCTTTGGGATGATGACAATCATCCGACGAGACCCGCATGGTGACGACGTGTAACATGGCGCCGCTCACCCGAACCGTGTTCAAGCCTGTCAAGCTGACGGATCAAACGCAAGGGTCTTAGGCAAAGGTTCGGGCGGATTTCAGTGTCAGATGGATCACATTATGTCCCGTTCCGGGTGTGTCAGACAATGACCCTCAATGCGTCCGGAACACAGCGAAACTGGACGGCCTCCTGCTCGCCCACGTACTCGCCGTCCACCTGGAGCGCCATCGGCCGCACCGAGCTCAGGGTGAACTCGAGCTCGTCGTGCAGGCTGAGCACGTGCCTGCCATCCGGAGGCTGATCGCGCACGGCGAACATCTGGCGCAATGCGTTCAGCGTGCCCACCGTGCCCATGCGGCTGACGGCGAACAGGTCGAGGCCGGTATCGAAGTCCGCACCCGGGCTCGGGTTGACCGGGCGCCGGCCCAGGTAGGTCCACGGCGACGTGTTCGAGACGATGCCGAAGAACAGGCCGCCGATCGCCGGCTGCCCGGGGCACTCCAGGGTGAGAGCGGGTTTCCGGCGGTCCGTGCCGGTGTAGAACTGGTGCAGCGCCGTCCGCAGGTACAGCCGGGGCGTGATGGGCCGGCCGCGCGCGCGCAGGCCCTCGACCGCGCGTACCACCTCGCCGCCGAAGCCGAAGTCGGCATTGACGATGAAATACCGGTCCCCGGCCAGGCCCAGCCCGATGTCGCGGTACCGGCCGCAGCGCAGGGCGTCCAGGATGCGTCCTGTCGCGTCGATCGGATCGGCCGGCAACCCGAGCGCCCGGGTGAACACGTTCGCGTTCCCGCCGGGCAGGGCAGCCAGGGCAGGCAGTTTGCTCGCGGCGTGCGCACCGGCCGAGCCCCGCGGCCCGCCGACGAGCCCGTTGACCGCCTCATTGACCGTGCCGTCGCCGCCCAGCGTGAACAGCAGCTGGTGGCCGCCGGTGACAGCGGCCGCCGCGAGCGCGCCGGCATGGCCCCGGTACCGTGTCTCCACGACGTCCAGTTCCGCCTGGGACGCCAGCGCATGCGCGATGACATCCCTGCGCACCTGGGTCGTTGAGGTGGCACGAGGGTTAACGATCAGAAGCGCACGCACGGGCTCAGGGTAGCGACGTGAGAAGGAAGGCAGAAATGCCACATAGGCCGCCGAGCCTGCTGGGCGCGGCAGGGGTGCAGGCGGCGGACGCCGCGATCGTGCTCGCGGCCAGCGTGCTGGCCGGGGTGGACACCGCCACCGGGCGGTCTTACCAGCAGGCCAGCGGGATAGCACTGACCCTGATTGGGCTGGGCACGGCCGCCGCGCTGGCCGTGGTCGCGGCCGGCCTGGCCCGCGGCCGCCGGTGGAGCCGCACGCCTGCGCTGCTCACCCAGCTGTTCGTGGGCATCGTCGGCATCTACCTGGTCCAGGGGCACCGGTACCTGTGGGGCGTGCCCGCGCTGGTGCTGGCCGTGGCCGGGCTCGCTGCCGTGCTGGCCCCGCCGAGCCTGCACGCCCTGTCCGGCGAGCGCTCCGCGTCCCCCCGGCCGCCCGGGACAGGTCGCTAGCCTGCCTGGGCCAGCAGCCCCGAGTCCGTCGGACAGCACACGTTCGCCGGCACGACCGTGTGTGACCGCCAAGACTACCGTCCTGGTGATCACCTCATGAGGTGAAGAACTCCACCAGGACCGGGGCGAGCACGCCCGGGTTCACCTCATGCGTCTGACCCTCCAGCGTCCGCAGCTGGCCCTGCGGGATCACCTGGCTCAGCACCCGCGCCGCGTCGGGCATGAACGGAAGGCTCGCGTCGCCCGCCATCACGAGGGCGGCCACCGGGACACGCGCGGCCAGCTCGGCCGGCACCGACCAGGGCTCGCCCAGGATGGCGGCGTGGTCGTAGGCCAGCGTCGGCGCGACGGCTTCCATGCCCGGCCAGAACGGCGCGCGGCGCAGACGCGCGATCTCCTCGGCGGGCGTGCCGACAAACCGCATGAACAGGGCCACCGCGTCGCCCCGGCGGCCTTCGGCCAGGGCCTCTCTCAGCTGCCTGAGGTACTGGCTCCAGGACTCCTGCGCGCCAGCGTCGTTGTTGTAGGGGGGCTCGTACATGGCGATCTTGCTGACCTTGCTGCCGAGCCTTATGGCCGCCCGCATGGCCAGGGGCCCGCCGGACGAGTGGCCGTAGAGGAACGCCGGGCCGCCGGCGCGGTCGATCAGCGCCTCGATGTCGTCGATCTCCCGGTCGACCGCGT
>JAWWPY010000031.1:0-53120 GCA_033854735.1 Streptosporangiaceae bacterium | reverse complement strand
GCTGGCGTGAATGGTGATGTCCATAGCGGTCAGGCTAGGTGCGGCTCGGCGGCTCGCGCTTCTCGATTCCTGACCGGTCTGGTCACCTGTTTCGCCACACACGGCGGAATCCCGGCCGCAGCGACCGCCGCGTGGCGCCGGTAGGCGCTGGGGGGCATGCCGACCAGTTCGGTGAAGCGGGTGCTGAAGGTGCCCAGCGACGAGCAGCCAACCGCGAAACAGACCTCGGTGACGCTGAGGTCACCGCGGCGCAGCAGCGCCATCGCGCGCTCGACCCGACGCGTCATCAGGTAGCCGTACGGCGACTCACCGTAGGCGAGCCGGAACTGGCGGCTGAGGTGCCCGGCCGACATGTGCGCGCCGCGGGCCAGCGCCTCGACGTCCAGCGGCTGCGCGTATTCCTGGTCGATCCGGTCGCGGACGCGGCGCAGCCGCGCGAGGTCGCTCAGGTGCTGCGCAGCGGCGGGTCTGCTGGTCACCTGCGAGATCCTACAAAGGTGCGCCGGAGTTGCCTAGCACCGCCGGCGTCCCACCCCACGCCGTGCCTCACCCCTGCGGCGCGCCGGGTTTCCGGGAAAAAGCACTGCCTGCGGTGCGGCCATTGCCGTCCCGTGACCGGGCGCCGGGCACGCGGTCCGGGAGCCTGCCGCCGACCTTGCTCCTCGCCGTCTCGGCGAGCTTTGGCAGCCGTTCCTGGATCTTGCCGGTGACCTTGTCCCTGGCCGATCGGGCCAGCCCCGCGGCCTGGGCCTGGGCTGCCCCGGCCGCCTGCTGGACCGCGGGGCTGTCGGCGGCCTTGCGGGCCAGCTTCTTTATCTGCTCGTAACGCTCCCGCCCTGCCCGTGCGCCGATGATGAAGCCGGCCGCGAGGCCGACGAGGAACGTGACCCGGTACCGCATGTGGCACCTCTTTCAGCTGAGTGAGCCTGCGCAGGCTTGACTTCCCCGTGATGCCCAGGCGTACTCATGGTAACCGGCAGGGAAATCCGCCCGTGCTGCGGAGGAACCCGCCCTCGGTAACCCTGGTGCCGGGCGCCGCGTGGACCGCTGTGGGTGCGCTACCCTTAGGCGCGCGACGGCACTGGGATTGAGCCCCGGCTCTCCGGCCCGGTGGACGTCCGTCGGCTGATCCCGCGTAGCTCAATTGGCAGAGCGTCCGGCTGTTAACCGGCAGGTTATAGGTTCGAGTCCTATCGCGGGAGCACGGTCAATATGCTCTCTGATCTGCGCGACTGCGTGAGTAGCGGCTGGGTTCGCGCGGGCCGGTGCGCCGCTCCAGTTGTGGGGAATTGTGAGGATTGTGAGGATCTTGGTCCGCTAGCGGCAGATTCCGGCCCGCGCGGCGCGTCGGCCAGGCGGGTCAGGATGGCGATGAGGCGGGGCCGGGACTGCAGGGCAAGGGATTTTAATGGCCGGGTCGGTGGGGCCCAGCGGGCGCTCAGCTGGAATCGCCTTGCCCCCGCCTGACGGACCGTGCCATGGCGCGTCAGGCGATCCGGTATCCCACCCACCCGGGCGTGGTCATGATGACCGGCGGCTCGCCGAGCTTGCGCCGCAGGACCCGGTACGTTCGGCCCCGAGTCTCCGGAACGGCTGGGCTAGCTGCCGCACCCGGCTCGCGTCGATGACCGCCCCGCCACTCTCCACCACGAGGCGGGCGATCAGGTCCTCACTGGCCGTGGAGACCTTGACCCAGCCGCCTGGGTTTGTTGTGCACGATCGCGTTGTCTGCCACGTTGTCCACCATCCGGCGGATCAGCTCTTCGCTCCCCCGCCACCCTGGCACCATGTGCGCCGTCGGCCTGCGAGACCGTCAGGTTCCGCTCTTTGATCGCCTCGGCGCGGGCCGCCAGCGAAGCGGACGCGACAGCCTCGAGTGACAGGACAGTGCACCCGGGCAGGTCCCCGTGCTCGGCCCGGGCCAGCACCAGCAGTCCGTCAAGCAGCCGCTCCACGTGGTCGAGTTTCGCCGTAGAGCCTTCCGGCCACCGCCGTGGCGGGCACCGTCGACGCCTCGGCCATGACGACGTCCAGCCGCTCGTGCAGGCTGTCCGCGGACCCGGACGAATTGAAGTCTCAGGGCTGCGGAAGCGGTTCGGCCGTGTTCAGGCGCTGGACGGCATGACGTTCACCGTGCGGCCCGGCCAGGTGACGGCCGAGGCAGGCCCAGGATCCGGGCCGGTGGTGATCGACGGCCAGGACCGTTCCTGTGCTCAGCTCGTCCCCGGCTTGCCCGACCCGGTCTACCTCGCCGCGGCCAGGGCGTCGTCGTCGCCCGAGAAGTCGGTGTCCGCGTCGCCGGGCGGATGGCTGAGGTGCCAGGCGACGGCACGGCGCAGGACCTGCGGGCTGGCGGCCGCGTGCCAGCCGAGCACTTCACGGGCCTTCAACGGACTGACCAGAAGGTGCTGGCTGAGGGTCCCCGTGTCCTGCAGGTCCGGGGGCAGCGCTTCGTCGGGAGCCCGGACAAGCTCAAGGCTCGCGCCTGCCGCGCTGATGACCTGCTCGTAGAACAGGCGCATCGGGGCGGCCTGGCCCTCGACGATGTTCAGGCACTGCCCGGCGCTCCGGCGGGTGCCCAGGGCGGCGAGCACCGCCTGGGCGACATCGCCGACGTAGACCCGGCTCCACAGGAAGCCGCCGACCCCGATGGGCAGCCGGGGGCGGCCTGCCCGGACACGGCGCAGCACCGGCTCGAACCGGCGCTGGTAGTCGTGCTCGCCGTAGACCGCGCCAAGCCGCAGGACCGTCGCACCAGCGCCGAGGTAAGCCTCCTCGACGTCCAGGTTCTCCCACTTCGGCCCGTCGATGTACCGGGCGGTCCGCAGCGGGGACTCCTCTGACAGCGGCACAGGATCGGTCTGCCTGCCGCCGTGGAGCGCCTCGTACGCCCGGTAGACATCGATGCTGGACAGCGCGACCAGCGCGATGCCGGGCGGCAGCGCGGCCAGGGCGGCCCGCGCGTCGGGACCGTTCGCCGCTGACACGTCAACCGCTGCGTCGGCCCCGAATGTGGCGAACGCTGCCGGGTGGCCGGGCCACGCGCCGCGCTCGGCATGCAGGTGCTCCACGCCGTGGAGATCGGCCGGCTCAGTGATCCCGCGATGGGCGACCAGCACGGCATGACCTGCCGCCGTCAGCGCCTCGGCGATCGCGCGGCCGATGAACCGGGTCCCGCCCAGCACGATCACCCGCATCGCTGCCCCGGATTCTGCGCACGTTCCGGCCCGGCTTGAGTGTGGTTCATGCGGCCGACGTTAGGTGTCGGCCTGCCCGCATGGCCGCCGGTTCTGCCCACGGCAGAGATCCGCTGGCTCGGCCGGGCCCGTTAACCCCCATGAGGCGACACGGGCGCTGGCCCGGTCGGGCCTAAGTCCGCCGGTGCCGGCTGGCCTGAGACCGCCCCCACAAAAATCCCACAAGTCCGGGTCGCGACGGCGTCCCCCGCAAGAATCCCACAGACAAAACGGCACTAGGTGGCACACGGCAGAGAGGGCACGACTCCTGCGGTCGCTGGCCCGGGGCCCCGGGCCAGCTCAGCCGACCGGCTGGCGGATCAGGCGGGAGCCCCAGGCCCTGGCCCGGTCCCGCTCGCCGTCGTGCAGCGGTCCGTGGGTATGGTCGATGATGAAGCTCTCAGGCTCGGCGACCAGTTCATAACCGTGCCGTCGGAGCTGGCGCGCGATGCCGTCCGCCGCGCCGTCTACGACCACGGAGTCCGTGCGGGTGTCGAAGGCCGCGCCCAGACGTCCTGGCGCGGCCTTGGGCAGGACCATGAACCAGTCGCGGACACCCGGCCCCGCCTCGCCCGGGTCCAGCGGATGGCCGGCTTCCTTGGCCGCCGCCACCTGGTCGGCCTTGAGCCCGATCTTCCGGCTGAAGCCTGAGCTCAGCCCGCACCCATGGGTGGGGCCGCCGACCGCGAGCAGGTCGGCATCCAGCGCCACCTCGCGGTTCGCCTCGGTCGCGCGGACACAGCTGACCTGCGCCTCCGGCGACGCGCCGCGGATACCCTCAGCGATTGCCTCAGCGATCTGCCGGGTGTTGCCGAACAGGCTCTCGTAGACGATAACCACTCGCATGACTCCCACCTCCCCTCAAGTATGTAACACGACCGTAACCTGCGGCACCAGCGGAGCGGCCGGGGTCCGCCGCGCCCGGGCGCCCGGGGAGGCCGGCAGTTCCTGCGGGTACTCAGGCGGAACTGGGATGGCCGGCGGCCTCCGCAGGAAGGTCCCAACGCGGAAGCCCCGGCCCGCGAATCGCGGGCCGGGGCTTACCGCCTTGGGCGGGCGCTCTTCCTGCCGGTCAGGAGACCGGTGCCTCCTCCGGGGCCGGCGTGCCGGCTACCGGCACGGCCGTGCCGGCCAGGTCCTCGCGCTTGACCCGGATGAAGGCGATCGTGATGATCAGGGCCAGCAGCGCAATCCCGGCCGACACCTCGAAGCCGCGGGAGAAGCCGACCGACAGCGCGTGATTGTAGATCGCGGCCTTGATCTGCGCCGCGGTCCCGTGCAGCGGGTGGCCGGCTTTGGCCGCGGCCGCGGCGGCGACCGAGGCGTTCCGGGCCGTGTTGGCGACGACGGTCCAGGCCACGGTCCCGAGCACGGCCAGACCGATCGAGCCGCCGACCTGCTGGCCGGTGTTGAGCAGGCTGGAGGCCAGGCCGGCGTCCCGGTCATCGACGCGCGACAGCGCGACCAGGGTCAGCGGCATGAACAGCATGCCCATGCCGGCCGCGGTGACCAGCATTGGGCCGAGCAGGCCGGAGGCGTAGTGACTGTGCTCGTTGATCCGCGACAGCCAGTACATGCCGCCGGTGGCGGTGGCCGAGCCGATCAGCAGCAAGGGCCGGGCCCCGATCCGCGGCACCAGCTGGGAGCTGACCCCGGCCATGAGCATGACGGTCGCCATCATCGGCAGGTAGGCGATCCCGGTCCGCAGCGCGCTGTAGCCCCAGACGGTCTGTACGAAGATCGTCAGGAAGAAGAACATGCCGAACAGCGCCGTGCCGACGCAGAGCATGATCAGGTAGGAAGCGGAACGGTCACGGTTACGGAAGATCCGCAGCGGCATCAGGGCGTGCCTGCTGCGCGCCTCGATGAGGATGAACGAGGCGAGCAGCACAACCGCCGCGATCAGGGAGGCCACGACCTTGGTGTCTCCCCAGTGCGAGACGCCGTTCGGGGACGTGGCCGCGCTGGACAGGCCGTAGACCAGGGAAGCTAGCCCCAGGGTGCCGGTGATCGCGCCGGGCAGGTCGAACCGGCCGCTGTTGCGCTGCGACTCCGCGCTGATCGCCCGCGGGGCCAGCAGTGCGACCACGATCCCGATCGGGACGTTGACAAACAGCACCCAGCGCCAGGAGAGGTAGGTGGTGAGCAGGCCGCCGGCGATCAGGCCGACAGCGCCGCCGGCGATGCTCATCGCCGCGTACACCCCCATCGCCCTGTTGCGCGGCGGGCCTTCCGGGAACGTGGTGGTAACCAGCGACAGCGCCGTCGGGGCGATGACCGCGCCGCCGACGCCCTGGAGGGCGCGGGCGGCCAGCAGCCAGGCCTGTGTGGTGGCGAACCCGCCGAGCAGCGAAGCCAGGGAGAACAGGATGATCCCGGCGATGAAGACCCGGCGACGGCCGAGGATGTCCCCCGCGCGGCCGCCGAGCAGCAGCAACCCGCCGAAGGTCAGCGCGTAGGCGTTGACGACCCACTCCAGGCCGGAGCCGGAGAAGCCGAGCGCGTGCTGGACGTTGGGCAGGGCGACATTGACGATCGTGGCGTCGAGCACCACCATGAGCTGGGCCGTGGCGATGACCACGAGAGCCAGGCCGAGGTGTCGCCCGGCCGGGCCTGCTGGGCCATCTGGTGATGCGCGCCCGGCCACGGGCTGTGCGGTGGACATGGCGTCTCCTTGCTATAAGGGCGTAGAAATCCAGCGCCCGCGGCCGATGTGCCGCGCGCGAAGCCTGTACGGGGAGAAAAAGAGACCGCTACCTGACGGCCCGGCCGACGCCGCTGCTCCGCGGCTTCGCCGGTGGCGAAGGATCAGCCTGCCTGTGGAGCAGTACCTAGGAGCTTGGCCACCTCCTCCTCACGGTACGGGGTGTCCTCAGCGGTGCTCAGCGGCGGGGCCATCTTGTGGATCAGCGTGAGCAGGCAACTGCGCTCATCCGTGCTGAGCGCCGTACGCCACGGCATGTGCGCCAGAACGGCCTGCTCTACCTGCCGCTTCAGTTCCAGGCCGGCCGGGGTGAGGACGAGCCTCTTCACCCGGCGGTCACCGGGATCGCTTTCCCGGACGGCCAGGCCACGCTTTTCCAGCATGTCCGCGATGCCCGTGACGAACGACGGGTCGCAGTGCATCCGCCGTCCGAGGTCCTTCATGGCCAGCGGCCCGTCGAGCATGTGAAGTGCCTTGATGAAGAAGGAAGGCACCTCAAAGGTCTGGGCTACCCGCTCGCCCCTGGCCAGGAGCTCGGCGATCAGCCCGGCTACCGCGTCGAGGAGGTCGAGGTCGAGCCGGTTTTCGTCGAACTGGGTATCCACCGTGCCCCCTCCCAGTAGCTACTCAACAGTTGAGTAGCTCAAACATAAGGGCAGCTAGTTGAGTAAGTCAAATTAATTTCCAGGCGGCAGCTCTAGCGGGCGACCAGGCCGAGGAGCTCGCGGGCCACCAGGCCGAGGAGCTAGCGGGCCACAAGTGCCAGTCGGCCACAAGTGCCAGCCGGCCGCAGGGCCAGACGGCCACAGGGCCAGCCGACCGCAGTGCCAGACGGCCACACAGGCAGCAGGGCCAGCCGGCCGCAGTGCCAGCCGGCCACTCAGGCAGCAGGGCCAGCCGTCAGCAGCGCTTGCCAGCCACAACTGCGCCGTCCCTTCGGGCGTCTCATACTCAGGAAGTCAGGTCAGCCGCTGCCTCGCCAGCGGGCTGGCCATTCGAAAGCGGGCCGGCCATCCGAGCGCGGCCCCGGGCTGCAGCCGTGGTTGCGGCCGAGGCCCGGAGGTGCGTGACGAGCGGTCCCGAACCGGCCGATGCGGGCCAAGGCGGCGAGGGGGACCGCCGCAGGCCTGGGCGCCGGGCTTTCCTGATACTGGCCGCCGTGGCGGGCGGCGCCACGGGCGTCTCTTATTTCCTGCACGCCGCCGGTGAGCCGGATGGTCCCGCCGCCGGGACCGCCAGCGCGGGCGCCAGCGCCAGGGCCAGCGCTCACGCCCAGGCCAGCGCTCACGCCGGGGCCAGCGCGGCGGACTGGCAGGCACTTGGCCGCCGCCTGTCCACCCGTGAGCTGGTGGTTCCCGGGCAGGCCGGGTACACCACGGCGCGGCAGCTGTTCGATCCGCGGTTCGACGCGGTCGAGCCGGCCGGGATCGCCTACTGCGGAACGCCGCAGGACGTCAGCGCCTGCCTGGCCTTCGTCCGCCGGTTCGGCTTGCCGGTGGCCGCCCGGTCGGGCGGCCACAGCTACGGAGGCTGGTCGAGCAGCACGGGCCTGATCGTGGACGTCACCCGGATGAACACGCTGCGGGTGGCCGCCGGGGGCAGGACCGTGCAGGTGGGCACGGGCACCCGCCTCGTCGACTTCTACAGCGGCCTCGCCGCCCACGGCCTCGCCGTCCCCGGGGGATCCTGCCCCACGGTGGGCGTGGCCGGCCTCACCCTCGGCGGCGGTGTCGGGGTGCTGTCCCGTCAGTACGGCCTGACCAGCGATCACCTGGAAGCGGTGCAGATCGTCACCGCGGACGGCACGATCCGGGACTGTGACGCCCAGCGGAACAGCGACCTGCTGTGGGCCTGCCGCGGCGGCGGCGGCGGCAACTTCGGCGTGGTCACCTCGTTCACCTTCCGCACTCACCAGCTGTCCCAGCTCGTGGTGTTCTTCCTGTCCTGGCCATGGTCACAGGCGGCCCGGGTGGTGGACGGCTGGCAGTCCTGGGTCCCGTCCACGCCGGACGCGCTGTGGTCCAACCTGCACCTGATCGCGTCGCCGGGCGGCCCGCTGCCCACCGTCTCGGTCGGCGGCACCTACCTGGGCCCCGTCCGCGCCGTGGAAGGCCTGCTGAGCACGCTGTACGCCGCGGTCGGTTCCGCTCCGGCCAGCCCCTATGTGGCCGAGACCTCCTACCTGCACGCGATGATGGTGGAGGCGGGCTGCGCGGACCTGAGCGTCTCGCAGTGTCACCGGCCCACGCAGACGGCGAACGGGCAGGTCGCCCGTGAGCCCTCGTACGGCAAATCTGATTTCTTCACCACCCGGCTTCCGCCCGCCGCCATCCAGGCGCTGGTCAGCGGGATCGAGCGGGTCCCGGCGGTGCCCGGCGCGGCCAGCGGGGTGGGGGCGATCGCATTCGACGCACTCGGTGGCGCGGTCAACCGGGTCGACCCGGCGGCCACCGCGTTCGTGCACCGGGACGCCCTGTTCCTCGCGCAGTACTCGACGAGCTGGCGCTGGGGCGCGCCCGACCGCGAGGTGGCCAGCCAGCGGGCCTGGCTGCGGCAGTTCTACGCCACGCTGCACCCCTACGCGAGCGGGCACGCCTACCAGAACTATCTGGACCCGGATCTGGCCGGCTGGCGCCAGGCGTACTACGGCACCAACTACCCGCGGCTGGCCCGCATCAAGGCCACCTACGACCCAGGTCAGGTGTTCCGCTTCCCGCAGGGCATCACGCCGGCCTGACCAGCCCCTTTCATCATCAACGAAAATCCTGGGCCAATGCGTCAGGATTTTCGTTGATGATGAAACGCGCGTGCGGGTGGGGCCGTCAGCCGCGTGTCAGCGCGCGCTGGAGGCGGCCCAGATGTTGATGCCCGCCTCGACTGCGTGACGGTCGATCGCGGCCAGTTCCCCGTCGGTGAACTGGGTATGGCCGGCCGCGGCGAGGTTCTCCTCGAGCTGGGCCACGCTGCTCGCGCCGATCAGCACCGAGGTCACCCGCTGGTCGCGGAGCGCCCAGCTCAGTGCCATCTGGGCCAGGGTCTGGCCGCGCTCGCGCGCGATGTCGTTGAGGGCACTGACGTGGGTCAGGGTGCGTTCGGAGATCTGGTCCTGGGTCAGGGATCCGCCCCGGGTGGCGCGGGACCCGTCGGGAATGCCGCCCAGGTACTTGCCGGTCAGCACGCCCTGGGCGAGCGGGGAGAAGGCGATGCAGCCAATGCCCTCGGTGCCGAGCGTGTCCAGCAGGGCCTCCTCGATCCAGCGGTTGAGCATCGAGTAGGACGGCTGGTGGATCAGCAGCGGAAGGCCCATCCCGCGGAGGATCGCGGCGGCCTGCTCGGTCCGCTGCGCTGAGTACGACGAGATCCCGGCGTACAGCGCCCGGCCCGAGGTGACCGCGGTCGCGAGGGCGCCCATGGTCTCCTCCAGGGGCGTGTCCGGGTCGCTGCGGTGACTGTAGAAGATGTCCACGTAGTCCAGGCCCATCCGGGCCAGCGACTGGTCCAGGCTGGCCAGCATGTACTTGCGCGACCCGTGGTCGCCGTAAGGACCCGGCCACATGTCGTAGCCGGCCTTGGTCGAGATGACCAGCTCATCGCGGTACGGGCGAAGGTCCTCACGGAGGATCCGGCCGAAGTTGATCTCGGCCGAGCCGTACGGCGGGCCGTAGTTGTTGGCCAGGTCGAAATGCGTGACGCCCAGGTCGAAGGCGCGCCGGAGGATGGCCCGCTGGGTGTCGATCGGCCGGTCGTCGCCGAAATTCTGCCACAGTCCGAGCGAGACCTCGGGGAGGTCCAGTCCGCTGCGGCCGCAGCGGCGGTACGGCATCTGGCTGTAGCGATCCTGCGCGGCGACGTAGGTCATGGAGGGAGTCTCTCACCGGGGGCGGTCGCCTTGGCACCGGGTGCGGGTGATATCCCAGGGAACGGGTTCTACAGCACTGATCGCACAGGAAACTGATCGCACAGGAAACTGCGCAGAGGAAGAGGACACGGATGTATGACGCGACGATGGCGGAGACCATCACCATCACCGGGCATGGCGGGGACCATATCGAGGCGTACTTCGCGCGCCCCCTCGGCCCTGGCCCGTTCGGCGGTGTCGTGGTGATCCACCACATGCCCGGCTATGACGAGGGGACGAAGGAGATCACCCGGAAGTTCGCCACGCATGGCTACAACGCCATCTGCCCGAATCTGTACACCCGCGAGGCGCCCGGCGCGAGCCCGGACGACGCGGCGGCCACGGCCCGCGCGCAGGGTGGCGTGCCCGATGAGCGGCTGGTCGGGGACGTGCTCGGGGCCGTCACCTTCCTGCGCGGACAGCCCAACTCCAACGGCAAGGCCGGCACGATCGGGTACTGCTCCGGTGGGCGCCAGTCGTTCCTGGCGGCCGTCAGCCTGCCGCTGGACGCGGCCGTGGACTGTTACGGTGCCTTCGTTGTCGGCACGCCCCCCGAGGGCATGCCGCTGAAGGTGGGACCGATCGTGCACCTGGCCAAGGACCTGTCCTGCCCGTTGCTCGGCCTGTTCGGCGCCGACGACCAGCACCCATCTCCGGACCAGGTCGCCGAGCTGGAAAAGGCACTCGCGGCCGCGGGTAAGCCGTTCGAGTTCCACAGTTATGAAGGCGCCGGGCACGCGTTCTTCGACGTGGGCCGGCCCTCCTACCGGCCTGAGGCGGCCAAGGACGGCTGGGCAAAGATCTGGGACTTCTACGGCCGCTACCTGGCGGGCTGAAAGGGAGGCTGGCCATGTGCACGTACCTCACCGAAAAGGTCGAGATGGACGGGAGCGGGAAGGGCGCGACCGGCTGGTTCGCGCTCAGCGAGGCAACTGTCTACTTCGATCACCCGGTGCACGCCACGGCCGAGCACACGCTCAACATCGACTTCCGTAACCCGGGGCAGGGTCCCTCGGCGCGGGTGGCGGTCGAGCTCACCGCGGAGTCGGCACGGGCGCTCGCCGCGGCGATCGAGGCAACCCTGGCGTCCGCACCGCCGGGACTGGTCTGACCCGGCTGGTGCCGCCCCGGGGGTTCCTGGGGTAACCCCGGAGTCCCCGGGTGGTGGCATCGCTTCGCGGTGCTGGCCCGGGGGCATCCCCGGGCCTCATTGCTTTGCTGTGCTGGCCTGGGGGACACCCCCGGGCCTCATTGCTTTGCTGTGCTGGCCCCGGGGGCGTCCCCCGGAGCCCTCGGGTGGCATCGCTTCGCTGTGCTGGCCCCGGGGGTCCCCATATTCTTGGTCAAGTCGGCCGGGCCGGTTGGTGTCGCCGGGTCAGGCTGCGCAGCCGTCGTCACCCTGATCCCTCGTGCATCGCCAGCCCCAGGCGGAGGCCTGGCTTCTGGGCCCTCCCCGGGTGCCGGGGGCCGTGGCGGATCTGCGCGGTACGAAATGCGCGCATAGGGTGCACAACTCACCACGTTGACGGGTGCCGGGGGCCGTGGCGGATCTGCGCGGTACGAAATGCGCGCATAGGGTGCACAACTCGCCGCGCTAACACGCAACCGGTGTACCCGCCGCCAATCCGGGCGCATTCTGCGGCATTTGGCGTCAACCCTTCGTAGATCATGAAAACGGGGGCAACGCCCGGGCCCCCGGGCGGCATCGCTTCGCTGTGCTGGCCCGGGGACAACCCCGGAGCCCCCGGCCACCTCGCTTCGCTGTGCTGGCCCGGGGGCAACCCCGGAGCCCCCGGCCACCTCGCTTCGCTGTGCTGGCCCGGGGGCAACCCCGGAGCCCCGGCCACCTCGCTTCGCTGTGCTGGCCCGGGGGGAACCCCCGGAGTCCCGGGCCACATCGCTTCGCTGTTTGTCAGCGGGTCGTGCCAGGATCGGGGTCGTGGCGGCGATCGGCGTCACGGGTCGGAGGCGGTGGCATGAAGTTCCGGGTCGAGCGCGACGCCCTGGCGGACGCTCTCGCGTGGGTGGCACGCGCCCTGCCGTCACGTCCGGTGGTGCCGGTCCTTTCCGGCCTGCGGCTGGAGGCCGGCGATGGGCTGACCTTGTCCTGCTTCGACTACGAGGTGTCCGCCACGGCGCACCTGGACGCCGAGGTCGAGGAGCCGGGAGCGGTTCTGGTGCCGGGCCGCCTGCTCGCCGAGATCACCCGCAGCCTGCCTGCGCTGGCCGCGGAATTCGCCGCGGACGGCGACGTGGTCAACCTGACCTGCGGGAGCGCGGAGTTCACCGTCGTCCAACTGCCCGGCGACGAGTATCCGTCGCTCCCCGAGCCGCCGCCGCTGGCCGGGACAGTCGACGGCGGCGACCTGGCCGCGGCCATCGGCCAGGTGCTGCCGGCGACCAGCCGCGATGACACCCTGCCCATGCTCACCGGGGTCTGCCTGGATATCGATGGCGCGGCCCTGACCCTCGCGGCCACGGACCGGTACCGGCTGGCCGTGCGGGAGATGGAGTGGCACCCGGTGCGGCCCGGCCTGCGCGCGGTCGCCCTGGCTCCGGCGCGGACGCTGGCCGACGCGGCCAGGACGATGGCGCCAGGTTCGCCCGTGTCGATCGGTTTCGAGACCGGTGGTGGCTCAGACCAGGAGCCGCGGCCGGCCGAAGGAATGATCAGCTTCGGGATGGGCGGCCGTCGGCTGACGGCCCGGCTGATTGGCGGCGAGTTCATCAGGTACCGTTCCCGCTTCCCCAGCGAGTTCGGCTGCCGGGCGGACGTGCCCGCCGGGCCGTTCACGGAGGCGGTCAGGCGTGTCTCGCTCGTCGCAGACCGGGCCAGCCCGGTGCGGCTCGCGTTCGGCCCGGGCTCGGTCGTCGTCGAGGCTCAGACCGAGGGCCGGGCCCGCGCCGTGGAGACCGTCACCGCCGAATTCCACGGCGACCAGCCGGTCATCTCCTTCAACCCGCATTACCTGCTCGATGGCCTGGTCGCCGCGGCGGCACAGGCCGATCCGCGGCATGCGGCAGACCATGCCGACGCGGCGGGTTCCGGTGGCGGCACTGGATCGGGCGGCACGGGATCTGGGGACACGGGATCTGGGGACACGGGATCTGCTGGCACGGCGGATGCCGAACCGGGCGGTGGCGAACCGGGGGATGCCGGCGCGGGAGGACCAGCTGATCCAGGCCTGCTCAGGCTGGAATTCACCAGCCCGGCCAAGCCGGCCCTGATCACCCGGGCCCAGGGCAGTGGGGCCCAGGGCAGTGAAACTGACCGGGCCGCTGATGTCGGCGTCCCGCAGTTTCGCTACCTGGTCGTCCCGCTGCGGGCCGCGGTCCGGTCCTGACCGGGGTCTGCTAGCGGTCGATGACCGGTCCGCTGGGACGATGTCTGGATCTCCTAGCGACCGTGACCGGGTGCTGGCCATGACTGGGTCCGCTGGCGGCCGACCGGCCTTGCTGGCGGCCGAGGCCGGGCCGGCCCTGGGCTCAGGCGCGGCCTGGGTAATCGCGGCGGGCTGGGTAGGCCGGGCCGAACCGGCTTCCAGTACGCCACGCCGCGCGGCCCACCCACACCGCGCGGCCGGCCCACACTGCCCGGCCGAGCCAGGGCAGGCCGACCAGCACGGGCAGGCCTTCCAGCCAGGCTCCACGCCGCCAGGCGCGGCGGGCCAGCCACACCAGGGCAACCACGGCGCCGACAGTTAGGCCCATCAACCCGAGCATCAGGAGGAGAGCAGCGATCAGGAGTCCGTTGTGGGGGAGGGAAAATCCGATCAGCAGCCAGAGGGCCGTCACGGTGGCGAGGGTCAGCAGCAGGCGGGTGCGGAACCGGAGCCGCCGCCGACCACGCCGCCGGCTGCTTTGCTGGGTGAGCCTGCCCGCCGCGTAGTGCCCGCGAAGCCTGGTGGCTGCCGCATCACGGCCGGCATCGCTGGCCCGCATGTTGCCCCGATTCACCATCTGATCCTCCACGCCGGGTAAGCAGAGCCGTCGACAACACGTTATGTCGCGAATGCGGTCTGGGCAAACCTCCGGCTCACGGACCCACTACCCTCATCACGGAGCGCAGTCCGGATGGGCCACGTGATGGACAAGGGCAGGCGAGGGTGAGCACTGATCCGGGCACGGTCCCCGTGCCCCGCCCGGCGGGGCTGCGTCTGCATCACTGGAACGACCGGGCCGTCGTGGGTGTGGCCGTCGCCGCCTTCGCCTCGGGCTTCGGGCAGTTCGGCGTCGTGGCTGCCCTCGGCGACGTCGCCCGGGGGTTCGGCCAGGTGAACCACGGCGCCACCCTCGCCGACCAGGCTGGGCTGTCGGGCACCGATCTGGGCATTGGGCTGGCCATCATGCGCCTCGCGTCGCTGGGCGCACTTCCCATCACCGGCCTGGCCGACCGCTTCGGCCGCCGGAAGATGCTGCTCGTCACGGTCGGGGTGGGGCTGGCCATGACCGCGCTGGCCGCGGCCAGCCCCAGCTACTGGTGGTTCGTGGCCATCTTCGCCTGCGGCCGTCCCATGCTCAGCGCCACGAACGGGCTGGCGCAGGTCACCGCGGCGGAGCAGACCGCCTCGGCTGACCGGGCCAAGGCAGTAGCGCTCATCGCCGCCGGGTACGGCGCCGGCGCCGGGGTCATCGCCATCGTGCACAGCCTGGCGTCGCACGCGATCGGGTTCCGTGGCGTGTTCGTCATGGCCCTGATTCCCTTGGCATTGCTGCCCCTCCTCTGGCGCTGGATCGATGAGCCTGACCGGTTCACTGTTGCCGCAGCCGGACCCGAGCACCCGTTTCCGGTGCTCGATGCCGTGGGCCGGCCGTTCCGGCGCCGCCTGATGGTGATCGTGGTACTGGCCTTTTCTGTCTCAGTGATTACCGGACCGGCCAACAGCTTCGTCTTCCTCTTCGCGCAGAACTTCCTGCACCAGCGAGGCACCGTGACGGCGGCCATGGTGGTCGGGGCCGGCGTGGCCGGGTTGGCCGGACTCCTGGCCGGACGGTGGCTGGCGGACCGGGTAGGCCGGCGCCTGACCGGCGCACTGGCCATGGTGACCGTGGCCCTCTTCGCCACCCTGACCTACACCGGCTCAGCCCCGGCACTGCTGGCCGGCTACATCCTCGGCGTGTTCGCCGCCTCGGTCTTCGCTCCGGCTGCGGGGGCGTTGATCAACGAGTTGTTTCCCACGTCGGTCCGGGCCTCGGCGACGGGCTGGTCGGTGGCGGCGGGCGTGCTGGGCGCGGTCACCGGCCTGGTTGCCTTTGGTGCGGTGGCCGACGCCGGCCACCGGTTCGGAATGGCCGGGCTGGTCATCTTCCTGCCTGCTGCGCTGGTCATGGTGCTGTTCTGGCTGCTCCCCGAGACCCGCGGGCGTGAGCCGGAGGATCTCTGGCCCGATTCGTGAACTCAGCGCCCAGCATCTCGTCAGCAGTGAATTTCTTTGCCCGCATAGGGGCAAAAAAATTCACTGCTCTTCTTTTTCACAGCTGGGGCCGCGGGGGTCTGGGAGTAGCTGGTGACCGCGGCGCGACCGCGGCCACGGATCGTTAGTTGAGGAAGTAGCTGCTTCCGCCGCTCTCGGGGTTCGTGACCTGGGCCACCACGGACTGCGACCCGGCGTGGGCGAAAATGAGCGTGATCGTGATGTCCTTGCCGCCCCGCATCGGCCCGGCGCCGGTAATCAGCATGTGCAGGCCATCAGGCACCAGCCGGACGATCGAGTTGGCGGGAATGTTGATCGAGGGAATGGTGTGCATGGCGGTGCTCCGCCCCACCGCGGCGCGGAACGCGACCCGGCCGCCGGCGCTGGTCCGGGCGCCGACAAGCCGGTCCCGCGGGCCGTTGTTCCGGATGACGACGTAGGCGACCGTCTGGCCGGGGATCACTGGCTGCGGCACGTATGCCGTCGCTATCTGGATGGATGTCGCGGCGCCCGCCCTCGCGTAGCACCCGGTCACACCGGCCGTGGCCAAGACGACGAGGCACGCGGCGGCCGCTGTGCGCACTGCCGGCCGACGGTCGGAGCGGGCCTTCATCCCCAGCATGATCCTTACCCTCGCGGCTACGGCTACCCAGCATCAACGATGCTCTCACGGCGGCTGCCCCGCAAAGGCCGGGGGTGCCACCAGCGGAGGCCGCCCGGGCTGGGGCGGCCGCCGCGGGCGGCCTGGGCTCAGGAGAAGTCCTGGAAGGCGGGCCAGGCCTGGGCTCAGGAGAAGTCCTGGAAGGCCGGCCAGGCCTGGGCCCAGGAGGACTTCAGCCCGGTGACCAGGTAGATCGTGGCGCCTTGCTCGTCGTTGCTGACCCCGAGCCCGTTGGCGAAGGTAGCGATCTGCCGCACGTGGCTGAATTCGCGTCTGAGGAAAGAGGGATCCATGTTCACCGCGATCGCCGAGCGGTCCCGGGCCGGGGGAGGCCCCCAGAACCAGAAGCTGTTCGCCCCGCTGTACACCTGCGGCAGCCCGGCGCTCCGGCCATAGCGGTCGATCGCGCCGGCCTCACCGTAATTGCTGGTCAGGATGGTGGTCACGGCGCGCTGCGCCGGGGGCAGGGAGTGATATTCGCGGGCCACCAGTGCCACCTGCTCCGGCCAGGCGATCGTCTCCGCCAGGTCATAGTTGATCTTCTGGAGCGGGATCTCGCGCAGCGTGGCGGCCGGCAGGACCGGGATCGCGACCGGCAGGGCGACCACGGCTGACACGGTCATGGCCGTGATCAGGCCGGCGGGGCGACCGCGCAGGCGCCCGGCCGAACGCTTGCGGGTGAGCCTCCGCTCGACCGGGATCGCGCCGGCCGCGAACAGGAACGTGAACCCGGCGCCCGGGTAATAGGGCTTGCCGCCGAGGATGAAGAACGCGGCGATCACGGCGGCCACGCCGATCGCCACGGGCCGGAACCGGCGTGCCGCGTCGCTGCGCAGCGACCAGACCAGGCCCGCGAGCCAGATGCCGGTGAGCACTACCCCCGTGAAGAAGACCTGGGCCACCCAGTAGACCGCCCGGTTGTGCCATGCGTCCTGCTGCAGGGCCCGGAACACGTCCAGGTTCGGCCACCCGTGCACCGCCTGCCAGGCGACGTCAGGTGCGGCGAGCGCTGCGGCCAGCACCGCGCCGATGAGCAGGTACCGGCTCCTGAGCAGGTGCCGGGCCGGGGTGGCCAGGAAGCCCACCAGCAACGCCGCGACCAGGAAGCCAATGTCCCACTTCGCCTCCGCGGCGGCTCCCGCGCAAGCCCCTATGAGCACCCACCAGCGGGGATCCTCGCTCTCCAGCAGGCGGAGCACCAGGTACAGCAGGAGGGCCCAGAACACGAAGTCGAGGGTGGTGGTCGTGAACAGGTGCATGGCGCCGAGGAATTCGGCGCAGGTCGCGGTGGCCAGGGCCGCGATGAGCTGCCCGGCCCGGCCGGCCCCGAGGATCCGGCTCATCGCCGCGGTCAGCAGCACCAGCGCGCTGAGGGCCAGGGCCGGCAGCAGGCGGAGCCCGACGAGCGAGTTGCCGAACAGCACCGCATCGGCCCGGACCACCAGGGGGGTGAGCGGCGGCTGGTCGACGTAGCCGAACGCCGGATGCTGGCCCGCGGCCAGGAAGTAGAACTCGTCCCGGTGGTAGCCGTAGCGCGCGCTCACCACCATTTCGAGGGCGAAGGCGGCGGCCGCGATGGCGGCGATGCCCAGCCTGGGCGTCTTGCGTGCCGGGGCGTCCTGGCCTGGCGCGCCCTGGCCTGGCGTGATCTGGCGGGGTGGGACCTGGCCTGGCGTGGCCTGGCGGGGTGGCTTGGGCACTGGTGGCGTGCCTGGCGCCTGGGCTTGTCCTGGTGCGCGGTGCTGAACCAGCGGATTGTGCTCCATGTGTGCATGCTCGCGGGCCGGGCAGTGTCGCGGCATCCAGCGGCGGGGTGATTTCCCGATGTCCGCTCCGTGGGTGAGGACACGGCACGGTTCCGGGTCGCGCTCCGCCGCTGGTCTGATCGGTCAGCTCCATCGTCCGGTGGATGTCCGCCAGTCATGCTGAGCCGTACCATCGGGTCGTGAAGAGGCTGATGGTCAGGGTCGCGACGCTTACACCGCGCGTCCAGGACCTCGCCCTCGCGGTGGCGCTGACCATCGTCGACTGCGCCGTGCTGGTGCCCTACCGGTCCCAGCTGCATCCATTCGGCGCTGCTCTCGCACTGATCGCCGCGCAGAACATCCCGCTGACCTGGCGGCGGTCATGGCCCGTCCCCGTCCTCATCGCGGTCGCCATCCCGCGCATCACATATGACGTGCTCGGGTTCGGCTACGCGCCGTTCCCGCTGGCGCCGGCGATCGCGTTCTTCACCGCCATGGAGCGCTGCCAGCCTGCGATGCGCCGGGTCGTCCTGGTCGTATCGGTGATCGGCATAACCATTCCTCAGCTCACCCCCGGCCACCACCAGCCCTACGACGCCGGCGTGGTAGCTCTGACCTTCATCACCGCGTGGATGGCCGCCGTGCTCAGCCGGACCCGCCGCGCACACATTCAGGAGGTCGAGGAACGTGCCATCCGGGCGGAATCGGAACGGGACGATGGAGCGGCGCGGGTGGCCGCGCAGGAGCGCACCCGCATCGCGCGCGAACTGCACGACGTGGTAGCCCATCATGTGAGCCTGATGGCGGTGCAGGCGGAAGCGGCCACGTCGCTGCTCCCGGACCGGCCCGCTGAGGCGGCGCGGTCCGTGGAGATCATCGCGTCCACCGCCCGTCAGGCGCTCACCGAACTGCGCCGGCTTCTCGGCGTCCTGCGCGGCCCCTCCGAGCAACTGGAAACGTCCCCGTCGATGTCTCTCGCGGACCTCGGCGCCGTACTCGATCAGGTGCGGGGCGCGGGGCTGCCGGTCGAGCTCACCGTGCTGGGGACGCCGGGTCCGCTCGCCCCCGGCATCGACCTGACGGCCTACCGCATCGTCCAGGAGGCGCTGACCAACACCGTCAGGCACGCCCGGGGGTCGCACGCAACTGTCGCCCTGTCCTACGAGCCGGGCTACGTGACCGTGAGCGTCACGGACTCCCGGGTCACCACGGACGGCTCGGGGCCGGCTACGAACGGCCCTGGACCGGCCATGAGCGGCGCGGCGGGGGCTGGACGGGGAGTACCGCGGTCGGGCGGGTTCGGCCTCGCGGGAATCGCGGAACGGGTGGCCTCGTGTGGTGGCAACCTGACGGTCGGGCCGACTCCCAGCGGTGGTTTCGCCATCACCGCACGGCTGCCGGCCCGGTGAGCGAGACCGGGGCGGGCAGCCCTATCCGGGTGCTGGTCGCCGACGACCAAGAACTAGTCCGCGCGGGTTTCTGCGTCATCCTCGATGCCACAGACGGCATCGCCGTGGTCGGTGAGGCGGCCAACGGCGTCGAGGCCGTGGCCGCCGCCGCGGCCCATCAGCCCGATGTCGTGCTCATGGACATCCGGATGCCCGGCATGGACGGGCTCGAGGCCACCCGGCTGATCACCGCGAACCGCCAGGAGGCGATCCCCAAGGTGGTCATGCTCACCACGTTCGACCTTGACGAGTACGTCTACGAAGCGCTGCGCGCGGGGGCCAGCGGGTTCTTGCTGAAGGACGCTCCACGGCATGACCTGATCGCTGCCGTGCGCGCGGCCGCGGCGGGCGACGCGCTGCTCGCCCCGTCGGTGACCAGGCTTCTCATCGAGGCATTCGCCCGCAGGCCGCCCGCGACAACGCCGTCGCCGTCCCGGCTGGCGTCGCTCACCGCACGGGAACGGGACACTCTCCTGCTGCTGGCCCGCGGGCGCAGCAACGCGGAGATCGCCGGTGATCTCTTCGTGAGCGAGGCGACGGTCAAGACCCACATCGGCCATCTGCTCGCCAAGCTCGGGCTGCGGGACCGGGTGCAGGCAGTGATCCTCGCTTACGAGACCGGCATGGTGGTGCCCGGCACGCCGGAATGATTCAGCGGCCGAGCGGTAGCCGCCAGTCCTCCCCGACCAGGTCGTGACCGAAGCTGTGGTGCTCCTCGGAGCCGGTGAGCTCGAAGCCGGCCCGCTGGTAGATGCGGCGCGCCGCGTCGAGCACGTCGTTGGTCCACAGCATGATCTCCGAGTAGCCGGCCCGGCGGGCGAAGGTAATGCACTCGGCGACGAGGCGGCCGCCCAGGCCCATGCCCCGCGCCCGCGGCTCGACGAGCAGCAGGCGCAATTGCGCGGTCGTGTCCGTTTTGCGCATGCAGAACACGCATCCGGCGGGGGAGCCGTCCAGTTCGGCAATCCAGGCCGCCTCGCGAGCCGGGTCGCCGCGTCCCGCGTAGTCCGCGACGATCCGGGCGACGAGTGCCTCGTAGCTGCTGTCCCATCCGTACTCCTGCGCGTAAAGCGCGCCATTGCGGTGCACCACCCAGCCCAGGTCGCCAGGGCCAGGTGGCCGGAGCACGAAAGCGGCGGGCCGCGGAGATCCCTCGATGACCTCCCTGATGGCCGTCATCGCCGTGGTCAGCCGCCGCTGGTCGTCCTCGGTGAGCGTGGCCAGCAGCGCGCGGATCTGGTCATTGGAACTGCGGTCCAGCATCCTGAACGCTTCCCGGCCCGACTCGGTCAGGGAGATGACCTGGCGGCGGCCGTCCGACGCCGCGCGTTCCCTGCTGATCAGGGCGTCGGCCGCGAACCTGGCCAGGATGCGGCTCAGGTAGCCGGCGTCGATGTCCAGCGAGCGGCGCAGCGCCCGGGCATCAGCCAGGTCCTGGCGCGCCAGTTCGAAGATGACGCGGGCTTCGGTGAGCGAATACGGCGTGTCCAGCAGGCCCTCGCGGAGCAGTCCGAGCAGGTTCGTGTAGAAGCGGTTGAACTCGCGCACCGCCGCGACAGGCTGGTCTGCGCGCCCATTAGTCGTTGACGAAAGCAATGAGTTAGTTGACACAGTCAAATTATGTCCCCCCCAGGCCCGCTGGGTCAACCGCGCTCGAGCGCGGTGTCCAGCAGGCCGAGCGGCGGCGCTCCGAGGTCCATCATGGCCGTGTGGAACCGGCGCAGCGAGAAACTGGCGCCCCAGTGCTTCCTGGCCCGCTCCCGCAATTCCAGGATCTGCAGCTTGCCCCAGGTGTAACGGCCGTACGTCGGGTCGAAGGTGGCCCGGCTGGCCTCCGCCAGCGCGGCCGGCCCGGCCAGGTGGGTATCTCCGGCGAACCTGCGTGCGCCTTCCTCGACGCTCATCCCGGCGGTGTGCACGCCGATGGCGCAGGCCAGGCGGGTGACCCGGACCAGTGCCTCCAGCCAGACACCCACGGCGAACCGGGGATCATCCGCGCAGAACCCCTCCTCGACGCAGAGTTCTTCGGCATAGTGCGCCCAGCCTTCCACGAAGGCCGCCGAGTGCAGGGTGCGCCGGACCACGGTCGGTGCCCGCCGGAGGGCCCGGCCATGCGAGAAGTGCCCGGGGGCGACTTCATGCACGGTTATGACGGGCAGCGTGGTCGCGCTGAAGATCTCCAGCCACTCTTCTTGCTCCTGCTGCGGCCAGGACGGGTCGGGTGGGGTGATGTGGTACCACGACGGCCCCTCCGGTTCGCCAGGCGCGGCGGCGGACATCATGGCCATGGCCCACCGCCGGGACTCGGGCGCCAGCCCGACCAGGCAAATGCCGTCGTGGTAGGGGACCAGGTCCTGCTCCCTGGTGAAGTCGATCGCTTTCTGGGTCCAGGTCGCCGCCGCGTCGATGACGCCCCCGGGGCCCGGATGCTCGCGGACCAATTCGCGCGCGAGCTCCAGCGGGGGCCGGCTGGCATCGATCCTGGCGCAGTCCGTGGCGAGCAGCCCGAGAAGCCGGTCCCGCTCCGCGTCAGCCCGCTCCGCGAGTCGGCCCAGATCCACGTCCATGCCCTCGACGCTGCCCATCAGCGCGGTAAGCCCGGCATCGCCGAGCGAGGGATCAGGCTCGCCGTCGGTGGCGGCACGCTCCACGAAGGCGGTCAACCTGGCGTGCGCGTCGGCCGCAGCCGCCCGGGCGGCGGGCGGGGCGTCGGCCGGGATGCCGGCGGCCAGCCCGCGGATCCCGGCCAGCATGGCCGTGGCCACCGGTGCACTGAGCCGGTCGAGCGCGGCGAGGGCGGAATCCACCGCATCCGGCCACGCCGCGAGGTGCTCTAGGCGGGCCTGGTCACGCTGTGGCGCCGGAGCGTAGTCACGGTCATAGCAGGCCAGGTCGAGCACATCCAGGTGCGGCCAGAGACTGCGGCGGTGCAACTCCAGGTCGCCGAAGGCGACCCTGGCATGCTTCTCGAACGCGGCCAGGTGAGCCTCCTCGTGCGGGTCCTCCAAGCGGCCGCTGGCCTGGGCGGCCTCAGCCAGCCTGATCAGGCCCTCACGAACGCCGTCCGGCGAAAGGTCCTGGACAGACCCATCGTATTCGTGCCGTCCGCTGTTCTCGCGTACCCCGGCCACGTCGAGGTCGCATACGGCCCTGACCCGCGGGGGAAGATCTGCCATGGCCCAAGACGTTACCGGGCCGGGCCGCCCGCGCGCCCGCCGTCCGAATCACCTGCTGGCCGAATCACGGGCGGGCCGAGTCACGGGCGGGCCGAGTCACGGGCTGGCCGGGATCCGCCAGACGGCCAGGATCCGCCAGGCGGTCAGAGGCCCTGCCCGGCCTTGCCCTGGCCCGCCTTGATCGCATCGACGGTGAGCGTGTTGCCGAGGCTGCTCGATATGTGCGCCGCGCAGACCAGCGTCGTGAAGCTGACCTCGACCGCCGTGGTCTGGCCGGGCGGGTAGATCCGCAGCCAGTGCGCGGTCACCGGGTCGCATGTGGCGGCACTGTAGTTCTGTGCGTCCACGACCTGCAGGGTGGCGTGTGCGGTGGCTCCCGGCGCGAGCGTCACAGGGGCCGGGGTGACGCCCGGGTTCCGGTCGGCCGGGTTGCCGATCGGGCTGCCGGATGGGCTGGCCACGAACGAGGCACCTGGGTAGCCGTCGAGGACGCAGGAACTGGGGGAGACATTGGTGAAGTTCAGTGGGTAGAAGGTACTCCCGGCTGCGGCGCCGGCGCTGTTGGTGACGAGCGTCACCTTCAGATCAGTCGTGGCGCAGGTGCTTCCTGCGCCGGTGCTGCTCGGCCTGGCGGAACTGCCCGAATTGGCGCTGACCGTCGGGGACACGAGCGGGGCCGCCTGGCCCTTGGAGGACTCCGACGCCACCTGCCCACTGGAGGTGCTATGAACGGATCCGCAGGCGGCGATCAGCGCTGCGCTGCAAACGAGAGCCGCCGCGGCGATTGCTTGCCGGGCCGCGTGGGCCGATGGTGTCATGGACGTGCCCCTTATCGTGGCGGTGGTCCCTGCTCTGGGACTCATGCTGGTTCTACGACTCTTACGACGCTCACCTGGGCGCCCTGGTTGCTACTACCGGTAATCGCGTGAGTGCCAAGTGTTGTTTCACCCCTCAAGGAGTGCGTATGTTTCCCCAGGGATCGTCGTTCACGACCCGGCCGCAACTAGCGGGCACCTTCGGGATGGTGGCGTCCACGCACTGGCTCGCCTCGGCCGCTGGCCTGGCCGTGCTGGAGAAGGGCGGCACCGCATTCGACGCCGCCGTCGCCACGGGCCTGGTATTGCAGGTTGTCGAGCCGCACCTGAACGGCCCCGGCGGCGAGGTCCCCGTGATCGGCTACGATGCCGCCCAGGGCGAGGTCTTCGTGCTCGACGGCCAGGGGCCTGCGCCGCAGGGCGCCACGCTGGCGGCGTTCCACGCACTCGGCCTCGACCTGGTCCCCGGCGATGGGCTGCTCGCGCCGTGCGTGCCGGCCGCCTTCGGGACGTGGATGCTGCTGCTGCAGCGCTATGGCCGGCTCAGCCTCCGCGATGTGATGCAGTACGCGATCGGCTACGCCCGGGACGGCTATCCGATGCTGCCCGGCGCCAGCGCCGGCATCGCCTCCGTGGCCGGGCTTTTCCGTGACCACTGGCCCACCTCGGCGGAGATTTACCTTGCTGACGGGGTGCCCCGCCCTGGTGCCCGTTTTGCTAATCCCGTTCTTTCCGGTGTATACCAGCGCATTCTTGACGAAGCCGAGGCGGCGGGCCCGTCCCGGGACGGGCAGATCGAGGCGGCCAGGCACGCCTTCTACGAGGGCTTCGTGGCCGAGGCGATCACCGCCTACACCGAGCGTGCCGAGGTCATGGATCTCACCGGGGAGCGGCACCGAGCGCTGCTCACCGGGGCGGACCTGGCCAACTGGCGGGCCGCGGCCGAGGCGCCGGTCACCCTCGACTACGCGGGCCTGACCGTGTGCAAGACCGGGCCCTGGGGCCAGGGCCCGGTCTTCCTGCAGCAGTTGGCCCTGCTCCGCGGGCTCGGCGTCGAGGCCATGGAGCCGGGCAGCGCCGAATTCATGCACACCGTGGTGGAGTGCGCGAAGCTGGCCTTCGCCGACCGTGAGGCCTGGTACGGGGACCCCCGGTTCGCCGAGGTGCCGGTCGCCGCCCTGCTGTCGGCGGATTACGCGGACCAGCGCCGCGGGATGGTCGGCGCGGAAGCGTCTGGCGAGTTGATCCCAGGCGCGCCCGGCGGCCTGGCCCCCCGGCTGCCCGGCTATGCGACCGGGGATGTGCGGGTGCCGGCCGGGGCCGGCTCGGGGGAGCCGACCATCGCGGAGCCCGGGGCAGGCACCGGCGCGCCCCGGCCGGCCGCGGGCACAGGCCGCCCGCGCCGGCCCGGCGACACCTGCCACCTGGATATCGCCGACCGGTTCGGCAACGTGGTGACCGCGACGCCCAGCGGCGGCTGGCTGCAGAGCTCGCCCGTCATCCCCGGCCTCGGCTTCGGCCTGGGCACCAGGGCGCAGATGTTCACCCTCACCCCGGGCCTGCCCAACACGCTCGCGCCGGGCAAGCGGCCACGGACCACGCTGTCGCCGAGTCTTGCCCTGCGCGACGGCGAGCCGTATCTGGCGTTCGGCACACCGGGCGGCGACCAGCAGGATCAGTGGACACTCGCCTTCTTCCTCAACCACGCGCTGTTCGGGATGAACCTGCAGGAGGCGATCGACGCGCCCGCGTTCCACACCAGCCACTTCCCCTCGTCTTTCTGGCCGCGCGAGTCCTGGCCGCGGTCGCTCGACGTCGAGGAGCGGGCCGGCGCGGCGGTGATCGCGGGGCTGCGCACCAGGGGACACCTGGTGACGGTCCAGCCGCCGTGGTCGCTGGGCCGGGTGAGCGCCGTTGCCCGCGACGGGGGGTTCCTGTACGCGGCGGCGAACGCCCGGGGCATGCAGGGCTACGCGGTCGGCAGGTAGCCGTCCCGGGCCTGCCGCAGGCCGTCGCGTCCTGTCATTGCGCTGCCAATCTCCAAACGCTGGCCATCTTTATTGGGCTGTAATCGCCGCCGCCTATCGTGACGGGGTGGTGAGTTTCGATCGGGCCTCGGCGGAGCGGCGGCGATTCCCGGCGCTCGACCCTGAGCCGCCGCCCCCGCCATGGTGGCGACGACTGGTGATTCCCGCCGCCGTGCTCGTCCTGGCCGCCGCGGTCGTGGCGGTTTTGCAGTTCCGGCCCTTCTGGCCGGCGGCGCGGGGGCCGGCCGGGAACTCCGCTCGCCTGGCTGGCCTGGCCGGCCGGATCGTCGCTGTCACGGCGGCTGGCGGCCTCGTACTATCGGACCCGGACGGCGCGCATGTGACGCGCGCAATGGGGAATGTGGGCGAAATGGTCACGGGCGCCCCGGACAACCGTTCGCTGGCCCTGCTCAACGGCCAGGTGATCACCGTGCGGCACGGTCCCGCGCTCGCCCTCGCCTCCAGCAGCGTGCCCCTCAGCAGCGAAACCACTACCGCGTGGCCTGATCCTTTCGCGGATCACGAGCGGGCCATAGTGATGCTGCAGGACTTCGGAGCCCAATCGCAGTCATCGAGCAACCCCATCTCAGTGGTTTCGCTCGCCACCGGCCGGGCGGTCTCGCTGGGCGTCGGGGACCAGGTGGCAGGCGACCCGCAGGCAGCGGGGGCCTTCGTGTCGGTGGTCGCCCCGCCGTCACCGACCGCCGTCTCGGTCCCGGGCAGCGCTGAGCCCGATTCCGAGATCGTGCTGCGCGACGCGGGACGGCCCCCGGTGCTGCTGGCCACGGCGGCCACACTCAACAGCGATCTCGGATACGCCCGCAGCCTCCCGGCGTCGCTGGACCCGGTCCCCAGCCCGTCGGGAAGCGAGGTCGCCGTGGCGGTCCGGCCGCAGGGGGCCTCCGTCACCGGCATCGTGATTCTTAACCGGACCGGCCAGATACTGGGCCGGGCGCTCACGCCTTTCGGCACCCAGGGCATCCCAGCCTGGTCGCCGTCCGGCCGGTCACTGGCCTATCTGGCCGGCGTCGATGGCGGCGGGACTCCCGAGCTGAGGATCTGGACGATCGGCAGGCCAGCGGTGACCAGCGTGCTGCCCGGCAGCGTCCTGCCGGCCAGCGCCCAGTCGGCGGCCGGCACCGGTTACGGCGTATGCATCTGGTCTCCGGACGGGATGTCGGTCCTCTGCGGCGTCGGCGGGGGCTGGGCGATAGCCAAGGCCGCGGGCGGCCGGATGGCGGCGGTGCACGGGCCGGGTTCGCCAGTCGCCTGGCTGCCGGCTCCGGGGAGCCCCTGATGCGGCCGGTGGCGGCGCTACGAGGGCTGGCGCAGCGCGGCGGCACGACCCTGCTGATCCTGGCGGTGGCGCTGGTGGCGACCGGAGCCGCGGCCACCGGGCCTATCTACTACCAGGCGGCCCGGACGTCGATCCTGCGCGACACGGTCGCCACCGCATCGTTCATCGGCCGTGGCTACGAGGCCAATGAGACCGGCGCGGTGCCCGGCCTGCTCGGCCAGCTCGCCCCGCAGCTGCAAAGCCAGCTTGACCAAGGTCTCGGAAGTCTCTCCGGACGTGGGCTGTTCGCGCCGCCCATCGACTCGGTCGAGACGTCCCTGCCGTTCCCGCAGTTCCAGGCGTCGATCCCGCTGGTCTGGCGGAGCGGAGTGTGCGGGCAGCTCCGTATCCGCGGTGCCTGCCCCCGCTCCCGGGACCAGGTCATCGTCAGCAGTCGGCTGGCCGCCCAGGCTGGCTGGCACATCGGCCAGCGGCTGACCTTCGCCGGCTGGAACGGCTTCACGATCAGCGGGATCTATCGCTTGCCGAACCAGAACCTCGGGTACTGGTTCGGCCGCGGCTCCGTCTACTTCCCGACCAGCACCAACCTCCTCTCGAGCAGCAATGGCGTCGACGGGATGTTCACCCCCCGCGCCACTCTGGAGCGAGGGCCGCCCACCCAGCAGGGAGTCGCGGTTGTCGACGACACGCTGCACGGGGCGCGGCTCACCGGCGACGAGGTCCCGCAGTTGGAGGCGGCGATGACCTCCTTCAGTACCAGCACGGTGCTGACAGGCCAGCAGGTGCTGGTCAGCACCGCCATCCCGGCCACGCTGCAGGCGGTCGAGTCCAGCTGGCGTTCTGTCGCCGTGCCGGTCGTCCTGATCACGGTGCAGCTGCTGGTGCTGTGCCTGCTGCTGCTGTACCTCGCGGTCACCGACGCGATCGAGGCCCGCGGTCCCGAGGTTGCGCTGGCCAAGCTGCGCGGCCGCGGTGGGTGGCGCACCGTGGCGTTCGGGATGTCCGAGCCAGTCGCGCTCCTCGCGCTCGCGCTACCGGTTGGCACCCTGGCCGGGTGGGGCGCGACGGCCGCGCTCGGCCGCGTCCTGCTGCGCCCGGGCACCGCCGTGGTGCTGCCCCCGCTGGCCTGGGCCGCCGCCGCGGCCGTGACCGCCGGCGGGCTCGCGGCCGTCGTGGTGGCGGCGCGCCGGACGCTCCGCCGGCCCGCCCTGGACGAGTGGCGGCGGTCGGGCCGGCGGGCCACGGACCGCGGCTGGGTCGTCGATGCGGTCCTCGCGGTCGGTGCGGCCGCCGGGCTACTCGAGCTGACGGTCAGCGGCCAGATCGGATCGGCCGGGCACGGCGTTCTCGGGCTGCTCGTTCCCGGGCTGCTCGGGCTGGCCGTGGCCGTCGTGGCCTCGCGGCTACTGCCGCTCGCCTGCCGGGCCGCCTTCGCGCGGACCGGCAGGCGCGGCAGCCTCGGGCTCTACCTCGCGCTGCGTCACCTCGCCCGGCGGCCAGGCGGGGTGCGGACCACGATCATCCTCGCGACCGCCTTCGCCCTGGCCGCCTTCGCCGCCGCCGCCTGGTCCGTCGGCCGTGACAATGAGCAGCTCGTGGCGACTACCCAGGTCGGGGCGCCAACAGTGCTCACGGTCAGCGCTCCGCCCGGACGGGATCTCGGCGCGGCCGTGGCCACGGCGGACCCAGGCGGACGGATGGCGGCGGCCGTGGACCAGTTCACCAGCCTGTCCAGCGGCACCTCTGGGCTGACCACGCTGGCCGTGGATCCGCAGCGGTTCGCCCGGGTCGCGAGCTGGCAGCCCGGCTTCGCCAGCGAGCCCCTCGCGGCTCTCGGCCGCGAGCTCGCTCCCCGCGCGCCGGCCCCGGTCACCCTGGCCGGTGATGCCCTGCGGGTCAGCGTCGACGTCCAGGCACTGTCGCCGGCCGGCTCGGCACTGGCCGCCGATATCACCACCGGTGCGTCCCCGGTAAGCCTCGGAACGCTGCCCGCGCACGGCACGGTCACCCTGACCGGCCAGCTCGTCGGCTGTCCCTGTGTGCTGCACGATCTCGACCTGAACCCGCCGATCCATTTCGACCGGACGACCCCGGTGACCGGCACGGTCACCATCACCAGCATTGACGTGCACGGCCGCGGCGGATGGACGCGGGTAGGCCCGGGCGGGGTGCTGTCCGACACGGCCCGGTGGCGTCCTGGACACTCAGACAACCCGCCGGACCGCCTGCGCGCGGTCGCGGCCGGGCTGGAATGGCAATTCAAGGCGCGGGTGCAGCAGGACGCCGTCCTGGTGTCGGTCAATCGGCCCTACCCGCTGCCCGCGGTGGTCTCTGGCGCGATGCTCAGCCCGGGGCAACGCCTCGTCTCAGGCGTCGGGCTCGACGGCAGCCCGCTCGGCCTGCGGGTGATCGCCGCCGCGATCGCCGTGCCCGGCGCGCCGCAGGCCGGGGTGATCGTCGATCGCCGCTACGCGGAGCTGGCCGCGGGGGAGAACTTCCCGCAGGTTATCCAGGAGGTCTGGCTAGCGGCTGGTGCCCAGAGCGTCATCGAGCCCCGGCTGAGATCCGCTGGCGTGCAGGTGCTTTCGGTGCGCAGCGCCGCGGCCATCGCGGCCATGTTCGCCCGGCAGGGCCCCGCCCTGGCCAGCGTGCTGTTCCTGGCCGACGCGGCGGCGGCGGCGCTGCTGGCCGCGGGCGCCGCGGTCCTCGGGCTATATCTGTCCGCCCGCCGGCGCCGGTACGAATACGCCGCCCTCTCCGCATCGGGGGTACCGCGTGGCACGCTGCGCCGGGCGGTGCTCACCGAGCTGGCTCTGGTGCTGGGGTTCGGCAGCATCATCGGCGCGGCCACGGGCCTGGCCGCCGCGGTCCTGGTGCTGCGCAACATTCCCGAATTCATCACCAGGCCGGCTGTGCCCCCGCTGTCTTACGTTCCGCCCGCGGGCCCGCTGACCGTGCTGCTCGGGGCGGCGGCCGGGCTGCTGATCATCGCCGCGGTGACGGCGAGCGTCCTGCTGATCCGCGGAGTCAGCCTCGACCAGCTACGGGAATCGGCAGCATGACCGGGCCATGGCGCCGGAGGCGCCTGACATGACCGGGGCGATGGTGCGCTGCGAGGGCCTGGTCCAGGTCTACGGCCTCCCCGGCCAGGAGATCACCGCGCTGCGCGGGGTCGACCTCGTGGTCGCCGAGGCGGAGACCATGGCGCTGCTCGGCCCGTCAGGGGCCGGGAAGTCCACGCTGCTGTGGCTGTTCGCGGGAATGCTGCGGCCCACCGCGGGTGTCGTCGAGGTCTGCGGCCGCCGCCTCAGCGACCTGACCGCGAGGTCGGCCGCTGAGATGCGGCTGCGCGACGTTGGCGTGGTGATGCAGAACCCTGGGCGCAACCTGCTGCACAACGAGACCGCGGTGGGCAACGTGCTGTTCGCCCAGGGGCCGACGCGCCGGTCCCGGGCCGCTAAGCGCCGCCGGACCGCCGACCTGCTGGACGCGGTCGGCCTGACCAGGGTCGCCCGCCGGCCCGCCGGGCGGCTGTCCGGCGGCGAGCAGCAGCGGCTCGCGGTCGCCGTGGCCCTGGCCAACGGACCGCGGCTGCTGCTCGCGGACGAGCCGACCAGCCAGCTCGACCACGGATCCGCCGCGGCCGTCATCGACCTCATCCGCGCGGCCAACGAGGACCTGGGCACGACCGTGGTCGTGGTGACCCACGACCCGGCCGTCGGCAGCGCGCTCGGGCGCACCGTGACGATCCGCGACGGCCGGGTGGGGGCAGAGGGGCACGCCGGGGAGGACTACCTGGTCGTCTCCCGTGATGGCTCCGTCCAGCTGCCCACTGAGGCACTGGAAGGCGTGCTGCCGCCCGGGTCACTGGCCAAGGCGATCCTGACCGCCGACGGCGTGCAGCTGCGCCGGGTCGACGTGGAACGGGGCTGACATGCTCAAGGCACACGGCCTCCGGTACGTCCGGGATGGCCAGCTCATCCTGTCGGGCGTCGACGTCACCGTGGAGCTCGGCCAGAGCCTCGCGGTGACCGGCCCGTCCGGGTCAGGCAAATCCAGCCTGCTGGCGCTCATCTCGGGGCTCACCGCTCCCACCGCCGGCGAGGTATACATCGACGGGGCGCTGCTCACCGGGTTCGCCCGGCCCGCGGGCGGCGTCGCCGTCGTGCTCCAGGGCTACGGCCTCGTGTCGCTGCTGACGCCGGCCGAGAACATCGAGGTCGCGCTGCGCGCGGCGGGCCGCCCGCCGCGCGATGCCCCGGCCGCGGCCCGCCGCGCGCTGGCGCAGCTAGGGCTCGAGTCCCACGCCGACCAGCTGGTCGAGGAGCTTTCCGGCGGCCAGCAGCAGCGCGTGGCCGTGGCCCGCGCGCTCGCGCTCAAGCCCCGGCTGCTGATCGCCGATGAGCCCACCGCCGAGCTCGATCCGGCGGCCCGCGCCGTGGTGCTGGCCCGGATATTCGACGTGGTAGCCGAGGGTGGCGCCCTCGTGGTGGCCACGCACGACCCGGAGGTGGCCGAAAGGTGCGACCGGGCGCTCGATCTCCGGGTGAGCATGAGCTGACCACCTCGGTAGAGGTGACGGCGCGGAAGAACCGCACCAGCGGCGCGCAACCGCCCGGGCGGCGTCGTCACCAGGCCGTGACGATTCCGGCCTGGTACGCGAGGATGACCAGGTGGACGCGGTCGCGGGCGTCGAGTTTGGTGAGCAGGTGGCCCACATGCGTTTTCGTGGTGGCGGGGCTGATGCTCAGCTGGCTGGCGATCTCGGTGTTGGACAGGCCACAGGCGATGAGCGCCAGGACTTCCCGCTCCCGGGCGGTGACGGCGCGCAGGTCTGGCTGTCCGGGCCGGGCGGCCGCGGCGGCCCGGGGCTTGCGGGCGAACTCCTCGACCAGGCGCCGGGTGACGCTCGGAGCGAGCAGCGCGTCGCCAGCGGCGATGACCCGGATGGCGTTCAGCAGGTCGCCCGGCAGCGTGCTCTTGAGCAGGAACCCGCTCGCCCCGGCGCGCAGCGCCGAGTAGACGTACTCATCGAGGTCGAAAGTGGTCAGTATGAGCACCCGCACACCGGCGGTCGCGGCCGATCCGGTGATCTGGCGGGTGGCCTCGATGCCGTCCATGACCGGCATGCGGACATCCATGAGAACGACATCAGGCCGGGCGCGACGGGCCTGCTCGACAGCCTCGGCGCCGGTGCCGGCCTCGCCCACGACGGAAAAGCCTGGCGTGGCCGCGACGATACCGCGGAAGCCGGCGCGGACCAGGGCCTGGTCGTCGGCCACCACCACCCGCAGCGTCACGGCGCGCCGCTGGTGAGCGGAAGGTGCGCGGTCACCTTGAATCCCTGACCCGGCAATGGCGCCGCGCTGAACTCGCCCCCGCACAGGCTCACCCGCTCCCGCATTCCGGTGATGCCGTGGCCCGAGCTCATGGCGAAGGGGGCGCTGGTCGGGCTGCGGCCGGCCCGGGCCGCGGCCCCGGCCGCCACCCGGGCGCCCGCACCGGGGTCGGTGATCTCGACGGACAGGTCACTGGTGCCATAGCGCACGACGACGTGGCAGCGGCCCGCACCGGAGTGCTTGACCACGTTGGTCAGCGCCTCTTGCACGATGCGGTAGGCGGAGAGGTCGATCCCGGCCGGTATGTCCCGCACCCGGCCGGTCCGCTCGACCTCGACCTGCACTCCGGCCCCTGCGGTCCTCGCCACCAGGCGGTCCAGGTCGGCCAGCCCCGGTGCGGGAGTGAGCGGAGCGAAGACGCGGGCCCCGCCGTCACCCTCGCGGGCCCCCGGCGGTCCTCCGGCGCGGACCGATTCTCGGTCGCGGGCCGGGCCGCCGCTGGCCGGGCCAGCACCACGATCATGGGGGAGCCGCCACCCGGCCTGGCCGGCGTCGCTGGCCGCCCCGTCCCGTTCCGCCGCGTGGCGCAGGACGCCAAGCAGCCGTTGCATGTCGCTAAGCGCCTCACGGCTCACGGTCTGGATAGCGCCAAGCGCGGCCCTGGCCTCGCCCGGCTGGCTGTCGAATACGTATTCGCCGAAGCCGGCCTGGACCGCCACCACCGTCATGCTGTGCGCCACCACGTCGTGCAATTCCCTGGCTATCCGGAGCCGCTCCTCAGTAACCGCCGAAGTCGCGGCCTCGTCCCTGAGGTGCGCGGCGTAAGCCCGCCGCTGCTGCACCGCGTAGCCGACTGTCCAGCAGACGATCAGGACGAGGCCGGCGACATCGGCGTTGCCCGAGCCCAGCCCACTCAGGTGCAGGGCCAGAGCCTGAAACGCCATCACGGCCAGGGATGCGACGAGCCCGTATGCGGCGACGGTGCGGCGAGAGGTCGCCGCCACCAGGTAGAGCACGAAGGCCAGCGGCAGGAACGCGCCGCGCGTGATCGAGTTCCCGGCCATGACGCTCACGAGGCAGACGGCCAGGATGGCGACGAGCGCACGGAGCGGCCCCCGGCGCCTGAGCGCGGCTGGGATGCACAGGCAGGCCGCGAGCACCAGCGGGAGCCAGTCGCTCGCGGCCCAGCCACTGAGCGGGAACCGGTAGATATTGACGCGGCTGAGCATGACCCCGAAGATGATCACTGCAAACAACGACGCTATCGCGTAGTCCGCCCGCCGTCCCGGCCGGAGCCGGGCGGTCAGTGGCGGCCTGAAAGCGGCCTGCGGCGCGGGCTGGCCGGCGGGTTCCGGGCGGAGTGCGGCCGTCTCCGGGCGGGGCGTGACGGTTTCCGGGCGGGGCGCGGCGGGTTCCGGGCGGGGCGCGGCGGGTACCGCGGGAGACTCTGCACTCACCTCCCCACGGTAGCCCGCCAGGTCCGCGCTGGCGTCGTCCCTGAGTCGTAGGATCCAGGGCGGACCCACGGCCGCGGCCATGGCCGGCTGCCTCTCAGGGGGGACCAGAATGCAATCCCCCGGGATGATGACGGCGGCCCGGCGGGCCGCCATTCTAGGAGCGCTGCCACGGCGGCAGCGGCCGGCTCCGGAAAGCCAGAGCGCGCCGGTTCCACAGGAACGACATCGGGCGGACCGGTTCCGTCGGACGCCACAGGAAGGCGAGGCCGAAGTACCGTGACCGCTCAACTACCGCTCCGTGCCGGACCGCCAGCCGGGACTCCGGGCTCCCCGGCGGCTGTCATCGAGACGGCGGCGCTCACCAAGCGGTATCCGGCCGGGGTGACCGCGCTGGACGGCCTGACCGTGACCGTTGGGCCCGGCATCACCGGTCTGGTCGGCTCGAATGGTGCCGGCAAGTCGACATTCATCAAGATCCTGCTTGGCCTGCTGCCGGTCACCAGCGGACGGGCGGCCGTGCTCGGCCATGACTGTGCCACGGACGGGGAGCAGATCAGGATGCTGACCGGCTACATGCCGGAACATGACTGCCTCCCGCCGGATGTCACCGCGACCGAGTTCGTCACGCACCTCGGCCGGATGTCCGGGCTGCCGCCGACCGCGGCCAAGGAGCGGGCGGCCGAGTCACTGCGCCATGTCGGCTTGTACGAGGAGCGCTACCGGCAGATCGGCACCTACTCCACCGGCATGAAACAGCGGGTGAAGCTGGCCCAGGCCCTGGTCGGGGACCCGCGGCTGATGCTGCTCGACGAGCCGACCATCGGGCTCGATCCGGCCGGGCGGTCCTCGATGCTCGACCTGATCAGCCGGATCGGCGCGGAGTTCGGCATTTCCATCGTCGTGTCCTCGCACCTGCTCGGGGAGATCGAGCAGATCTGCGACCACCTGGTGGCCATTGACGGGGGCCGGCTGCTCCGCTCCGACAGCATGACCAGCTTCACCGAGGTGAGCCAGGTGCTGCTGATCGAGGTCGACGAGGGCATCGGGGAACTGCAGGCCGAACTCGCCGAGCGGGGGCTGCGGCCGCAGCGCAGCGACCGGGCGCTGCTCGTCCAGATCGAGACGGACGCCACCTATGACGCTGTCCGTGACGCGATCGCGGACCTCGGGCTGCCGCTGAACCGCCTGGAGCAGCGCAGGCGGCACGTGGAAGAACTCTTCCACGACAACGACCACGACCACGAGAACGAAGAGGAGGCACGCCGTGACCGCTGACATTGGTACCGCGGGGGCCGGCCACGGCGGCGTCATCCACGACATCGGCTACCGGCGCTATGAGGGCCCGCGGCTGGGCCGGCCCGGGATCATCCGGGCACTCATCTGGCATAGCTTCCGGTCGGCTTTCGGCATCGGCCGCGGGGTCAAGGCCAAGATCGTTCCGATCATCGCCTTCGTCATCATGTGCCTGCCCGCGGTGGCCAACACGGTGGGGGTGGCCCAGGGCAACCCGCGCACAGTCCCTTACGACACGTACATTTTCCAGCTGCGGGTCATCATCATGCTCATCTTTATCGCCGCCCAGGCGCCGGAGCTTGTCTCCCGCGACCTGCGCAGCCACGTCCTGCCGCTGTATTTCTCCCGGCCGCTGCACCGCCTGGACTACCCGTTCGCGAAGCTGGCCGCGTTCATCCTGGCCTGCCTGGCGATGATCGAGATTCCACTGCTCTTCCTGTACCTGGGCACGATCAGCCAGTCGCACGGCGGCTCGGCCATCTGGCACGAGACGAAGGCGCTCATCCCCGGCCTGCTGGTCGGTCTCATGTGGGCCGTGTTGCTGGCCGCCATCGGGCTCTTCCTCGCCTCGCTGAGCGGGCGCCGCGCCTACTCGACCGGGACCATCGCCATCTTCTTTTTCCTGACCTGGATACTCGCCGGAATCCTGGACAAAGTGAGCACCGGCGGCCAGGGCCACCCCTTCCGGGGCGCGGGCGGGCAGGCAGCTACGACCGGGGCGCAGCTATCTGGCCTGGCCAGCCCGTTCACCGTGCTGGATGGCGTGCGGCAGTGGCTCGGCGGCACCTCGCCAGGACCGATACCCCCGCCAGGGTCCTACGGGCCTTTGTACGCCGCGGTGCTCGTGGTGCTGCTGGGCCTGGCCGTGGGTGGCCTGGCCATCCGTTACCGGAAAGCCGGTGTGGCATGAGGAGCCGAAGGGCCTCCAGGGGTCCAGGAGACGAGCGGGGAGACAGGGCATGACCTCGATCGAGCTACGCAACGTTTCGCGGTGGTACGGCAACGTCGTCGCGATCAACGACATTACGATGACCATCAGCCCAGGCGTCACCGGCCTGCTCGGCCCCAACGGTGCCGGGAAATCCACCCTGCTGCACCTGATCTCGGGGTTCCTGGCACCGTCCCGTGGCGAGGTGGCCGTCGGTGAGGTGGCGAGCTGGCGGAACCCGGACATCTACCGCGTTCTCGGCCTGGTGCCCGAGCGGGATTCCGTCTACGCCTTCCTGACCGGCCAGGAGTTCGTCCGGGCCACCGCCCGGCTGCATACGCTGCCTGACCCCGACGCGGCCGCGCAGCGCGCCATCGGGATCGTGGAGATGACCGGCGCGCAGGACCGGAAGATCTCGACCTACTCCAAGGGCATGCGCCAGCGGATCAAGGTGGCCGCGGCCCTGGTACACGATCCGCAGGTGATCCTGCTGGACGAGCCGTTCAACGGGATGGACCCGCGGCAGCGGCTGCACATGATGGACCTGCTCGACGGGCTGGCCGACCAGGGCCGCACCATCCTGTTCAGCTCGCACATCCTGGAGGAGGTGGAACGGCTGTCCGGCACCATCCAGGTGATCGTGTCCGGACGGCTCGCCGCGTCCGGTGACTTCCGGGCCATCAGGCGGCTGATGACGAGCCGGCCACACGTTTTCCTCGTCCGCACCTCGGATGACCGGCGGCTAGGTGCCACCCTGATCGGACGCCCCGCGGTGACCGGGGTGGAGGTGACCGGGCGGGGCCTGCAGGTGCGGGCGTCCGACTACGGCGCCTTCAGCCGGGAGCTCGCCACGCTCACCCGGCAGGAGGGCATCCGGCTCCGCGAACTACTGCCCGAGGATGAATCGCTGGAGAGCGTCTTCGCCTACCTCGTGGAGTCCTGACGGGGGCCGGGCCCGCTGTCTGCCTAGAACCCAGGAAAGAGACGATTGTGATGTTTGGTGTGCAGGGCAGGGTCGTCGCGTCGATCACGCTGCGCGCGACGATGGGCCGCAAGCGGGTATTCCTGTTCGCGATCCCGCCGCTGATCCTGGTGCTGGTCACCGTGCTGCTGAAGCTCGCGCACCCGCCAGCGACAGACTGGCCGAGCCACATCCTGGGCGACTTCGGCTTCTCCGTGGTGCTCCCGCTCACCGCGCTGATCATCGGCACCAGCGTGCTGGGGGCGGAGATCGACGACGGCAGCGTCATTCACCTGCTCGCCACGCCGGTGCACCGCTCAACGGTGATCATGAGCAAGTTCGTGGTGGCGGCCTTCCTGACGATGATCTTCGTTGCGGTACCCGAGCTGATCGCGGGGCTGATCGCCACCGGGGGCGCCACTAAGCTAGCAGTTGGCCTGTTCGTCGGCGCGCTGGTCGGATCGGTGATCTACAACGCGGTCTTCGTCATGATTTCCGTCCTCACCACGCGGGCGATCGCGGTCGGGCTGCTCTACCTGCTGGTCTGGGAAGCGGTGCTGGGCAACTTCGCCAGCGGCGCCCGGATCCTGTCGGTGGAGCAGTACTCGCTGGGGGTGGCTAACTCGATCGCGCACAACACCGGCCTGAACGCGCACCTCGGGCTGCCGACCGCGGTCGTGATGGGCGCGGTGGTGACCGTCGCCACCCTGGCCTTCGCCATCCGCCGCCTGGCGTCGTTCTCCCTCAAGGGCGACGCCGTCTGACTTACCGGGGCGTCCGCTCATCGGGGCGGAACGCCGGGCCATGCCCGGGCACGATCACCGACGCGATCTCCAGGATCCGCTGCCGGCTGGCGCTCAGCGCCCGCTGGTCGGCGGCGAGCGGGTCCTCGGCCGGGCCGTCCGGCCCCCACCAGGCGTGCGTGCAGGCGTAGACGCCGTCAGCGGTAGCGGCCAGGGTGGTGATGTCCTCGTTGCTGTGCCCCGGTGTGGCGATCAGCCGGACCGACGAGCTCAGATCGAAATCCCCGCCATCGCGGCCGATCCACAGGTCACCGTCATAGGTGGCCCAGTGGTCGTGAATCAGCGCCGAGCCGAACAGCGCCGCGTTAACGGTGTGGTCAGGGTGGTGGTGACTGAACACGACGTCGGTCACATCCTGCGGGGCGTGCCTCAGGGCGGCCAGCGCATCGAGCAATACCTCGCGGTGCGGCACCATCCCAGGGTCGACCACGATCACGTGCGCGCCATCCAGGATGAGCGTGACCGTGCTGCCCACCCGGTCGCCGCCGGCCGTCTCCCGGACATAACCCTCGTGCAGGACATACACATGCGCCGCGGTGGCCTGGGGTATCGCGTTATCAGTCACGGAGCCCGAGATTAGCGCGCCACCCCGCGCAGCGCGCTGCGGGCAGGTGGCTGAGACGGCCTGGTGAAGCGCGGCCGTTAGCGGGCGCGCTGCCGCCGCCAGCCCAGGACGGCGATCCAGAGCGAGAGCAGCAGGATGAGCATGCCATCGAGGGCGTGCAGACCGCCGACCCACTTGTTGCTGTCGCCGAGGGCCGCGAGGACGTTCTGGGCGATCACCGTCAGCAGTGCGAGCAGGAACGCGGATATCGTGGTCCGCCTCGACTGCCAGGCGATCAGCGCGACGATGAGCATTACCAGCGAGATCACCATCAGGATGGAGCCCCACGCGCGGTGCGGGTCGAAGCTGCTCGCGTCGGCGATCTTCAGGTCGTTGATCCCGAACACCCCCACCCCGGCCAGGAACACCTGCACCAGTACCCCGGCGAAGAACAACGCCGACAGGTACACATAGACGGTGTCGGCCTTCTGCCGGTAGCCGGTGAGCACGCGCTGGCCGGATTTCGTCGCGGTGCGGTCGGTGGTGTCAGTCATGGCTTCCCCCTTACGTGGCCTGGAATACCCCAGGCGGTTGTGACGGTATGTCGGGGGAGTTACGGAAACCGTTACGGCGCCTGACGGGCTTTGGCGGCGGCCTTCATCTGCTGCTTGTGCGCACGGACCTGGGCCAGCGAGTCGTCGTCTACGATGTCGGCGACCGAGTGGTGCGAGCCTTCCTGGCCGAAGGGCCCGGTGGCCTCGCGCCAGCCGTCCGGCCGCACGCCCATCTGCTTGCCGAGGAGCGCCGCGAAGATCTGCGCTTTGGCCGGGCCGAACCCGGGCAAGTCGCCGATCCGCTTCACCAGGTCCTGGCCGGTGGCCGCGCCGTTCCAGACCTGCGCCGCATCGCCGTCATAGCGCTCGACGAGGAGCTGGCACAGGGCTTGCGTCCGCCCGGCCATGGCCTTCGGGTAGCGGTGCAGCGCCGGCCTCTCGCTGAACACCGCCGCGAGCGCCTCGGGGTCGTAGCTGGCGAGCTCGGCGGCGGTGGGTTCGTGGCCGAGCCGCTTCACCAGGTCGCGGGGGCCGGCGAAGGCCTTCTCCAACGGAACCTGCTGGTCCAGCAGCATGGCGATGAGCAGCGCGAGCGGGTCGCGGGACAGCAATTCGTTGGCGTCGTCGTCGACAGGCAGCGATAGCGTCATAGGGTCCTCCAGGTCAGACGACTATCCTGGCCGGCGGCAGCCAGCAGCGCGACCGCGCCCTGGCTTCAGCGCGGATGCAGAACTTCGGCCCACCAGTGCCGGGCGGAACTACCTGGCGAGCATCTGGCGTTTCACATAACAGGGCAGGATGTGATGCAGTTGGCTGGCACCAGCCGGGGAATCGCGTCCTGGCCAATGAGGAGGCAGAGTTGACCGGTCCAAGGAAGATCGCCATCGGCGTAGCCGTCGTGGGCTTCATCTTGCTGTTCATCAACGTATGGCTGGGCATTGTCGTCATCGCTGCGGCGATCGCCGTCCCGGTGGGCGCATACCTGATGCTTGACCCGTCGCAGCGGCGTCGGCTCAAGCGGATTCGCCGTCGGCAGATCGGCGGCTGACCGGCCAGGTCATCTCCGTGACATGCGCTGTCGGCATGCCTCGGGTCTGGTGAACCGGCCCTGGTGGTGCAGTAGCGGGCGGTCTCCGCTGCCCAAGGCGGCGTCGAGTACGAGGCCGACCACCAGCTCGTGATCACCGACAGTGACCAGGGATTCCGTTGCGCAAATCAAGTGAGTGGTGGCATCCGAGAGCAGGGGCAGGCCTTTCGGCCCGCGGTTCCACCGTGTCGGCGGGGCGAACCTGTCTTGGCCCTTGAGGGCAAACCGGTGAGCCAGCGACTGATGGCCCTCGCCGATGAGGTTGACGGCGAAATGCCGCGCGTCGCGGATGGCGGGCCAGTTTGACGAGCCGTGCCCGATGTAGAAAGAGACCAGCGGCGGGTCCAGGCTGGCTGAGCTGAACGAGGTGACGGTCAGCCCGCCCGGGCCCGATGGGCCGGCCAACGTCACGATGACCACGCCGGCCGCGTGGCGGCTCATGGCCTGGCGGAATAGTTCTGCGCTCAGCGCACTGCCGCCGGCGCTCAGGGCTTTGCCGCCGGCGGTCAGGGCTTTGCCGCCGGCGGTCAGGGCATTGCCGCCGGCGGTCAGTGCGGCCGCGGCGGCGGGGCTGGCGGTGGACGTGGGCGGCGGGATGGTCACGGAACCTGCCTTTGGATGGCTGTCAGCAGGGCCGCCCCCCTGGCGCGGTCAGAGGCAGCGGGCGGCCTCATCGCCGCTCGTTCAACGCTGACAGCGGATCCGCGCATAGTCAATATTCCCGATCGAGTAACTCGACTATGGTCGGCGGCCTGGCCTCCGCCGGTCAGCCGAGCAACCCGGGTAGATCAGCCGAGCAGCCCTGACTAGATCAGCTGAGCAGCCCCGGGTAGAGCAGCGCGAGCTGCTGCGGGTAGCCGCCGATCAGGCGCAGCTCGTCGTCGGTCAGCGGCTTGCCGGTGGCCGACGCGCACACCTGGACGAGCTGGAACGCGAGGTCCTCGTCGGTGACCTCGATGCCGAGGCCGTTCATGACATGCCTGAACCCGGCCTTGCCGCCGTACTCCCCGGTGAGCACCACACGGCCGGACCGGGTGTGCCAGTCAGCCGGGAAGGGCCCGAGCGTGTCGTCGTCATAGAGCTCGTAGTTGTGCCGGTCCTTGAGCGCTCCATCCGCGTGGATACCGGATTCGTGCGAGAACGCGTTGCGCCCCACGCCGGGCTGGTTCGTCGGGAGCGGCTGGCCGAACGCATAGCTGGCCCACAGGGCGAACCGCCGGGCCCAGGAGAGATCCACCGGGTCCCCGATCTCGGCCCGGCCCGCCACCCCGAACCCGTGCTCGAAGGCGAGCAGGCAGGACAGCAGGTCGGCGTTGCCCGCGCGTTCCCCGATGCCGTTAATGCAGGTGTTGACCCAGGCGTCCTGCCCCGCGTCGAGATCCCCGAGGGCACCGGACACGGAGTTCGCGACCGCCATGCCGAGGTCGTTGTGGCAATGGGTCTCGACCGGGATCCGGACGGCGCTGGCCAGCTTGGCGAACCGCTCGCGGATCCGCTCGGGTGTGTCGCCGCCGATCGTGTCGCAGTACCGGACGCGATCGGCCCCGGCATCCCGGGCGGCGGTCGCGAATTCGAGCAGGAACCCGTCGTCGGTGCGCGAGCCGTCCTCAGCATTGACGCCGATGGTCTGCGCGCCGCCCGCCTTGGCGGCCGACACCGCCGCGAGCATCTCCGAGATGACCGCGCCGCGATCGAGCTTGCCGCGGAACTTATGCTCGATCATCTGGTCCGAGGTGGAGATGGACAGGTTGTAGTGGCGCAGCCCGAGCGGGACCGCGCGCTCGACGTCCCCGGGAACCGCGCGGCACCAGCCGGAGAGCCGGAGCGAGCCGAACGCGCCCGCCTCGGCCAGCGCCACGTTGGCCCGGATGTAGGGCACCTCGTGAAACAGGAAGGGAAAGCCGAGCTCCGACTGGGCCACGCCGAGCTGGCCGAGATAGAAGTTGATCATTGTCTTGCCGAACTTCGACAGGCCGGTCCGGGCGGTCTGCACGCCGTCACGGTTGGTCACGTCTAGGAAGTGGATCGCAGGCACGCGGGGCCCTCCCGTGCGGGTCATGGAGCAGCGGCAGTTCGGTGCTGGCTCGGTACCGATATGTTGACCCGTTTGCTGCATTCGGGTCAACATTGATTAGAATCAATGTTCACCCTCGGCCGATCAGCCGCCCGGAGCAGGAGTGGCGGAGACCGCGGAGGCGCAATCGTCGCGAGACAGCGGAGGCGGAACGTGGCGGAGTGGATCGGTGCCGCCGAGGCGGCCGAGCGGCTCGGCGTCAAGCCAGCGACCCTCTACTCCTACGTGAGCCGGGGGGTGCTGGGCCGCCGCCGGGCTCCGGGCGGGCGGGGCAGCCTGTTTGACCCCGGCGAGGTCGAGGCGCTGTCGAGGCGAGGCCGTCCGCGCCGGGAGGTCGTGCACGGGGAGTTCGTCATCGAGTCCGGCCTGACCGAGATCGCTGGCGACCGCCTGCGCTTCCGGGGCATGGACGTGGCGCAGCTCGCCGTCGAGCGAAGCTTCGAGGACGTGGCGTCCCTGCTCTGGACCGGTATCTTCGCGCATCCCCAGCCAGATGGGCCCTGGCAGGCCACGGCGGAGGCGGTGGCGGCAGGCACAGCGGCCCAGGCCGCTCTTCCCGAGGGCACGCTCCCGCTGGAGCGCCTGCAGGTGATTGTCCCCGCCCTGGCCGCGACAGATCCACTCCGGCTGCACCTCGACCCGCCGGCCGTGATCGACGCGGCCCGCAGCATCATCGCGGGCATGGTGGACTGCCTGCCGGCCGCAGGTGCCCCTAACGGGGCGGGAGGCGCCGTGGCTGGGGCGGCGGGTGCTCTGACTGGGGCGGGAGATGGCGTGGCCGGGTTGGGAGGTGCCGTTGCCGGGGCGGGGGATGCCGGGGCGAGTGATGCCCTTCCGGGGCCGCCATCCGCCGATGGCACCGTGGCCGCCCGGCTGTGGCCGAAACTCTGCCCGCGACGGCCCTCGCCCCGCCTGCTGGAAGTGCTGCGTGCCGCGCTGGTGCTGCTCGCGGACCATGAACTGGCCGCGTCGACGCTCGCGGCCCGGGTAGCCGCGTCGGTACGGGCTGATCCCTACGCGGTGGTCGCCACCGGGCTCGGCGCGCTGGGCGGCGCACTGCACGGCGGGGCATCGCTGGCCGCCGAGACGATGCTCGCGGCCGCCCGGAGACCGGCCGACGCGCCGCGGGTCGTGGGCGAACTGCTCCGCCGGGGTGAGCGCATCCCCGGGTTCGGTCATTTCGTCTACGAGTCCGGTGACCCGCGGGCCGTGCTCCTGCTCGCCCAGGTCAGGAGGGCAGCCCCAGCATCCGCGCGGCTGGCCGTGGCCGACGCTGTGCTCGCTGAGATGCGCAGGCGCTCGCTGCCCGAGCCGAACATTGACTTCGCCCTGGCCGTGCTGGCCGGAGTGGCGGGGATGATCCCTGGGGCGGGCGAGGCCGTGTTCGCCGTGGCGCGCACGGTCGGCTGGCTGGCGCACGCCCTGGAGGAGTACGCACGGCGCACTCCGCTGCGCCCCCGTGCCCTGTACACGGGGCCGCCGCCGCGCGAGGAGGGGATACCGGTCGCCGCCAGGCACCGGTAGCGTCACAGGCATGACCTACGACCTCTGGCACCGGCCGCTCGTGCATATCCGGGCCAGCGAGCTCACCGGCGACACCAGGCAGACCAGCGGCATGACGCGGCTGGAGGCGATCTCGGGCAAGACCGTGGGCTGCGCCAAGGTGTGGATGGGCCAGACGCACGTGGCGCCTGCGACCAGTTCCGGTGACCACCACCATGGTGAGGCCGAGACCGCGATCTACGTGCTCTCCGGGAATCCGGTCTTCATCTTCGCCGAGGGGGACCGGGAGGTCCGGCTGGAAACCGGCCCAGGCGACTACATCTTCGTCCCGCCCTACGTGCCGCACCGGGAGGAGAACCCGGGCGAGCAGGAAGCGGTGGTAATTCTCGCCCGCAGCAGCCAGGAGGGCATCGTGGTGAACCTGGACAGCCTCTGGTCACCCGTGGACCTCAACGGCAGCTGACCCGGTGAGTCCGGGCGCACATGAAGACCCGGCGAGCCGCCCCGGTGACCGCCGGCTCGCCCCGGTGACCGCCGGCTCGCCCCGGTGACGGCCGGCTCGCCCCGGTGACGGCCGGCTCGCCCCGGCCGTGGCGTGCCCGCGCCGGGCGCGGCGTGCCCGCGCCGTGGGAATCAGGCCGCCGCGCCGCGCATTCCCTATAACAGAACGCCAAGCCGGGAAGGTCGCCATGCCCGTTCGCCGCCTCAACCACGCAGTGCTCTACGTTCACGACCTGGCCAGCGCCGTTGACTTTTACACGGGGGCGCTCGGCTTCGAGATCCGCACCGAGATTCCCGGCCGGGCGGCGTTCCTGCGGGCCGCTGGATCTGCTAATGATCATGATCTGGGCCTCTTCGACATCGGGGGCTCCCCGCAGCCCCCCGGTCCGCGGGTGGGGCTGTATCACCTGGCCTGGGAGGTCGGCACGCTCGCCGAACTCGACGAGACACGGCGCAGGCTCGCCGACCGCGGCGCCCTGGTGGGCGCCAGCGACCACCGGGTGTCCAAGTCGCTGTACGCGCGGGACCCCAGCGGTATCGAGTTCGAGGTGATGTGGCGGGTCCCGGCCGAGGACTGGGCGGCCGAACTCCAGCAGGGCGACATGATCGCGCCGCTCGACCTCGAAGGGGCGCTGGCCCGCTGGGGCGACCGGGCGACCGGCGCCGCCGCCGGCTCCGCCACCTGACCGCCGCCGGCTCCGCCACGTGATGCCGCCGGCTCCGCCAACCTGACCGGCGCCGGCTCCGCCACCTGACCGGCGCCGGCTCCGCCACGTGACCGGTGACCCGGATGGGTCAGCGTCGGCTCTGCTACGTGACCGGTGACCGGATGGGTCAGCGCGGCACCTAACCCCGGTCATTTCCATGATCGTTTCGACTCTCCACGCGTTAGGTGCCGACAAAGCGTGACAAATTGGACGTGATCATGGTCGTAAGGCGTGGAAAGTCATAGTGATCATGGATTCCTTCAGTGTTCCGGTGGGCTGCTGGGTTCCGGCGGCCTGCTGCGGGCCTCGATGGTGCCCTTGTAGGCGTAGCCGCGCACATGCACGACAGGTGCGTCCGGTGGCAGTACGGCGTCGTCTTCGGCGCCGGTAGTGGCGCCGAAGCCGCCCACCTCGACACGGACTCCCGGCGGCACCAGGATGTCCACCCGCGATTTGTAGGCGACCGCCACGATGGTGGTCACCGGGGCGGTCAGCTCGGCGGCGCGCAGGTCCAGCCAGCCCGTGCCCTTGTAGATCACGGCCGTGTAATGCTCGGGTACCCGCCACCGGCCGGCCCGCCGGATCGAGCTCTTGAACGTGATCGCGAATCGGCCCGGCGGACGGTCTGCCGTGGCCGCGACCGACCTGCCCGGGGCGCTCGGGAGGGAGTCGGGAAGGTCGGTGAGCAGCTGTTCCAGCTGGCCGCGGGTGCGCGCGATGAGCGCTGCCCGCATGCGCTCGTCGAATTCCGCGTCGTCGAGGCGGCCTTCGGCAAACCCTGCCTGCAGCCGGTGAGTGGCCACGTCACGTTCCAGATCGGAAGCCCGGATCTCAGTGCCGGAAGCCCGGCTTCCAGGATCCGGCGCCCGGCTTCCAGGATCCGAAGCCCGGCTTCCAGGATCCGGCGCCCGGACCTCCGGCGCTGCGGCCTGCCCGGGCTCCTGTGGTTCTACGTCGCGCCTCGGTGGCTGCATCACTGCCCTCCTTGCGGTATCGCGATGTATCTTAATCCGACGGTGGCGCTTCCGGTCGAATGCCGGCCCACTGCGCCAGCCCACTGCGCCAGCCCACTGTGCCGGCCAGCAGTGCTAGCCAGCAGTGCCGGCCAGCAGCTCCAGCCAGCAGTGCCGGCGAGCTGGAGCTAGGTGGTGAGGATCGGCTGCGTGCTGTGGGTCACGTAGAGGTCGGCCCGGAACCGGTCGGCCAGTCGGTCGTAAGCAGCCTGGATCTCATCGGTGCTGACCAGCTTGTCTGGGCTGAACAGGCTCGTCATTGAGTCCTGCCACCAGCTCATGTTGCACCGGTCACCCCACTGGCTGTGGATCGGCGCCCGCAGGTGGGCGTCGGCCTCGGTGGTGGCGTACATGGCGAACATGGTGGCCATGAAGTCCCGGTAGGCGGCGAACAGCGAGTCCGAGAACAGCACCCGGCTGGAGTACATCGCCTCGTCAAGGTTCCGCTTCAGCTCGATCACCTCCGGGGGCTGGATCTCCTTCCAGCGGCCGACGAAGGTGCCGAAGCACAGCAGCTGGTTGAGTTGAGGCGCAACCCCGGCGAAGACTTCCAGCCGGCGGACAACCACGGTCTGGTTCGCCCACCGGAGCTGCTCCAGCCGACGCCCGGTCCGGGCGACGAAGTAACCGAGCCCCGCAACCGTCAGCGGCGTGAGCGCCGACACCGCCAGGGTCGCAATCTGCAGGCTGTTCCAGGATGCTGCCATCAGCCCTCGGCTCTGGCCCGCGTCAGGATCGGCGGGTGATCCGGATCTTCGACTGCTTGTGCGGGAGTTCCTCCCAGTCGTCCATGAACTCCGCGTCGAGGCCGTTCTTGTCCGCCAGGGCGATCAGGGTCTCTGTCCGGTAGTAGAAGTCCTCGCGCAACACCTGGTGCTCCACCCCGTCGGTCCGGTCAAAGGTGAAGTCGAAGACCCCGTCACGCCTCATCACCCGGCCCACATGGGCCAGGCACTCGTCGATCACCTCGATCGGCGAATGGGAGAAAACGCTGTGCGCGTGTACCACGGTGAACTGGTCCGAGGGCAGGAACTCCAGCTTCAGATCCCGGACCAGGGTCAGATGCGGGAGCTTGGGCTGCAGGGCGAATTCCTCGATGGTGGCCTGGGCCGCGAGCAGGATGTCCGGCGAGATGTCGAGGCCGTAGTAGTTCCCGGGGTCGAGGTAGTCGATGAAAAGCCGCCCGGCGCGCAGGTTGCCGCAGCCGATCTCGAGCATCTTGTCACCCGGCTGCAGCCCGTGCTTGACCAGGTAGTCGAACTGCATCTGGCCGAGCTCGAGCCACGACTCGTGGGTTTTGCTGCCGACGGCAGCCTCGCGGCTGCGAGCCGTGTCCGACTTCATCACGGCCCGGTAATAGCTGACGTGGTCGCCGGCCTTCATGCCGATCCAGGCGTCGCGGCTGCGCCGCCGGGCATAGGGGATGACCCGCCCGGGATGCCGTAGGGCATAGCCGAACTTGTAGGAAAGACGGGAGCGATCGTGTTCAGACACGGCACAGAGTCTGGCACGGGTTGGCCACGCAGGCATCCCGACCTGGTGTAAGGATCGGCTCAGCGCCCGGTACGCCGCATCATTCCGTGGGCTCGGCGGGGGAGTGCCGGATCAGGCCGGTGGCCGCGCGGATGGCGAGCACCCGGGCCGCCCCCATGACCACGCCCATCACGATGGCGTACCCCAGTGCCTCGCCGGTTCCCACCAGCGGGTCCTGCGGGTCGCTAGGTGGCTCCTTGCCGGTGAGGCGCTTCCAGCTCAGGGTGATGATTTTGCGTGCGACGAAGGCCGCGGCGAAGGCCGCCACGCCGCCGATCACCTTGCTGGCGCCATCCCCGCGCTTGTCTGACATGCGATCCTCCCTGATGCCCCGTCCGCTCTGGCGCCGGTGCCACGCGTCCTCTGTCCGTCCACGGGCGATCATCCCACGGGGGCGCCACCGGCGCGGGCGGCACCGCGCGGTGCCTCGATCGCCGCCGCCAGCTCATCCGGCCGCCTCGTGCCGATCAGCCAGTACGGCTTGCCCTGCGTCTGGTCAGTGACCTCGATATACACCGCGCGCGGCAGGTACGGCCGGGCCAGCAGGAAAGCCGCCGGATCGGCCCGGGGACCACGCATGGCCCGGGTCTGCGCCGCGTCCAGCGCGGCAACCTGCCCGACCGCAGCCAGCGGTAGCGCCGCGCCGCCGGCCCGCAGTTCCCCATCGCGGACATCGACGCTGGTCAAGCCCCATATGAGCACAGCCGCCGCCCAGATCCCGCCGAGACCCAGGTATACAACGGCCGCGATCTGCCAGCTGAACTGGGCGATGAACGCGGTGCCGAGCATGATCGCAGTTACCAGCCCGGCCACCCACCAGGTGGCCGGCACGCGCAGCCGTTCGTGGTAAACACGCATGGGGTCCACCGTAGTTGGTTGCGTGAGGACATGACTGGGCGACGAATGTGGCGCGGCACCCGCGGTGCGCAAAGCCGGGCGGGTCTACCGGGCGCGGCGGCCGGGCCCGCAAACGGCTCCCAGAGCGAGGCTGCTCCGGTCACACCACAGGGGGGGCACGCGGGACAGGACCCCACACTTCAGCCCAACGGAAACCCAGCCGCCGCTGACTCCACCGAACCGGATGCACGCGGATGGCCGGTCGCGACGCCCCCGGCAGGTTCTCAGGTACCCGGCTGGCTGCAGCGGGCGGCCGGCTGGTCATGGCGCCTGCTGCTTATCGTCCTCGTCATTTACCTGGCGTTCCGGGCGGCCAGCGTGCTGCGCCTGGTGGTCCTGCCCTGCGTCGCGGCGCTGCTGCTCAGCGCGCTGCTGCAGCCACTGCTCATGCGGCTGCGCAGGCTCGGGCTGCCCAATCTCGCCGCGACGTGGTGCACGCTGCTGGCGGCCGTCGCGCTGCTGGCCGGTGCGGGCTTCCTCGCCGCCACCCGGACCTCGGCCGACTACCCGACCCTGGTCAATGAGCTGAAGCACACCGTGCGTGAGCTGCAGTCGTGGCTGGCCGGGCCGCCGCTCCACCTGCGGCAGGCCGGCATCAACAATCTTTCCAACCGGGCGCTCGCGTTCCTCAAGCAGCACCAGTCGGCCGTGGCGGGCACCGTGGTGACCGGCGGCAAGATCGTCCTGGAGATCCTGGCCGGCACGGTCCTGATGCTGTTCGTCACGTTCTTCTTCCTCAAGGACGGCGACCGGATCTGGGCGTGGCTGACGGGCTTCTTCAGCCCGGAGGGAAAGCGGCGCGCGAACAACGCGGGACTCGCCGCCTGGCAGGCGCTCGTGTTCTACGTCCGCGGGACGATCACCGTCGCGGCCATTCACGCCGTGGTCATCGGGCTGGCCCTGTGGGTGCTCGGCATCCCTCTTCTGGTGCCGCTGGTCATCCTGGTTTTCCTGGCCGCGTTCGTGCCCCTCGTCGGGATCCTGGTCGCGGGCGCGCTGGCGGTGGCGGTCACCCTCGGCACCAAGGGATGGATCGCCGCACTGGTGCTCGTGATCATCTTCATCCTGGAAAACCAGCTGGAGAGCCACCTGCTCCAGCCGATCGTGGTCGGCCGCATGGTGCGGCTGCATCCGCTCGCCATCATCCTGGTGCTGGCCGTGGGCGGCGTGGTGGCAGGCATCCCGGGCGCGGTGGTGGCGGTCCCCACGGCCGCAGCGCTCGTCCGCGCCTGGCCTTACCTGCAGGGCCGCGAGACCCCCTCGCAGGCAGGCCCGGATGGAGAGGAGTCCGGGGACGCCGCGCATTCCGGCGCAGGGCCGCAGCACCCATAGGTCACGGGCCGGTAAGGTCACGTGCGTGAACCAGCATCTGGGCGGCGGTGACCCATGCCGCAGGTGAATCCCGCCGCTGACGAGGTCCCCGTCCTGATCAGGCGCTTGGATCAGGGCCTGCCGCTGCCAGCCCGGGCCCATCCGGGTGACGCCGGGGCGGATCTCGTCACGGCTGTCGACGTGGAACTCGCCCCCGGCCAGCGTGCTGTGGTCCCTACCGGGGTAGCGATCGCGCTGCCCGACGGTTACGCCGCGTTCGTGCATCCCCGGTCGGGCCTGGCCGCGCGGCACGGGGTGACGATCGTGAATGCGCCGGGAACCGTGGATGCGGGGTACCGTGGCGAGATCAGGGTGACCCTGCTCAACACCGACACCGCGGAGTCAGTCAGCTTCAAGCGCGGCGACCGGATCGCCCAGCTCGTCATCCAGCGTGTGGCGCTGCCGGTGTTCTCCGAGGTCGACACGCTGCCAGGGTCATCGAGAGGTGACGGCGGCTTCGGGTCCACCGGGGGACACGCCGCGGCAGCCAGTGGTCAGGGCAGCCAGCGAGGAAACAGGGAGGGGCGCAGTGTTCCGTCGGCGTCGCCGTGAGCGTGCGGATCAACTTGGATCGATGGCGGACGGTACTGCTGATGAGCGGGACTACGCCGATCAGGACGTGGTGCTGGCCGATGAGGAGCCCGTGCTGGCCGACCAGGAACCTGGCTCGGCCGGCGAGGAGCCCGCGCTGGCCAACCAGGAACCTGTGCTGACCGGCCCGGAACTCACCGGCCCATGGGACGCGGAAGAGGAATTCGCGCCGCAGGAGCGGATCGACTTCGGCAGCCTGCAGGTACCGGTGAGCGAGGGCTTCGAGATCCAGCTGAACCTGGCCGAGGACCAGGGGCCGCTGATCACCGTCCTGCGCGGGGGGAGTTCCCTCCAGTTGCAGGCGTTCGCCGCGCCCAAGAGCGGCGGCCTCTGGAATGACGTGCGGCACGAGATCGCCGCGGCGGTCGCCGAGGCCGGGGGCTCAAGCGACGAGGCGGAGGGCAGGTTCGGTGTCGAGCTCAGGGCCAGGGTCCGGGCGACCGACGCTGGGCAGGCGGCGCAGCCAGGGGCGCTGCAGCCGATCCGTTTTCTCGGTGTCGACGGCCCCCGCTGGTTCCTGCGCGGGGTCATCACCGGCCCAGCGGCGCACCACCGGTCGGCCGCCGACCCTCTTGAGGACGTATTCGCGGGCATTGTGGTGGTTCGCGGCGAGCATCCCGCACCGCCCAGGGACCTGCTCGATATCCAACTGCCCGAGCAGGCGAGGCAGGCCATGGAGGCGGAGATGGCCGAGGCGGAGGGGAACCGGTCCCTTCCGGACCCGTTCGAGCGCGGTCCCGAGATCACCGAGACGCGCTGATCACCCGGGTCCCGGTGATCACCGGGACCTACTCATCACCGGACTCACTGGCACCGGGGCCCGCTTGCCACCCCGGGGCCCCACCGTCCTGGACGCCGTCACGGGCCGTGATGGCTGGGGTGCTCGTGCCCGCCGAGCAGCCTGGCCAGCTGGTCCTCGACGTCCTCGCTGGTCACGAACAGCAGTTCGTCGCCGGTCTCCAGCGGATCGTCCTGCTGCGGCACGATCACCCGGCCGTCCCGGAGGATGGCCACCAGGGCCGTGTCAGCGGGCCAATCGATGCCCCCGATCCGCTGGCCGACGAGCGGCGCGCCGTCTGGCATGGTCAGCTCGACCAGAGTTGCCTCACTCTGCCGGAACGTCATAAGCCTGACGAGGTCGCCGACACTGACCGCCTCCTCGACCAGGGCTGAGAGCAGCCGGGGCGTGGAGACCGCCACATCCACCCCCCACGACTCGTTGAAGAGCCATTCGTTGTTCGGGTGGTTGATACGCGCCACCACCCGGGGCACCCCGTACTCGGTCTTGGCGAGCAGCGAGACGACGAGGTTGGCTTTGTCGTCCCCGGTCGCCGCGATCACCACGTTGCAGCGTTCCAGCGCCGCGTCGTCGAGCGCGCTGATCTCGCACGCGTCAGCGAGCAGCCACTCCGCCCGCGGCACGCTCTCCACCTTGATGGACCTGGGGTTCTTGTCGATCAGCAGCACCTCATGGCCGTTGTCGAGCAGTTCGGCGGCGATGGAACGGCCGACCGATCCCGCCCCGGCGATCGCGACACGCATCAGGTGCCTCTCTTTCCCGCAGGCCGCCCGCCCGGCGTGATCGAGGCGAACACCGCCTCTATCCGCTCCAGGTCAGTTTCCAGGGCGATCACGTGCAGCACGTCACCCTCCTGCACAACTGTTCCCGGCCCGGGCAGCACGGCCTCGCCGAGCCTGCCCAGGAAGGCGATCCGGGTGCGGGCCGCCTCCTCCAGGGCGCTGGTCTTCTCGCCGACCCAGTCCCCGGAGTACGCGACCTCGGCCAGCACCACGGCGCCGGTCGGATCCCGCCACAGGGGCTCGGTGCCCTCCGGCAGGATCCGGCGCAGCATCTGGTCGGCGGTCCATCGGACGGTGGCCACGGTCGGGATGCCCAGCCGCTGGTAGACCTCGGCGCGCCGGGGGTCGTAGATCCGGGCCACGACCCGGCGCACCCCGAAGGACTCGCGGGCCACCCGGGCAGCGATCACGTTCGAGTTGTCACCACTGCTGACCGCTGCGAACGCGTCCGCTTCCTCGATCCCGGCCTGGATCAGGACGTTCTGGTCGAAGCCGATGCCGCTTATTTTCCTGCCCTTGAATGAGGGACGGAGTTTGCGAAACGCCTCCCGGTCCTGATCGATGACCGCGACCGAATGGCCCTGGTCCTCGAGTATGTGCGCGAGTGTGGATCCGACTCGCCCGCATCCCATGATCACGATGTGCACGGCGGCCCCTCTGGTCAGTGTGGTGCCCGCCCACGGTATTCCCCCTCGGTGCGTGGTGAGACGGCCGGGCAGCATACTAGGGGGGCGGGCGAGCCGGGGTACGCGGCCCTTCGCTTCGCCTCCGGCTCTTATACGCTCCGGGCCGCGCACCCCGGCCCGCCCGCGGCGCCCGGTAAGGCGCCGCCCAGTAAGGAGAACTGCGTGAATCCCGTGGTCGGAAGTGCGCAGGGTCTCCTTGACCTGGTGGTCGGCGAGGTCGCGCACGGCGGCTGGTGTGTAGCCAGGGAGCCTGGCGAGACAGCCGAAGGTGGCGGGCGGGTGGTGTTCGTCCGGCACGCGCTGCCCGGTGAGCGGGTCCTGGCCAGGGTCACCGACGCCACCGCCCGGTTCGCGCGGGCGGACGCGGTGCAGGTCCTGGAGGCCTCGGCCGACCGGGTCGAGCCCCGCTGCCCGCACGCCCGGCCCGACGGCTGCGGCGGCTGTGACTGGCAGCACGCCAGCCTCGACGCGCAGCGCCGGCTCAAGGCGGCCGTCATCCGCCAGCAGCTGCGGCGCATCGCCGGCATCGAGCGCGACGTCACCGTCGAGCCCCTGCCCGGTGACGACGACGGGCTGCACTGGCGGACCCGGGTTCGCTTCGCGATCCGGCCCGACGGCGTCGCCGGACTGCGCAAGCACCGTTCCCACGAGGTGCTGGACGTCGGCGACTGTCCCATCGCGCATCCGCTCGTGCAGCAGGCGGACGCCACTGGCCAGCGCTGGGCAGGCGCCAGGTCGGTCGAGGTCGTGGCCGCTCCGGGATCAGGCGAGCGGGCGCTGATCGTGTCCCCGGCGACGAGCCGCCCGGCCAATCGTCAGGCGGCGAATCGTCAGGCCGCCAGCCGGCGGGCCGCCAATCGCCGGGCCGCGGATCTCCCGGCCGAGAGCCCGGCAGGATCCGCGGCGCATCTGGCGGCCCGCTACCCAGCCCGCCGCGTCATTGCGGCCCAGGATGGGGACCGGCCGGAACGGGGCGGCAAGCGTTACGCATCATCGTGGCTGGAACAGGGGGAGGACTCGGTTCTGTCCGCGGGCAGCGGCGGGCGGCTCACCCCACTGCGCGGGAGTGGCGTGCTGCGGCAGACGGCGGCGGGGCGGACCTGGCGGGTGAGCGCGGGAGCGTTCTGGCAGGTCCATCCCGGTGCCGCCGACGCGCTGACCGCTGCCGTGCTGGACGCGCTGCGCCCAGAGCCCGGGGACGTGGCGCTCGACCTGTACGGCGGGGTGGGGCTGTTCGCCGGCGTGCTCGCGGCCGCGGTCGGCCCGCAGGGCACGG
>JAWWPY010000030.1:0-7602 GCA_033854735.1 Streptosporangiaceae bacterium | reverse complement strand
ACTGGCCGTAGCGCAGGGCGTGCGGCGCGGTGGGGGGGTGGCAGGAAGGGTCAGGCCCGGCGTAGCAGTCCTGCGGAGGCGGCGGGGGCGGCGGCGGGGCAGGCGTGTAGCAGTAGGCGCCGCACGGCCCGTACCCGGTGCTTTCGCCGTACCCGAATGGCACCGCCGAGGTGATCCCGTAATTGATGGACCAAGATCCCTGTCCAGGACTGATGGGAGTGCAGACCACCAGCGCCGCCGCGGCGCACCCAGACACTGAAGGTAGCTGCACTGGCGCGGGATACATCAAGATGGCCCAAAGGAGCAGCGACGGCAACGGATCCCAGTAGAAGGACGGATTGTCATACAGCGGCGCTTCTGCTGGTGCGGGCGGCGCTTCTGCTGGTGCGGGCGGCGCTCTTACTGGTCCGGGCGGCTCCCGGAAATGGCCGGTGGGGTCGGTGGTGGTGAGGGGGTTGCCGGCGGCGTAGCCGTAGGGGCTGGGGTTGATGCTGGCCGGGATGGGGCTGCCGGTGAGGGTGTCGTTGCTGGTGAAGCCGCCGGTGACGGGGCTGTACCAGCGGGCGGCCATGTTGACGTTCCCGGTGGCGGGGTCGGTGTACTGGCCCTGGTAGCCGAGCGAGGGCATGCTGCCGCTGGTCGCGGTGACGGTTCCGTAGGGGCTGTAGGCGGCTGAGGCACTCAGGCTGGTGCCGGCCGCCGGGCTGAAGGCGCCGGTGACGTCGCCATGCGGGTTGGTCAGGGCCGATTGGGCTGGGCCGCCGCTTCGCTGGAAGCCGACCAGGCCGCCGCCTGGGCCGTAGCTGTAGCGGGTCGTGCCGTCGGAGGCCAGGGTGGCCGCGGTCCCGGAGTAGGCCAGGCTCGTCGTGGTGGTGCCGGTGGCGCGGGTGGCCAGGCGGCCGAGGGCGTCGTAGCTGTAGCTGATCCCGCCGGGTGCGGTGGCCATCTGCCCGTAGGCGTTGGAGGTGTAGTTCTGGGTGGTCCCGGAGGGCGGGGTGACTGAGGACAGCGCGCCGTTGAGGGTGTAGGTGTAGCTGGTGCTGCCAGCGGCGCTGGCTGAGCTGGTGACCTGGTCCTGGGCGTTGTAACTGGAGCTGGTGGCGCCCGCCTGGGTCAGGTTGCCGTCAGCGTCATAGCCGAAGCTGGTAGTCGTGCCGCCGGCGGTGGCCGAGGTGAGCTGGTCCGCCTGGTTGTAGCCGTAACTGGTGCTGCCCGCGCCCGCGTAGCCGGTGGTGGCCTGGGACGTCATGTCGCCGTTGGCGTTGTAGCCGTAGCCGGCTGAGGCGATCATGGCCCCGGCCGCGGAGGTGACGGTGTCGCCTGTCAGTTGCTGGAGGCCGTTGTAGGTGTAGGACCTGGTGGCCCCGGCGGTGCTGCCGGTGGCGTAGCTGATCGTGGCGGGCAGGCTGTCGGCGTTGTAGCCGTAGGTCAAGGCCGAGCCGGTCAGCGGGTCGGCCACGGTGGCGACCCGGCCGGCGGTCTGATGCGATGAAGGAGCGGGCCTCCGCTCCTGGCGGGATGCTGGAAGTTGCATGCATCCGTCTCCACCAGGTTGGGAGGCCCTTATGACGGAAGCCTACGACGGCCAGGAGGTCGTCTGGATGGACCTGCACCGTCGCCGTAGCGTGCTGGTGCGGATGACCGGCGACGGGCAGAAGCTGGAGACCGCGCGGATCACTAACAGCCCGGCGGAGCTGCGCCGGGCGATCGCCCGGGCCGGGACGTACCCGAGAGTGGTGCTGGAGGCGACGTATGGGTGGTACTGGGCGGCGGACACGCTGGCTGCGGCCGGGGCGGAGGTTCACCTGGCGCACCCGCTGGGTGTGAAGGGGTTCAGCTACCGGCGGGTCAAGAACGATGAGCGGGACGCGGCGGATCTGGCGGACTTGCTGCGGATGGGCAGGCTGCCGGAGGCGTGGGTCGCTCCGCATGAGGTGCGCGAGCTGCGGGAGCTGACCCGCTACCGGGACGGGCTGGTCCGCATCCGCACCAGCTGCAAGGATCAGGTTCACGCTATCTTGGCCAAGCTCGGTATCCCGGTGACCTGCACTGACATCTTCGGCGTCTGGGGGAGCGCCTGGCTGGACGGCCTCGGGTTAGCAGCCGTATGCGGGGAAGATGGCCTCGCTGCGCAAGATCTGCGCGGTGCTGACCGGCGAGATCGCCCTGCTGGAAGCCGTGATCGCGGGGCTGGTCAAGGACCACCAGGGCTACCAGGCGGTCCGCGCGCTGCCCGGCATCGGCGCGGTGATCGTGGCCGAGATCGGCGACATCACGCGGTTCCCGCGTCCGGCCGAGCTGTGCTCGTGGGCTGGGCTGACTCCCCGCCACCGCGTGCTGGCACCAAGGTCAGCCGCGGCCACATCACCAAGCAGGGATCACGGAACCTGCGCTGGGCGCTGATCGAGGCGATCCAGCACGTGCCCGCCGGCCACCCGCTGCGCCAGCGCAAGGACGGCATCATTACCCGCCGCGGCGCCCAGGCTCGCAATATCGCCAAGGTCGCCATGGCCCGTCAGCTGCTCACCTGGATCTTCTACGCCATGCGCGACGGCCAGGTCCGATTCCTGGCCGCCGCCGCCCGGCAGGCCGCGTGAGCAGGCCCGGACGCGGGCAGCGCGTGATCGCTGGTTTTACTGGCCCGCGCCCCTGGCGGGCCGGCCGGCTGTCTGATTGATCCCGCTGCCCGCACGCGAACCCGCCCCATGCCCCCGCTGCAGCAAGCCGCGGGCACACCCGAAGGGATGAACGCAGCCGCGAGCCTGCCCAAGGACACGAACTGCGCACGGGGCGCGCACCCCCCACACCCCATACCGTTCCCGGCCCTCGCCAGCGTGAGCCGGAAGGAAGGCCAGCGTCAAGGTCGTTCGTCCAGCCGGGTGCTCCACCTTGACCCCGGCCTTCCTTCCGGCATGCCCGAACCCCGGCCCGGAACCGGAAGAAAAACGGGCACACTACCCCTTGCCCCCGGCCCGCTCCTTCAGGGATGTAAAACCGTCGGCTCAGCCTACGTTGGTTGGAACCCAACACCTGCCACCACCTGCGAAAACGGCCCGTGAGCTGCGAATTCTCGGCTATGCGGGCCGTTTCTTCGCTGTCCCAGCGTGTGTCACCTTGTCGCGCTGTAGACCCCGCAGCTGGGGTGCCTGTGCGGGCATGGCGGCGGGCAGCGACTGGTCGTGGGGGTCGATGGCGCGGATGATGCGCCTGCCGATCTCGCGCAGCTGCCGGGACTGGGTCTTGGTCAGCGGGTCGAAGACCAGGCGGCGGACCTCCTGGACGTGGCCGGGCGCGGCCTCGGTCACCTTCGCCAGGCCCTGGTCGGTCAGGGTCGCCAGGGTGTAGCGGCCGTCGGCCGGGTCGGGGGTGCGGCGGACCCAGCCGTGCTGCTCTAGCCGGGCGGTGACCTGGGACAGGCGCGGCAGCGAGCCCTCGGCCATCATCGCGAGTTCGCTCATCCGCAGGGTGCTGCCGTGCGCCTCCGACAGCAGGGCAATTACCTGGTACTCGAAGTGGCTGATCCCGGCGTCGCGGCGCAGCTGCGCGTCGAGCGCGGCCGGCAGCCTGTTCAGCGTGCTGGCCAGGGCGAGCCAGGCCTGCCTCTCCTCGGCGTCGAGCCAGCGGGGTTCCTGCGGGGCGTCCATGAGAACAGGATAACTTAAATTTTGAAGTGATCCAGCGCTCTGATGACTTGCATCGTGAAGTGATTTAGGGGTACCGTCAGTTAACGCTTTAAGTCAGTAGAGCGCCGGGCGCGGGCCGCCACCTGCATGGGAGAGAGCAATGCCCGCACTGATGAATGAACCCATCGGAAGGAAGCAATCATGACCGCCACTGTCAGTCTGAGTGTCGCAGCCCTGAGCATCGACTGCGCCGATTCCGCCGCCGTGGCGGACTTCTGGGGGAAGGCCCTCGGCCGCCCGGTCAGCCCGGGCGCGGTCGCCGGGGACACGGCGGTTGACGCCGCCGGCCCCGAGAGCGGCCCCCGGATGCTTTTCCACAATGTCCCCGAGCCCAAGACGGTCAAGAACAGGATCCAGCTTGCCCTGGCCACCGCCCATCACGACGAGGAGACCGAGCGGCTGACCGGCCTGGGCGCCAGGCCGCTCAGCGAGACCATGCTCCCGGGGCTCCGCTGGACCACGCTCGCCGACCCGGAGGGCAACGAGTTCGATCTGGTGACATGGCAGCCCGAGTAGGTGCCAGGTCCGCGCACTAACTGAGCCCCCCATCGATGATCTTGGACCGGCGGGCGCCTCCCGCGGTGGCCGGTCCAAGATCATCAAGCCTGGCCGATCGCCTGCGCCAGTGTCATCCGCAATCTCTGCACCGTCCACCACGGAAGGACATCACAAATGCAGCACGTGAACCAGCAGGGAACCACGAGGCGGACGATGCTCCGCGCCGGGGCGGCGGCGGGGACGGCTGCGGCTCTCGGCGCCGTCGGCATCTTCGCGGCCGGAACGGCGGGCGCGGCCACCACGGCGGGCAGCGGGAACCAGGGGCTTCCCTACCCGTCCGGTGTCACGGACATGGCCGCGCGCACCCGCGTCCGCGGCCAGTTCCAGGCCCAGCGCTACCACACCCCGGCGCTCGGACGGCTGCCGTACGGCCCGGGCGCCACGCTGGTTCACGCCGACGGCAGCCGCCAGGGCGGCGGCTCCGAGTGGGCGGCGGCCCCGGACGCCGCCCCGATGCGCCGCGGCCACACCTGCGTCGAGCTCGACGCAGCCGGCAACATCAGCCGCCTGACCGCCTTCTACGACTCCAGCCTCCTCAGCTACGCCGCCTACCAGTCCCGGGCCGGCCCCGCCGCGGAGGCGCCCCTGTCCTGAGGACGGCGGCAACTGCCAATCAAGTGAAAGACTACGAAAGGACCTGAACATGCCCACCGACACCCAGCACTCCCAGCAGCAGATGGACGCAGTCGTCATCCAGGCCAGCGGGCCGCCCGCGCAGTCGCTGGCCTATCGTTTCGAGCCGGTGCCGGAGCCGGGTCCGGGGGAGGCGCTCGTCGAGGTGCACGCAGCAGCGGTGAACCCGCTCGACGTCGTCAACGCTGCGGGCCTGCTCGGCACGCCGCTGCCGATGATCCCCGGCGGCGACTACGCCGGCATCGTCGTCTCCGACGGCGGCCACGCCGGCCAGGAAGTGTGGGGCAGCGGGCCCGCGCTGGGAATGGCGCTGGGAATGAAGCGACCGGGCACGCACGCGCGCTTCGTCGCCCTTCCCGAGACGTGGCTGTCACGCAAGCCTGAGCGCCTGACGATGGCCGAAGCCGCCGCTATCGGCCGATCGTATTTCGTGGCCTGGCAGACGGTAATCAACGCCATGGAGCTCATGCCCGGCGAGACGCTCCTGATCACCGGCGGAGCAGGCATGGTCGGCCAGGCCGCCACCGCGATCGCCCGCTGGCGCGGCGCGGACCCGATCGTTGCCGGCCGGCGCAAGCCCGACGGCGTTGAGCACTTCATCGACACCAGCTCAAGCGACATACGCGAGGCAGTGCTCGAACTTACCGACGGGCGCGGCGCTGACCTGGCCTTGGACACGGTCGGCGGCGCGCTGTTCGAACCCGCTCTTCGCAGCCTACGGTTCGACGGCCGGATGGTCGGGCTTATCACCGGCCCTGAACCGCAGGCCGGCTACCCCCTGGCTGAGATCTACAACCGGCAGCTGCACCTCACGGGACTCGCCAGCGTGTTCATGGACGGGGCCGACGTGGCGCGCATCTTCGACCAGCTCCGTCCGCTGTTCGACCGCGGCCTCCTTGCCCCCCCGGCCGTGAAGACGTGGCCGCTCGAGAACAGCGGCGAGGCCTATCAGACGGTCCTAGACGGGTCGGCCGGAATTAAGCAGGTTCTGCTGCCTGCCGGCGGCGGGGCGCAGGGAGGTTCACGATGAGCGCCGGCCCCGCACCTCTTCCCGGGGCAGGCCTCGCCGCGGAGAGACGCCCCTGTCCTGAGAACGGCGGCGACTGCCGAGCGGGGTCCTGATATTTACGAGCTAGGAGACACCCGCGAGCGTCGCGGGTGTCTCCTCGGCGTACCCGATGTCGAGAGCGAACGAAGCCAGACCAGATCAAACAGCTTCAGCTCACTGCGATCTCCGCGGTCAGTGAACCAGCACGCGACTTGACGGACATCGCATCGCCGATCGTCAAAGCCGAGATCATCCGTTCATCCGCACTGTTGCTACCCAAGGCATGCCGGTGTCTCCGCCGTCGGCCTGAAGGTGCAGGTCAACGCCTTAAAGGCAGGCCGGACGGTCGGCATACCGCTCCCGCCGACGCTGTCCGTGCCCGTCCGTGAACCGAACGCCCCCGGAGGCCGGAGCGCACGGACACATAGCGGACGACATCGGCCCGGGCGCTGCTCCTCGCATCACATAACCGCAGGTCAGCAGTTCGGTGCTCCTTCGGAGCGCACCATGGCGCGCGAAGATTCGGCGCCGTTCGCCGCTTGCGGTGGTCCGATCCGACCAAGTCCTGCGCACGTCGCAGCGGCCGTAGTCAGCTGTGCTTACCTCACCGCGGCAGCAAGTCTCGCCGCAGTGGCATAGCACCGTCCAGCCCGCGTCGGCGCAGACGTTCGCTCTAGGCCTCGCACGGCACGGCTGGACCATGCCAAGACGAGACGGGCCGTCTCGTTGTACAGTACAATCTGGCCATGATGTCCCGTCAGCCTGATGAGAGTCGTCGTAGTGAGCGAGCCCGGCAGGCGATTCATGCGGCGACTGCGGAGCTGCTGGCCTCGACCAGCTATGACGCCATCACGATCGAGAAAATCGCGGCACAGGCGGGCGTGGGCAAGCAGACCATCTACCGGTGGTGGCCGTCGAAGGCCGCAATCATCGTTGATGTCTGGGCCGAGGTAATCGCGCCCCGCGTGGCATTCCCTGATACGGGTGACCTGGAGGCCGACCTTCGGGCGCAGCTGACCCGGATGCTTGACGTGCTTGCCGAACCGGTGCTCGGACTCAACTACATGGCTGTGATCGCCGACAGTCAGCGTGACGAGCGGCTGGCGGCCGACCTGTCGGCCCGCATCTTCGCTCCGCGCATTGCCGACACGAAAGACCGGTTGCGATCGGCGCAGGCCGCCGGCCAGATGCGCCATGACATCGATGTGGATACCGTCACCGAGTTGCTCTACGGCGGAATCTTCTTTCGGGGCCTGTTCCGCCTAGTCCCGCTCGACCGCACGCAGCCCGACGCGCTCGTCGCAGCCCTGATCCGGGGGATCGGCCCGCTCTGCTAGCCCCCGCGGCTCGGCGCAAGACGGGACGCAGCGTATTGTTTGCCAAGGAGAGACGATACGTATCGTCTCTCCAGTGCAGATCTCGACTTTCGAGGAGATGGCCTCATGGACCTCAACAACTCGGTCGTACTCGTGACCGGCGCTTCGTCCGGCATCGGTGCCGCCACAGCCCAAGCGGCGTCGCGGGTCGGCGCCCGGGTGGTGCTCGCCGCCCGCCGAGAGGACCGCATCCGCCAGCTCGCCACCGACCTGGGTGATGCCCTCGCAGTGGGGTGCGACGTCACCGACGCAGGCCAAGTCGCGGACGCGGTTCGGGCGACCATGGACAAGTTCGGCCGGCTCG
>JAWWPY010000029.1:0-41777 GCA_033854735.1 Streptosporangiaceae bacterium | reverse complement strand
GGGGCCCCCCCGCGCCCCGCGCCAGGTCACTTCGCCTTGAGGTTCAGCAGCACCTGCTCCATGTCTGGGTAGGCATACGCGGCCGGCTGGGCGTAGGGGTTGCCGGGAGTGGGCCATCCGGTGAGGTTGGACGTGTCGTACTGGTACCAGTCCACTGCTTCCACGACCGGGATGATGGGCAGATCGGTCAGCATGACCTGCTCCAGCTGCTTGACGACCGAGTGCTGCACCGCCGTGCTGGTGGTGGCGGCGTAGGAGTGGATCAGGCTGTCGGTGGCCGGGTTGCTGTACCGCTCGAAGTTGGAGGCGGCCAGCTTACCGATCGGGGCCGTGTTGGCCGAGTCCAGCCAGTTCCGGAGCTCATAGTAGGGGCCGGGGCCGAAGGTCTGCTGGTCGTAGTAGGCGAGCTGGTATTTGCCCGCGTATATGGCGGCGGTGAAGTCGGTGTTGGTCAGGTTGTCGGGCGTCAGCTGGATGCCGACCGCCTTGAGGTTCTGAGCGATCACCTGCATCGAGGCGACCCAGTCGGAGTAGTCGCCGATGTTGATGACGGTGAAGGCGAGCTTCTGGCCCTTCGAATTCGCCATGATGCCGTCGGAGCCCAGCTTGAAGCCGGCCGAGGCCAGTATCTGCTTCGCCTTGGCCGGGTTGTAGGCGTAGTTGTACTGGCTGGCCAGCGAGCCGTCGAGCCAGCTGGAGAAGGTCGGGGTGACGATGCCGGCCTGGTTCGCGGGCGGCTCGTACCCGGACTCGCCGATCGAGGAGACCTTGGCCCGGTCGACCGCGTACGACATGGCCTGGCGGACCTTGACGTTGCCCAGCAGGGAGTTCGTCAGGTTCGGCACCAGCGAGACGTTCACGGTCGGCGGGAACCAGTAGTGGAAGGCCGGGTTCTTCGAGGTGTAGAAGGTCTTGATGGCCGGTATGTACTGGGAGCCCCACTGGGCCTGGCCGGTCGCCAGCTGGTCGTTGGCCGTGTTATTGCTCGTGTACGCCGGGTACTCCACTTTGGCGACGTGCGGTTCCCCGGGCTGCCAGTAGTGCGGGTTCGCGGTGTAGGTGATGTTCGCGTTGGTGCACGGGTTCACCTCGTAGGGACCCGTGCCCACCGGATGAGGGTTGGCGAAGGCCACCGGGTTGCTGATCTTCGACCAGATATGGGCGGGCACGATCGGGGTCTGGTCGGCGATGTAGTAGAAGTAGGGCACCGCCGCCGCGTTGAAGGCCATGGTCACCTGATCGGACCCGGTCTGGCTGACGCTGGACAGCACCGACCACACCCCGGTCAGGTCCAGGGCGGCGTACTTCTTGATCAGGTTGAAGGTGAACACCACGTCGGCCGGGGTCAGCGGCGTCCCGTCGGAGAACTTGACGCCCTTGCGGATGGTGAACGTGAGCGATTTGTCGCCCGCCCCCCACGCCCAGGACGTCGCGAGCATGGGCGTGGTCTTGCCATTCTGCAGCGGATTGACGAAGACGAGCGGCTCGTAGACGAACCCGACCGACAGGAGGGTGTCCGAGCCGTTGAAAGGGCTGAAGCCGCAGGTCCAGAGGGCGCCGTTCTCGTTGGAGATGGTGACTACGTTCTTCGCTGACTTGCTGCTGGTGGTACTGGAGCCGGAACTGCAGGCGGCCGCGAGCAGGCCTGCTGCGGCGAGGGCCCCGATTGCTTTGAGGCGTCTCATGACGGAAGCCTTTCACTGAGTGTTGGTGGGACGGGTGTGATGTGGGTGTCGGCCGCGGCGCCGCGGCCGGTTCCGGCGGCATCGATGGCGAGCGCCACCGCGCCGATCAGCGGGGCGTCGGCCGGGAAGCGGGCGGCGACGAGCTCGGGCGGGAACGGCACGCCCGCCCTGAGGGCGCGCTGCAGGCCGGGCTGCAGGCGAGTCCAGGACCGGACCATTCCGCCGCCGACCGCGATCCGCGCCGGGTCCAGGCAGATCGCCAGGTTCACGAGGTGGAATGCGAGTTCGGTGACGAAATCGCTCACCAGCGCGTCGAATTCCGGGTTGTCCGTGGCCGCCTCGAAGACGGCGGCCGCCGACATCGGCATGCCGCCGTTGGCACCGCGCCGGGCCAGTGCCTGCCCGCTGACCATGTCCTCCAGCGGGATCCGGGAACTCAGCGCGGTCCCGGCGTCGGAGACTGCGCGGAGGTTGTAGCCGATCTCACCGGCGGCACCGTGGGCGCCGGTGAGCACGTGGCCGCCGAGCACGATGGCGGCTGACAACCCGGTGCCGAGATTGAGGTAAATGGCGGGGTCGTAGCCGGCCAGGGCGCCCCAGCGCGCCTCGGCCTGGGCCGCTGCCTTCGCGTCGGTGGCCATCCTGATCTGTGCCCCGGCGAAGGCGGCGCGTAGCTCGCGGCCCAGGGCGAGCGTGTCCCAGCCGCTGATCACCGGGGCGAGTTCGACCCGGTCGTCAAAGGGGATCCCGAAGGTGGAGACGCCGACCGCGGCCAGTTCGCGGCCTGGTGCTTCCGCCGCCAGCAGGTCGCGGGCGGCGCCGATGCCACGCTCGAAACTGGCCTGCGCACCAAGCTCGCCGCCGCTGTCCACGGTGGCTGACCCGAGCCGGTCTCCAGAGACCTCACAGACCGCCATGGCGATCTTCGTGCCACCGAAGTCGAGTCCGAGCACAACCGGGGAATCGCCCACGACCGCCTGCCTGTGATGGGAGCCCTGCCTGATGGGATCTGTCTGCGTGATGGGGCTGTCTGCGTGATGGGGGGTATCGGGCTGCTGGGTATCAGCCGACGGGGGGTATCAGCCCAGTAGGGGTATCGGCCCGACCGGGAGCGGCCGACGGGGAGCGGCCGACGGGGAGCGGCGGAACGCATCCTTGCGCGAATTAGTTAGGACAGTATCCTAACTAAGTGGGTGCCACAAGACGGGCGCCGTAAGACAGTCCGCGGAACTTTCCAGAGCACCGCAGGCGGGATGTCTGCACTGGCTGATACCGGATGCGCCGGCCGTGGCGGTACTCCCGGAGCACCGCAGGCGGGATGTCTGCACTGGCTGATACCGGATGCGCCGGGCCGCGGGCTACTCCCGGAGCACCGCGGACGGGATGTCTGGCCCCGGCTGATTACCGGGTGCGCTGGCTGCGGCGATGGGGAAGGATGATGGCGGAGGTGGCAGTGACGGTCTCGGCGGGCATGTCCGGCGGCACGTCAGCCGGTGGCACGTCAGCCAGTGCTGCTGGGGCTCAGTCACCGGCGCAGCCTGGGAACGGCGGGCTGGATCCGTTGGGTAGGAATGTGCCGCGAGGCCACGGTGGCGGCGGGTCGGCGGCGCGGCCGCAGCTGATTCGTGCCCTGAACGAGCAGCTGCTGATCAGCCACATCCGCGACCTGGGCCAATGCTCGCGTGCGGAACTGTCCCGGCTGTCCGGGCTGTCCAAGCCCACCGTGTCAGGTGCGCTCGCCACGGTCGAGCGGGCCGGGCTGATCCGCATCGCCGGGCAGCGCACCGGGCTGCCCGGCCGGTCAGCACGGCTGTATGAGATCCGGCCGGACGCCGGATTCGTGCTCGGCCTGGACATCGGGCACCAATACGTCCGCGGCGCGCTGGCCGATCTGGCCGGCGACATCCGGGCGCGATCCTCCGCGAGGTCGCGCGCCTCCAGTGCCCGCGGTCGGGTGGCCGAGCTGACCAGGCTCGCGGATGAACTGTGCGCGTCCGCAGGGATGGCCCGGGCGGCGATCAGCCAGACCGTGATCGGCAGCCCTGGTGTTTACGATCCGCGGCGCAACTCGATGGCCCTTACTGGCGGCCTGCCCGGCTGGGACCGCCCGGCGGTGCTGGTCGGCCTGCGCGAGGCGTTCGGCGAGTCGCTGGTGGTGGAGAACGACATCGACGCGGCGGCGCTGGCCGAGCAGGCCCATGGGCACGGCCGGGAGGCAGACAGCTTCGCTTTCGTCTCGGTCGGCAGCGGGATCGGGATGGGTCTGGTCATCGGGGGCAGGCTGCACCGGGGCGTGCACGGGGTAGCCGGCGAGATCGCCTACATGCCGCTGTCCGGGGGTCACGGCACCGATCACCAGGACGCCCGCCGGCGAGGGTCATTCGAGGCCGCGGCGTCGGCGTCGGCGGTGGTCCGCGCGGCGCGCCGGGCCGGAATGCGGGGTCAGGTCTCGGCCCGCCGGGTGTTCACCGCCGCGGCCGGTGGCGATGAGCGGGCCGCGGCCGTGGTGGCCGAGGAGGCACTGCTGGTCGCGAAGGTTCTGTGCTCGGTGGTGACCATCGTGGACCCGGCGCTCGTCGTGCTCGGCGGCGGGATCGGCCAGGCGCCTGGTTTCGCCGAGGCGGTGACCCACGAACTCCGCCAGCTCGCCCCCGTCATGCCCGAGGTCAGGGTCAGTGCACTGGGGACCCACGCGGTCGTGGACGGCTGCCTGGCCGCTGGCCTGGAACTCGCGTGGCGGCAGCTGACCGCCACGCTCCCCGTGGCCGGCGGACCGCACGCCCCGGACGGCCCGTCTCATGATGGGGCTGACCTGGACGACTCCGGTCCAGCGCGGTTCCAGGCGGCGAACGCCTGAGCCGTTCGCTGATCCGGGTGCCGGGCTGATCCGGGTGCCCGGGCTGGTCCGGGTGCCCGGGGTGGTCAGGGTGCCCGGGCTGGCCGGGGTGGCCGGGGTGGTCAGGGTGGTCAGGGTGCCCGGGTCGCGGCGAAGTATGCGCTGGATTCGCTGCGCCACAGCATGATGGTGGCGCCGAGGCCGACCAGCCAGACCAGCAGTTCCAGCACCGCGCCGATGCTCGCGTGCGGCCGGACGAAGCCCAGCAGCAGGAACAGGGTATTGAGGCCGAAGAGCACGCTCGCGACGACCCGGGCCCAGCCATTCCCTGCCCTGTTCGCGGCGGCCATCCAAAGCCAGAGGCCGACGGTGATGATCTGCAGCAGCACCTCACCGGCTATGAATCCGCGGGCCACGGAACGCACCCGGCTCGCTGAGTAGGCCGGGTAGCTGTGCTGGATCGCGGTCCGGACGGCGCCGATGGTGAGCAGGGCCACCACCAGGATGACGACACTCAGCACAGCACCCGCGTACATGAGCCTGATCGCACTCTGCATCGAAGGTGGCCGCTCAGGCCGCTTCGTTTCTGGGGTCTGCCCGCTCGACGGGTAAGGCTGGACCATGCCCGTGAGCCTAGCTGTGGCCTTCAGTCGTCCGGGCGCAGCAGCGCCCAGACGACCTTTCCGCCACCGTCGAGCAGATGCCAGCCCCATCGGACGCAGCACGATTCGACGACATGCAGCCCTCGGCCGGACTCCGCGAACGGCCCTGACTCGCGCAGCACCGGAATCGCGGCTCCGGGATCGGTCACCATGCACATCAGATAAGGAGTCTGCCCGAGCAGCTTCAGCCGGATCGGGCACTCGTCGACCAGCCGCCGGGCGGACGGGATCCCGTGCCGCAGCGCGTTCGTCAGCAATTCGGAGACGACGAGCTCGGCCAGGTCGGTCAGCGCGGCCATGCCCCAGTGCAGCAGCGTGGTCCGGGCGAAGTCGCGCCCGATCCCGACCGACTCCGGCAAAGGTCTCAGCGGGCAGCTCGCGGAGGGCTGCGTCATCGCCGAGCCGTTCACCATCGGCACCGCATCAGCAGGTGCGGGGCCCGGCTGGCGTGCTTGGCTCAAATGGCTCGATCCCGCAGGCCCGCTAGGAGCACGGAGCCAGTCATGGCTCACGCTCATGACCTCCGTCGTGACTGGCGAGGCCGCCCGGTGTGCGGTCATCGGGTTCCCGTCTGTCTTCCTCATATCAGCTTCACTGGCACATGTCGTGCGTTGGCAGCGCAAGCGCTATCATCCCCTGTATACCTTGCAAGCGCAAGGCCGGATGCACGTGCAGATGAAAGTACCATCGCACGTGCGGATCGTGAGGAGGCTTCGACGGGAGGAGCAGCAGACGGACTTCTTAGAGGATTACCTGGTGGGGGGTTGGCATGATCGACATTCAACCGGGGAGCGGACCTACCGTTCTCCGCATACTTCTCGGCTCCCAGCTGCGAAGATTGCGCGAGGCCAGGGGAATCACTCGGGAGGACGCCGGATACACGATTCGTGCATCCGGCTCGAAGATCAGCCGCATGGAGCTTGGGCGAGTCGGCTTCAAGGAGCGAGACGTCGTCGACCTGCTCGAAATGTACGGCGTCGCCGATGTGGTGGAACGGGATGCCCTGGTCGTGCTGGCCAGGCAGGCCAATACGCCGGGTTGGTGGCATAAGTACAGCGATGTTTTGCCGGATTGGTTCCAGGTCTACGTGGGCCTGGAGGAGGCCGCTTCGCTGATCAGGCTCTATGAGGTCCAGTTCGTCCCTGGATTGCTCCAGACGGCGGACTACGCGAGGGCAGTGGTGGCGCTCGGGCAGACGGGTGCGCCTGACGAGGAGATAGAGCGCAGGGTGAGCCTGCGGATGGACCGGCAGGAGTTGCTGGCCAAGACGGACGCACCGCGCCTATGGGCTGTGGTGGATGAGGCAGCACTGCGGCGTCCGATCGGTGGCAGGGAGGTGATGCGATCGCAGCTCGAGAGGCTGATTGAGGCGACCAAGGAGCCGAATATCACGCTCCAGGTCATGCCCTTTAGCTCAGGCGGACACGCCGCCGAGGGCGGGGCATTCACCATCATGCGATTCCCCGAGGTTGACCTGCCTGATGTGGTCTACCTCGAGCAGCTGACGAGCGCTCTCTACCTGGATAAGCGCGACGACGTGGAGAGGTACACCGAGGTGATGGAACGCCTCAGTGTCGAGAGCGAGTCGCCAGAGCACACCACTGAGATCCTGAGCGGAATGCTTGAGGAAGTTACATAGATGAAGACATATAACGGAATGTCGGCGGCTGAGCTGGACGATGCTCGCTGGCGCAAGAGCAGTGTGAGCAACTCACAGGGAGCCTGCGTCGAGATGGCCAGGTTGTCCGGTGGCGAGTTCGCCGTCCGTAATTCAAGAAACCCAGAAGGGCCTGCGCTCATCTACACGCAGGCCGAGATCGCGGCGCTCATCGAGGGCGTCAAGCAAGGTGAATTCGACGATCTCCTGGTCTAGTACCAGGGCCGTCGCCGCAGCCGGCGCGAGCAGGCCTCCTGCTCGCCTCCGGCCGCACACCTGACCGCTGGCCGCCGTGTCCCTGCGCGATGCGGCGGCCAGCGCACTTCCGGGGCGATCCCCGTCAGGCCAGATCTCGCCAGGCCGGATCTCGCCAGGCCAGATCTCGCCAGGCCAGATAACGTCAGGCCGGATCTGGCCAGGCCAGATAACGTCAGGCCGGATCAGGTCAGATCACGTCACGTCACGTCGGGCGGTGGCCGCGACGGCCGCGACGGCGAAGGCGGCCGCGTAGGCCGCCAGGACCAGGCCACCCGCCCAGCGGGCCAGCAGGTCAGCCGGGGCGCCATGAGAGCCCGCGCCGAGCGCGAGCCCGGCGTTGAACGGCAGCCAGCGGCTGACGACGCTGCCGATCAGCTGGCTGAGAATGCCTTCGATCAGGGCGATCCAGGCCAAGGCGACGGCGATGGCTCCGGCCAGGTTGCGGATCAGCGCGCCGAGGCCCACACCGATCGCCGCGAACGCCGTGTTCCACGCTATCGAGCCACCGATCGTCTGCCACATTCCCGCATCCGACCAGGAGAAAGCCGTCCCCTTGCTGGCCCACCAGGCGGCGGCGGTGACCAGCCCGGCGGCGCTCGCGACGACCCCGCTCAGGCCTCCGACGAGAACGTAGACGACGAGCTTGGCCTGGATTACCCGGTCACGGCGGGGAATGCTCAGGTAGGTGTCGGTGATCGTCTGGTGCCGGTACTCGCTGGCCACGGCGAGAATGCCGAAAATCAGCGTGATCACGGAGGTCAGCCCGACGTGCGCGAGTGCGCTGCTCTGCTGCGTCTCGTGCAGTGAGCCGCCGTTGGAGACGACGAACCCGCTGATACCGGCGACCACGATCAGTTGCGCGGCGAGGAGCAGGAGCCAGGGGCTACGGACAGTGCGCAGTTTCAGGAACTCCGCTGTGAGCAGGGCAGGCATGGTTGGTCCTTAGGTAGCGGGTGTCGCTGAGCTAGGGCTGGTCGTGATGTCCGGCTGGCCGGCGTCGGCGGTCAGCCGCAGGAAGGCCTGCTCCAGGCGGCCAGCCTGCTGGGCGCCGGGTCGGGCCAGCTGGCTGAGCGGGCCGTCGAAGCGCAGCCGGCCCGCGCTGATGATGACGGCGCGGTCCACGGTCTGGGCGATCTCGCTCAGCACGTGGCTGGAGATCACGACGGTGCGTCCCTCTCCGGCGAGCTGGCGCAGCATGGCACGCAGCATCGCCATGCCGGCGGGATCGAGTCCGTTGGCCGGCTCGTCGAGAATCAGCACCTCGGGCTCCCCGAGCAGGGCCGCGGCCAGGCCCAGCCGTTGGCGCATGCCCAGCGAGTAGCGGCCCGCCCGCCGGCCCGCGGCCGGCGACAGTTCCACCAGGTCGAGGACCTCGTCCACCCGGCGCACCGGAAGCCCGCTGGCGCGGGCGAGGATCCGCAGGTGGTCGCGGCCGGAACGGCCCGGGTGGAAGCCGGTGGCTTCCAGCACGGCGCCGACGGTCTGCCGTGGGCGGGTCAGCTGGTCGTAGCGCCGTCCACCGATCAGCGCCTGCCCGGCCGTGGCGCGGGTCAGCCCCAGCATGATCCGCAGGGTGGTTGTCTTTCCCGCTCCGTTAGGCCCGAGGAACCCCGTCACCGCGCCGGCCGGGACATCGAAGCTCAGGTCCTCCACCGCGCTCGCCCGGCGGTAGCGCTTGCTCAGGTGTCGCACGGCCAGGTCAGTCATCGTGTCCTCTGGTGATCTGCTCGGTCATGCGGTAAGCCATCCATTTCATGCGGTAAGCCATCCGTTTCCGTTGAGGGTTGGTTGAGGGTTTCTGCCGGGCCGGCTTCGGCGTCGGCACCACGATGGCGCGGTCGGGCTTCCTGGTCGTCAGCCAGGCGTGGCATGTTCGGGCTACCGCGGCTGCGGTAGCGGCCGGTTACCACGGGCTGCGGACGCGCATCAGCGGGTGCGTCCCTATCGTGGATGGGTGAGCGCACCGGAGCGGCTGAGCGCCCGGGACCGGCTGAGGGCACGGGACCGGCTGAGGGCACGGGACCGGCTGAGGGCACGGGACCGGCTGAGGGCACTGGGGCGGCTGAGGGCACGGGACCGGCTGAGGGCACTGGACCCGATGAGAGCACTGGGCCTGCGCGGGGCACTGGGCCGGCTGCGCCGTGTCACCCGGCTGCATCCCCACCTGGCCGACCTGGCCGCTGCGGCCGTGATCTTCGCGGTCACCCTGGAGATCACGATGACCGGGCCGGCCGCCGCATCCGGCCGGGTCGCCCTGGTGGCCGTGATCTTCGCCGCGGTGGCCTGCGGGGTGCTGGCCGCGCGACGCAGCTATCCCGTCCTGGTGCTGGTGATCAGCGTGGCGGCGGCCGAGGCGTACCTGGCTCAGACCCGCGGCCGGGGCGCGACGATGCTCATGCTCGCCCCGCTGATCGCGCTGTATACGGTGGCCGACATCAGCGATCGGCGTCGCGGCCGGCTCGTCGGCGGGCTCGCGGTCCTGGCCCTGATCGCCTCGCACATGCTGGCCAGCCCGGTGTCGTGGCTGAAGTCCGACAATCTGGCTCTGGCCGCTCTGGGCGGGATGGCGCTCGCCGCCGGTGCCGCCTCGCGCAACCGGCGCAGTTATCTCGCCGAAGTTGAGCAGCGCGCGCAGCGCGCGGAACGCACCCGCGAGCAAGCAGAACGCAGCCGCGACCAGGAGGCCCGCCGGCGGGTCACCGAAGAGCGGCTGCGGATCGCTCACGACCTGCACGACAGCGTGGGCCATCACCTCGCCCTCATCAACGTCCAAGCGGGAGTCGCCGGGTTCCTGCTGGACACCGACCCGGACCAGGCACGGGCGGCCCTTACACACGTCACTACGGCCACCCGGAGCGCGCTGGAGGAGATGCACGCGACGATCGGGCTGCTCCGGGAACCGGGGGACACGGCCACGCCGACCAGGCCCATCATCGGCCTCACCGGCCTGGGAGAGCTGATCGCGGCCTACCGCCGATCCGGTCTCACCGTCGACCACGCCGTCCAGGGAACGGTCCGCCGGCTGCCTCCCGCGGCCGACCTGACCGCCTACCGCGTCATCCAGGAGTCGCTGACCAACATCTGCAAGCACGCGGTGCGCCAGATCGCCCGCATCCAGCTGAGCTACCAGGCTGACGGGCTGAGTATCGTCATCGACGATGACGGGCTGCCCTATCGCGGCGATCTCGTAGGCGGGCCGCCAGCCTCCCCGGCCGGGCACGGCATCGTCGGCATGCGTGAACGGGTCACCGCGCTCGGCGGCGAGTTCCAGGCCGGGCCGCGGCCGGCTGGCGGTTTCCGGGTCAGTGCGACGCTGCCCCTGGCGGCGGCGCCCGTACCGAGTGGGCCGGCATGACGATCCGGGTTCTGCTCGCCGACGACCAGCCACTGCTACGAGCCGGTTTCAGGGTCCTCATCGACTCCCAGCCCGATCTCCAGGTCGTCGGCGAAGCCGCTGACGGCCGTGAGGCCGTGGAACTGGCTAAGGCCACCCAGGCCGACGTGGTGCTCATGGACATCCGCATGCCCGGCACCGATGGCCTGGCCGCCACCCGCCTGATCACCGAAGACGAGGATCTCGCCGGTGTGCGCATCCTCATCCTGACCACCTTCGAGATCGACGAGTACGTATTCCAGGCGCTGCGCTGCGGCGCCAGCGGATTCATCGGCAAGAGCGCGCAGGCCGAGGAGCTACTCGCGGCCATCCGCGTCATCAGCCGGGGTGAGGCCCTCCTGTCAGCGGCCGCCACGCGGGCCCTCATCGCCCGCTTCCTGGCCTTCCCCCAGCACACCGACCTGCCGCAGCCGGGGCAGCTCACGGCGCTCACCAACCGGGAACGGGAGGTGGTCGCCCTCGTCGCCGCGGGGCTGTCCAACGACGAGATCGCCGCCCACCTGGTGCTCAGCACGGCGACCGCCAAGACACACGTCAACCGCGCCATGGTGAAACTTGGCGCCCGCGACCGGGCCCAACTCGTCGTCATCGCGTACCAGAGCGGCCTGGTCCGCCACCCGATACCGCCCGGGTGACCCCGCGGGCGGCGGCCGGACGCACCCGGCGCCGGCGGCCACGCGTTAGAGTCCTTCAGGTGATCCAGGGGCAGCAGGACAGCCTCCCGCCGCTGACGAGGCGGCTGCTCGGCTGGGAGATTGTCATCGTGTTCGGCGTCTCGCTCGGCGCCAGTGCCCTCTTCGCGATCATCGAGTTCATCGGGTCGCTCACCGCGGCGAAGCCGCTCGGCAAGCAGCAGGCGCTGCTCGTCGGCTCGCTCGCCCCAGGCCGCCCCTGGCTGGACCTGGCCCTGCAGCTGGCCAACATCCTCACCAATCTCGTCCCGGTCGCACTGGTCTTCTACCTGCTGGCCAGGGAGTGCGCAGGGCCGTCGGCGATGGGGCTGGACGGGAGGCACCCGGGCCAGGATGCCGCGCGCGGCGCCGTCCTCGCGGCGCTCATCGGCGGGTCGGGCCTTGGCCTGTACCTGGCCGCCTTCCACCTCGGCTTCAGCCTGAACGTCGTACCGGAAAATCTGCCCGCCGTCTGGTGGCGCATCCCGGTGCTGATTCTCGACGCGGCCCACAACGGGATCGTCGAAGAGGTCCTGGTCATCGGGTACCTGCTCCGGCGGCTGGATCAACTGCACTGGACCCCGGCCCGCGCCGTCGCGCTGAGCGCCGTTGTCCGCGGCTCCTACCACCTGTACCAGGGTTTCGGCGGCTTCCTCGGCAACGCGACCATGGGTGTCATCTTCGCCGTGCTGTATCGCCGATGGGGCCGGGTGACCCCGCTGATCATCGCCCACGCGCTCATCGACAGCGTGGCCTTCGTCGGATACGCGGCCCTGCACGGCCACGTCTCCTGGCTGCCCTGATCTTCAGCGGCCCCGTGCTTCAGCGGCCCCGTGCTTCAGCGGCCCGTGCTTCAGCGGCCCAGTCCTTCCAGCACCGTCACGCTGGGGAGGCGCCGCAGCGTGTCACCGGTGAGCACGAGCTTCGAGCGCCGGACACCACTGCCGATCACGACCTGCGGCGCAACGGCGACCGCCGCGTCCAGGTATACCGGCCAGCTGTCCGGGAGGCCGATCGGGGTGATGCCCCCGTACTCCATCGCGGTCTCGGCGACCGCCACCTCCGTCGAGGCGAACGACGCCTTGCGCACGTCCAGCTGGCGGCGGACGACACCGTTGATATCGGCGCGGGTGGTGGCCAGCACCACACAGGCAGCGAACCGGGTTTCGCCGCCCCGGCGCCCGGACACCACGACGCAGTTGGCCGATTCGGCCAGGCCGATCCGGTAACGCTCGCAGAACTCGGCGGTATCGGCGAGTTCCGGATCGATCTCCGCCACTCCCACGTCTCCGGCCGGCAGCATGCCGTCCAGGCTCGCCAGGGCGGCCGCGACCGGCGGTGCGAGAAGGTCAGGTCGGTCCAGAGCCGCCACCAGCTGCAGGCTTCCCATGTGAGTTTCCACGCCGGGAAGTCTAGGGCGCCCCGGGCCCGGCCCGGCCCTCCCTCACCAGGTCGCCACGACCCCGATCCCATACGCACATATACCTATAGCCCCCTGGCGATTATCCTTCCCCCATGGCTGAGCCTTCCGCCGAGACGGAGACGATCGGCGGTACGGGAATGGCCGCGGATGGCGCCACGGTCTCCGCGCTTCAGCAGGCGATGGCGTCGGGCGCGCTGACCTCAGCCGGCCTGACCGAGTTCTACCTGTCCCGCATCGAGCGGCTGAACCCCCTGCTGCGGGCGGTCATCAGCGTCAACTCCGGAGCTAGCCGCGAGGCTGCGGTCAGCGACCAGATGCGCGGCGGCAGCGCGGCCCGCGGCCCGCTGGAGGGTATCCCCGTCCTGGTCAAGGACAATGTCGCGGCTCGGGGCATGCCGGCCACGGCCGGCTCACCGGCGCTGCTCGAAGCGGAGTCCGGCGACGCCTTCCTGGTGACCCGGCTGCGCGCGGCTGGTGCCGTGATCATCGGCAAGGCGAACATGTCTGAATGGGCCAATTTCCGCTCCACCCACTCCACCAGCGGCTGGAGCACCCTGGGCGGCCAGGCCGCCAACCCGTACGCGCTGGACCGCAGCCCCTCGGGATCCAGTTCCGGCTCGGGGGTAGCCGTGGCGGCCGGCCTGGCCCCGCTCGCGGTCGGCACCGAGACCGACGGCTCGATCGTGTGCCCGGCCAGTGCCTGCGGAATCGTTGGCCTCAAGCCGACGGTGGGCCTGGTCAGCCGGGCCGGCATCGTGCCGATATCGTCCGAGCAGGACACCGCGGGCCCGATGGCCCGCACGGTGGCTGACGCTGCGGCCCTGCTCGGTGTGCTGGCCGGCGCCGACCCCGCCGATCCGGCGACCGGAGTGGCCGCCGGGCGGCCCGGTGACTACACGACGTTCCTTGACGGTGGTGCGCTGACGGGCGCGCGACTGGGCGTCTGGCGCGGTGGATGCACCGGCGCGGACGGGCGAACGGCCGCAGTTCTGGACACGGCGCTGGCCCAGCTTCGCGACCAGGGCGCCGAGGTGCTCGACCCGGTTGACCTGCCCGGAGTGGATGACATCAGCGAGCACGAGTTCGCCGCGCTGCTGCACGAGTTCAAGCGCGATCTCAACGCCTACCTGGGCACGCTTCCCGGCCGTCATCCGGCGACTCTCGCCGAGCTAATCGCATTCAATTCCCGCAACGGACAAGATGTGCTCTGCTACTTCGGCCAGGAACTGTTCGAGAGGGCCGATGCCACCAGCGGGGACCCGGCCGACCCCGCGGCCCAGGCGGCGCGGGGCGCAGCGGGCCGCCTTTCCCGGGCGGCCCTGGATGGGCCACTGGCCGCGCACCATCTCGACGCCATCGTCACCCTGACAATGAACCCGGCCTGCCTCACCGACTACGTGCTTGGCGATCATGACGTGTTCCACACCTCCGCCCCCGCCGCGGTGGCGGGATACCCGGCGGTCTCCGTTCCATGCGGCTATGTCGCCGGGCTGCCGGTCGGCCTGTCCTTCATGGGGCCAGCCTGGAGTGAGCCGACGCTGATCCGCCTGGCCCACGCCTTCGAGCAGGCGGCGGGGCCAGGCCGCCCGCCCGCACTGCGGCCGAGCGCCGTGCCTGACGCCGCTGGATCACCGCGATAGCCCGCAGTCATCAGCGCTCAGGGCGGTCGCGGCGGCATCCGCGGCGCGGTGCCGTTATGGGCAGGTCCGCTGGAACGACTCCGTCGGAGCGTAAGCGTTCCATTCCGCGCGGGTGAGAGACCGGCCCGCGATGGCGCACACCGCACGCGGGAGATCCCGGGAAACGCCACATCCCACAGCCGGGCCGGCGAAGCGATCGGCGGCAATAACCGGGGCAGCTCATGAATGCCAGCGACAATGGCTGCTGACGGCACGCATTTGCGACCGGCTGGCCCGGGAGTTCGGCCGTCGCCGTACTGCTGGGACGTACGCGGTCTAGGTGCGACTACCCTGCGGCTATGGATTCCTGGCCTGCCCCTGTTGTTCCCGATCTGCCGGGACGAGGTCCCGAGACGCTCGTGATGGACACCGCGACTGGCGAACTCGCGGCGGCGGCGGGGCAGGTTGCGACGATCTACGCATGCGGGATCACCCCCTACGACGCGACGCATATCGGGCACGCAGCGACCTTCATCGCCTGGGACCTGTTGGTCCGGGCCTGGCGGGACGCCGGCCACGAGGTCCGGTACGTGCAGAATGTGACCGACGTGGACGATCCACTCCTGGAACGCGCTACCCGAGACGGGGAGGACTGGAGGGCCCTCGCCGACCGGGAGATCGCCCGGTACCGCTCCGATATGGAGGCGCTGCGGGTGGTCCCCCCCGCCCATCTGATCGGCGCGGTGGAGGCACTGCCGGACATCGAGCAGTTCAGCAGCCTGCTCGACGACCGGGGCGCTCTGTATGACCTGGACGGGGATGTGTACTTCTCGCGGGCTTGTGACGGCGCGTTCGGATCGGTGTCCGGGCTCGATCGCGGCGCCATGGAGGTGCTCTCTGCGGAGCGCGGCGGCGACCCGGGCCGACCGGGCAAGAAAGACCCGCTCGACGCCCTGGTATGGCTGGCCGCGCGGCCAGGGGAACCTTCCTGGGTGGCTCCGTTCGGCCCGGGCCGGCCGGGCTGGCATGTGGAGTGCGCGGCGATTGCCACGCGGTATCTCGGCCCGCTGTTCGACGTCCAGGCCGGTGGGGCCGACCTGGTCTTCCCGCACCACGAGATGAGCGCCTCGCATGCCCGGGTAGCCCTGGGGGACGCGACGCCGGTGTTCGCACGTCGCTACGCGCATGCCGGCATGGTGCGGCTGGACGGCGAGAAGATGTCGAAGTCGCTGGGCAACCTGGTGTTCGTGTCGGCTCTGCTGGCAGGGGGCACCGACCCGATGGCGGTGCGGCTCGCGATCCTCGCGCACCATTACCGGCATGATTGGGACTGGACCCAGCCAGGCCTGGAAACCGCAATGCAGCGACTGGCCCGCTGGCGCGCAGCGGTCAGCATCGCGTCGCCGGGCTCCAGTGATTCCGTGCTGCCGGGGGAGTCCGTGCTGCCGGGGGAGTCCGTGCTCGCCGCCGTCCGCGAGCGCCTCGCCGACGACCTCGACGCGCCAGGCGCGATCGCCGCCGTGGACCGCTGGGCCGATGCGGTCCTCGCCACGGAATCAGCCCCCCCGGGGGCCGCCCAGCTCGTCCGCGACGCCGTAGACGCACTGCTTGGCATCGCCCTCTAACTCGCTAGCCAACGGCACCGGTGTGGGCGCTGGTGCCGTCCTGGTGGCAGCGGTGTGGGCATTGGTGTCGTTGCGGCACGGTCCGGCGGGCGCCTGTTGATGTCTGAGCGATAGCGTGATATCGAGAAGTGATATCTAGCGGCTGTCTTCTTACCGGAGTCAATGATGACCGAACCGCCGACGGAACCCGCCGCCTCAGCTGACCCAGAGCCAACCCCGGAGCCAACCCCAGAGCCAGCCCCGGAGCCAGCCCCGGAGCCAACGCCGGATGCCGTCGAGTTGCTGGTGCGGGCGGTGGGGCAGCTGGACACCGCGGACCGGGACCGGGTCTTCGCCTGGCTGTTGCGCAGGGACGCGGGCGCACTCGCCGCGGCCGGGTCGGCGGCACAGGCCGGGCCCGCAGCGGCGGCACCCGAGGCAGCAATCCCACGCCGCGCGATGTGGCTGACCTCCGAATCGCAGTCCGTGCGGGCGCTGTCGCAGGCGGACATCGCGCTCGGGATGCGCCCATCACCGCCCGGGGGCCAGCAGATGGTTCCGGTCCGCTTCTCCACCGCCCAGCACGCCCAGCTGCGTGAATGGTGCGCCGAACACGGATTCTCGATGGCGACCGTGATCCGCGGGCTGGTCGCCAGGTTCCTGGAGGGTCAGCTTCCCGACCGAGCCTGACCGCCCGTGAGCAGGCTCCGCCCGTGAGCAGGCTCCGCCAGTGAGCGGGCTCCGCCCGTGAGCAGGCTCCGCCAGTGAGCAGGCTCGGCCAGAGAGCAAGCTCGGCCAGAGAGCAGGCTCGGCCAGTGAGCAGGCTCGGCCAGTGAGCAAGCTCCGCGGTCAGCGGACTCCGCGAGGACGGAACTGAACGCTGATCCGAGGCCCGGTGGCCCTCGCGGTCTTGGGCACCGCGTGCTGCCAGGTGCGCTGACAGCTGCCGCCCATCACGATGAGGTCGCCGTGGCCGAGGTCGTGGCGCAGCGCGCGGCCACCCCCGTTGGGCCGGAGCAGCAGCGCACGGGGGGTGCCCAGCGAGACGATCGCGACCATGGTGTCGGAGGTCGCGCCGCGCCCGATCGTGTCCCCATGCCACGCGACGCTGTCCCGGCCGTCCCGGTACAGGCAGAGCCCCGCGGTGCGCAGCGGCTCGCCGAGTTCCTCCCGGTAGTGGTGGCTGAGTGCCTCCCGGGCCTGCTCAAGGGCAGGGTCGGGGAGGGCCTGGCCTTCCGAGTAGAAGCACAGCAACCTGGGGACGTCGACGACCCGGTCATACATCGGCCGCTTCTCGGCCCGCCACGGCACACAACGGAGCAGCCGGTCGAACAGCGCGCCGGCGCCGGTCATCCAGCCCGGCCGGACATCGATCCAGGCCCCATCGCCCAGGACCGTCCGGCGCAGCGATGACCCGAGCACCCCAGGGGCCGCCTCATCACCGAGGTCCAGCAGCGAACCCTGCACTGCCAGCCCGCGGGGACACTCTGCTTTCCCGGGGGCACCCCGGACCCCGTGGCCCGGAACCTCCCGCGTTGCCAGCCCGGGGGGACGACTCCCCGGCGTTGCCAGCCCGGGGGAGCTAGATGGTCCGGCCATGCGTTCGAGTGTAAACCATCGATCAAACACGAGTTCGATCGGCGGCGTCCGGATCCAGCCTGGCTGCCGATCCTGCCTGGCTGCCGATCCTGCCTGGCTGCCGATCTGCCTGGTACGGCGGCCAGTGCCGCGGGGCCGTCAGGTCGCTATCTGGATGTCCGCCTCTCGCAGCAGGTGCTCGGCCGGGTCCACGACGACGCTCAGGATGAGCCGGGCCGTCTCCCCGGCCAGTTCCACCGTGCTTCTCGTCTCGCCGTCCCCGCCGCGCAGCGCACTCAGCTGGCACCGGCCGGCCCAGGCCGCAGCCACCCTGAGCTGGCGCGTCAGGAGACCGGCATCCACTGATCCGGCCACCGGCAGGGCGAGCGGGAGGTCGTGGGGGTTGTCGTTGAGGAAGGTCAGGAGGGCTTCGATGACGTGGCCGAGCGGTGAATCCGGGGCAGGCGGCACCGCGAGGGTGAACGACTGGACGCGGGGGGGCCGCTCCGGGGTGAGCCGGATCTCGGCCTGCACGGCACCGTGTTCACCGCGCAGCCACCACCGGCAGTGCGCGGGAGAGTCGAACTCGGCGGCCCGGGCCGGGTCGGCGGTGAACGCTCCGATGCGCTGGCGGACCAGTTCGATCGAGGCCCGGCGCTCAGCGAAGGGTTCGTCCTGCGCGACGTTCTCCGTGAACAACCGGTCGGCGGTGGCATCGTCCCAGGACTGCAGGATCTGGCTCACCGCCTGCTGCGCGCGGAGCGTCTCCGGCCACGGGCCGGCCGGGTCTGGGGCTGGGCCGCGGACCGGCCGGTGGCTCCCGGGCGCCGGTGGCCGCCGCGTCAGCAGCGCGTCCATCATCTTCGCGCCGAGCGGGTGCGCGCCCGCATAGGTGCTGTTGGCCAGCACGATCACGCCGATCCCGGTCTCCGGGTGCCAGCGCATGTGACTCCCGAAGCCGGGATAGCCCCCACTGTGCTGGATGATCAGCCCCCCGGCCGGGTCCTCCTCCACGAACAACCCGAAGCCGTAGCTGGCCTGCCCGGAGTCCCCGACGAGCCGCGACGGCCCGCGCCGTGGCTGCGCCACCTGGGCCAACTGCATCTCGCGCCGGGTCGCGCGGCGCAGCGGATGCGGGCCCCCGGCCGCTTCGTCCCCCGGTGGGAACGCGGCCGCGAAGCCACTGACCCAGCGGGCCAGGTCTCCGACGGTGCTGAATATCCCGCCCATCGGCGCGAACGCCCCGCTGGCGTCCGGCACCAGTTCCGCCCACCCGTCGCCGTCGCGGCGATGCCCCGCCGCCAGTTGCGCCTCGTGGAACTCTGCGGCCTCGAATCCGGTCTGGGACATCCCCAACGGAACAAGCAGCCGCTCCCGCACGAAGTCCAGGTAGCCGGTACCCGCTGCCGCGGCGACCACCCGGCCGAGGATCGCGTAACCCAGGTTGGCGTACTCGAAGCGGGTGCCAGGGGCCCAGGCGAAGGTCACGCCGCCGCGGAGGAATTCCGCGAACTCCCCGGGTGGCAGGCCCTGTTGCCGGTCCCCCCATGGGTCGTCGGTCGGGAATCCGGCGGTCATGGTCAGCAGGTGCCGGATGGAGATCAGGGGTGAGTCGGCGGTCGCCGGGCGCAGGCCGCGGAGCTCAGGGACGTACTCTTCGGCTGGATCGTCGAGCGCCAGGGCGTCGTCGTCGCGCAGCGCCAGGATGGCCGCGGCGGTGAAGCTCTTGGTCATCGAGGCGATCCGGAAGACGGTCCCGGCATCTGGGACCGCGCCGCCGAGCCGTCGCTCGCCGAGGCCCCGGGCGTGCACCAGGGAACCCGCGGCCACGATCCCGTACGCCAGTCCGGGCTGGCCAGCGCGTAGCTGGAAGCCGTCCGCGATGGCGTCCACCGCCGCGATGCCGCCGGGCGGCAGCCCGTCCCCCGTGCCCGGGGTCCGGCCATCCGGGGTCCGGCCATCCGGGGTCCCGTGTTCTGGGGTCTCGAGTTCCGGGTTCGTGGCCTCCGGGCCGGTCGCGGGATGTTGGTCAGGCACGCGCACCTCCTGGTCGTCATGCAGGCAGTGCCACCCTAGGGTGCCGCCGCTGTCTGCTGGCCGCCGGTGCCTGTCCGTCCGTTCCTGGCGGATTGTCCGTCGGCTGCGATGGCGCCCGTGTGGTTGCTGGGCAAGGCTATTTTGTAGAGATGGATGAGAACCGGGCCCGACGGGTCGCCGATGCGCTGCGCGGGCGCGGCATCAACGGGCACCTGGCGCGGGTCGGTGTCGATCAGTTCGGGGTTCGCGTGACGCTGCCCGACGGGCGCGAGGCGGAGTGGGACACGGACGGTACCGCCGGGCTTGAGGCTCAGGTGATGCAGGACGGAATGCTGGTCGGTTACGTGCCCGAGATCGAGGGCTCAGAGGACTTCGATGAGCAGCAGGTCGTCGACGCCATCGCGCGGACCGACTACGACCAGCCCGTCGCCACCCAGCGGCCGGTCGCGCCAGAGCCGGGCCCGCCGCTTGTCCCGGAGGGTGGGCTCTTCCGGCGTTTCCTGGATGGCTTCCGTTACCGGTAGCTGCCGTTTCGTGGTCGGATAGGCGGATGAAGGTCCGGATCGGGATTGGCCTGGGCGGCGATGGCGGCCCTGACGGCTTCGCTGATGCCGTCGACCGCCTTGAGGACATCGGCGTCGACTCCTTGTGGCTGCCCGAGATGGTGTTCGGCCCGCTCGTGGAGCCCTTCATCGGGATGGCGTATGCCGCGTCCCGAACGTCCCGGCTGAAGGTCGGCTCTGGCTTGTCGGTGCTTCCTGGGCGGCACCCGGTGCTGGTCGCCAAGCAACTCGCATCACTGGCCGGGCTGGCGCCCGGACGGATACTTCCGGTCTTCGGCCTGCGCCCGGCCCGGGCCAGTGAACTGGCCATGTTCCCGGTGCCGGCCGGACAGCGCGGCGCGGTGTTCGATGAGTCGCTCGCGTTGCTGCGACTGCTGCTGCGGCAGGACAGTGTGTCGTTCCAGAGCGAGTTCTTCGCGATCGAGAACGCGAGCATCGGCCCGCTGCCAGCGAAGCCACTCGATATCTGGCTGGGCGGCAGCGGTCCCGGCGCCTTGCGCCGGGTGGGCCGGCTCGGCGATGGGTGGCTGGCCAGCCTGCTGACTCCGGCCGAGGCCGCCGCTGGGCGTCAGGCCATTCAGGAAGCCGCCGATGCGGCCGGCCGTGAAGTGGAGGACGACCACTTCGGGCTCAGCCTCGCGGTGGCGGCCGATGGTGTGCCCGCTGACCTCATCGAGGCGATCCGCCAGCGGCGGCCGGATGCCGACCCGGCCGCGCTCGTGGCCGCGAACTGGGGCCATGCGCGCCAGCTCATCGAGGCGTACGTGGAGGCCGGCATCAGCAAGTTCGTCATCCGGCCCGCATCGGCGCCCGCGCCCCTGGGCCAGTTCATCGAGCACTTCGCCCGGGAAATGCTGCCCCTCCAGACCTGAGGTCCGGTGTCAAGACTCAACTTTCAGTTGTGGACGAATAACCATAAGAATAACCATAAGTGGTCGTTTATCCACAGAACGTAATTCTGGGCTGGCTGCTCCCGTCGCGCCACGTCAGCCTTGGTTCATGGAAGACACAGAATCCACGGACGGCTCCGCACCGCCCGACACGCAGCCCAGAGTCCGGATCAGTTCCCCGGCCGACGCCCTCGCCATCGTGCCCCATCTGCTCGGGTTCCATCCGGCCAACAGCCTCGTCGTGATCGGCGCAGGCCGCCCACGAGACCGCATCGAGTTAGCGTTCCGCTACGACCTCCCGGATCCGCCGGATTCCGACAAGGCAGCCGACATCGCGGCGCATTCACTTGCCGTGCTGGACCGTCGGCAGCTCACCACGGTCATTGGGATCGGCTACGGCCCGGGCCGGCTGGTCACCCCCGTCGCCGATGTACTGGCCGCTGGGCTGCGCCAGGCTGGATTACGGCCCCGCGAACTGATGCGCGTCGAGAACGGCCGCTACTGGTCCTACATCTGCCGCAACCCGGCGTGCTGCCCGCCTGAAGGCGTGCCGTTCGACGTTGGGGCCCATCCCGCAGCGGCCGCGATGATCGTGGCCGGAATGGCGGCCTACCCAGACCGCGGCGCTCTGGCCCGCACGGTTGCCCCGGTCAGTGGCCCGGCCGCGGACTCCATGGATCACGCGACGCGGCGGGCCGGGCAGCGCGCCGCCGAACTCATTTCGGCGGCGGCCGGGCAGTGGCCGAATGACCGCACCCGGCTACTGGTCGCCGAGGGGCGGCGCGCCGTGATCGAGGCGATCCAGACGTACCGCAGCGGCGGGCGGCTCAGTGACGACGACCCGGTCGCCTGGCTCTCCGTGGTCCTGGCCCGGCTGCCGGTGCGCGACGACGCCTGGGCCCGGATGGACCCGGAGCACCACCAGTCGCACCTGCGGCTCTGGGTGGACGTGGTCCGCCGGGCCTGCTCTCGGTACGTCCCCGCGCCCGCATCCCTGCTAGCGTTCACGGCCTGGCAGGCCGGGGACGGAGCGCTCGCCAATATCGCCATCGACCGGGCCCTCGCGTCCGATCCCGCGTACTCCATGGCCCTGCTGCTGCGCGACATCATGGACGCTGGCGTGCCGCCCTCGGCCGCGCGGATGCCGATGACACCGGACCAGGTCGCGGCCAGTTACGCCGGTCTGGACGACGACCCCGCACCGGGCCCAGTGGCCGCAGGCGCCCGGTCAGGCCGCCGGACCAGGAAGCGTCCCTCCCGGTAGCGAAAGGCGGCCGGCGGAAGGTCGCCAGGCCTGCCGCTGAGCAGCACCCTGAGCGGCGGGCCGGCCGCCCCGGACTCGGGCTGGCCGTGGCCGGCATGGGACTGGCCGTTGCCGTGGCCGGCGCTGCGGCCGACGGCGCTGTCGCCGACCGCGCTGCTGCCCTGGGCGCTGCTTCCGACGGCCCGGCGCAGCGCTTGCGCGGCCACCGCGACCGCCGATCCGTACAGGCTGACTCCTGGCCGGGCGGCGGCGATGGCCTGCGCCGCCAGTTCGTACTCCGTGCAGCCCAGCACCACCGCGCTGACCTGGCTGGGGGTACGCGCGGCGGCCGCGGCCACGGCTGCGGCTGTCGCCTCTTCGTCACCCGCATTGATCGCGTCGGCGAGCCCTGGGCAGGGGACCTCGGTGACCGCGACCGCGGCTGCGAACTGGGCGATCAGCGCGTGCTGGTACGCGCTTCCGGTCGTCGCGGCCGTGGCCCAGATGGCGATGGGCTGCCCGGCGGCAGCGGCGGGCTTGATCGCCGGCACCGTCCCGACCACCGGGATGCGGGGCTCGAACTGCGACCGGAGAGCATCCAGAGCATGAACCGAACCCGTGTTGCAGGCAAAGACCAGCGCATCGGGGCCGTACGCGGCTGCGGCGTGGGCACAGGCCAGGGACCGCTGCGCGATGTCAGCCGGTGTGCGCGAGCCCCAGGGCATCCCATCGGGGTCCATGGCTAGGATCAGTTCCACGTCCGGCGACTGCCTGCGCAACTCGGCGGCCGCAGCCAGCAGGCCGAGCCCCGAGTTGATGAGCGCGATCCGCATGCGCCCAACTGTAGCTAGGCCCGTGGCGGCGGCGCGGCCCGCGTTCAAGCCGACTCCCGGCCGCCACCCCTGACTTACCACGCGCTCGGTGACAACATACCGGGATGAAAAGGACACAATTTTGGTCATAACGCGTGGTAAGTCGGTATCGTGCCCCCGGTCACGCCCGTTGCGCGGCCTCGCCCGGCTGAGCCCGTCGGTCGGACACAGCACCGCGGCGACGAGGCTGGGGGAACGGTGCCGCAGTGCTCCACGGTGCGCGATCGGTCCCACGTCGGGCAAACCACGTCGCACCAGAGCATAAGTTACCTGGCGGTACGCTCCGGAAGCTATCGTCCAGGATGGTCCATGTCGGTGCCGGACTTGCCGGAACGGGTGTTCAACGTTCATCCTCTCTGAGAGGCGAGGGCAGCCGCGAGCAAAGGGAGGGTGGCGTGACCGACGCCACGAAGGGCCAAGGTAGCCGCGTTCGTGATCATGCCGGTACCTCAGTCGACACGACTGGCGGACGGGCGCAATCAGTGAATCCAGGGTCGGCGGCGGCGTCGTCCGGTCTGTCGGCGCTGGAGGAGCAGGAACACCGCGCGGCGGTGGAGGAGATCCGCCGGGCCTACGCGGCGATACCACCGGGCGCAAAAGTCAGGCTGGCCAAGCGCACATCCAACCTGTTCAGGTTCCGTGACCCCGCTCCGGGCGCCGGGAAGGCGGCCCAGGCCAGGCCGGGGCCAGCCGGGCCGGGGCTGGACGTCTCCGCGTTCAGCCGCGTGCTGCACGTCGACCCCCAGGCGCGGACCGCCGTCGTGGGTGGCATGACGACCTACGAGGACCTGGCCGACGCGACGCTGCGGTACGGACTGATGCCGCTGGTCGTGCCCCAGCTGAAGACGATCACCCTCGGTGGCGCGGTGACCGGCCTGGGCATCGAGTCCACGTCGCTGCGCAGCGGCATGCCCCACGAGTCGGTCACCTCGATGGAGATCCTCACCGGGGACGGCCGCGTCGTCACCGCGACGGCCGATAACTCCCACGCCGACCTGTTCCGTGGCTTCCCTAATTCCTACGGCACGCTCGGTTACGCCCTCTCACTCACCATCGAGCTTGAGCCGGTTAAGCCGTTCGTGCATCTGCGCCATTTTCCGTTTCGGAATCCTGAGGCGTGCATGGATGCCATCGCGCAGATCGCAGCGGACGGAAGCTTCGGTGGCCATCGGGCCGATTTCGTGGACGGCACCGCGTTCGGCCTGGATGAGATGTACCTCACAGTCGGCGCGTTCAGCGACGTGGCGCCGTGGCGCAGCGACTACACGGGCGAGCACATCTATTACCAGTCGGTGCGCGGCCCGCGCGAGGACTTCCTTTCCATCCGCGACTACCTGTGGCGCTGGGACACCGACTGGTTCTGGTGCTCACGCCCGTTTGGCCTGCAGAACCCGCGGATCCGCAGGTTCTGGCCGCGCCGCTACCGGCGCTCCGACGTCTACCGCTCCCTGGTCGCGTTCGACCGGCGGCACCGGCTATCCAGCACCCTGGACGCGCACCGTGGCCGGCCGGCCCGCGAGGCGGTCATCCAGGACGTGGAGATCCCGGTCGGCCGCGGCGCCGACTTCCTCCGGTTCTTCGCCGCCGACGTGCGCATGAGCCCGGTCTGGCTGTGCCCGCTGCGGCTGCGCGGCACAGAGGCCTGGCCGCTGTACCCGATGAAGCCGGGCGAGGTGTACGTGAACTTCGGCTTCTGGGGGGCAGTGCCGCTGCCCCCCGGCCGCGCTGACGGCTACCACAATCGCCTTGTCGAGGAGGAGGTCGCGGCGCTGGGCGGGCACAAGGGCCTGTATTCAACGTCGTTCTATTCCGAGGATCAGTTCTGGGCGCGCTACAACGGGCCGGCCTACGCCGCGCTCAAGCGCGAGTATGACGGTGATGGACGGCTGGCCGGGCTGTACGACAAGTGCGTGCGCGGACAATGACCAGGAGGGAGGACAGGATGGCACTGGCTGACGTGTTCGAGAGGGTGGCGGGGCCCGACGCCCCGGTGGAGTTCCGGGCCTACGACGGGAGTGTGGCCGGCACCGGTGACGCGCCGATCCGGGTCACGATCAAGTCCCCGGTCGCGGTGGCCTACCTGGCGCAGGCGCCCGGCACGCTCGGGCTGGCCCGCGCCTACGTGTCAGGCCATCTCGACGTCGAGGGTGACATGTACACCGCCCTGGCCCGGATGGTCGCGGCGCAGCAGATACAAATGGACTTTTCCGAACGGCTCCGGCTGCTGCGTGAGCTCGGCGGGCCGAAGACGCTGCTGCCGCGGGTTCCCCCGCCCCCGCAAGAGGTGCGGGTGAACCGCCGCTGGCTGGCCGGGCGGCGGCACTCGAAGGACCGTGATGCCAGCGCGATCTCGCACCACTACGACGTGTCCAACACGTTCTATGAGTGGGTGCTGGGGCCATCCATGGCCTACACCTGTGCCGTTTACCCGAGTGCGGACGCCTCGCTGGAAGAGGCGCAGGCCAACAAGCACGACCTGATCGCCAGGAAACTGGGCCTGCGGTCCGGGATGCGGCTGCTCGACGTGGGCTGCGGCTGGGGCGGCATGGTGCGGCACGCGGCCCGGGAGTACGGGGTGAAGGCGATCGGCGTGACGCTGTCCGCGCAGCAGGCCGCCTGGGCGCAGAAGGCCATTGAGGACCAGGGCCTGTCCGGCCTGGCCGAGGTGCGTCACCTCGACTACCGGGACGTGCCGGAGACCGGGTTCGACGCGGTGAGCTCGATCGGGCTGACCGAGCACATCGGCAAGGCGCAACTGCCCGGGTACTTCTCGTTCCTGCAGGGCAAGCTCAGGCCCGAGGGCCGGCTGCTCAATCACTGCATCACGCGGCCGGACAACACCCAGCCGGCCAGGCAGGCGGGCGGGTTCATCAACCGGTACGTCTTCCCCGACGGTGAGCTGGAGGGTCCTGGCTACCTGGCCTCGCTCATGAACGACGCCGGGTTCGAGGTGCGCCACGAGGAGAACTTGCGTGAGCACTACGCCCTGACGCTGGCCGGCTGGTGCGCGAATTTGGACGCGCACTGGGATGAGGCCGTCGCCGAGGTGGGCGACGGCACGGCGCGGGTGTGGCGGCTGTACATGGCGGGCTCGCGGCTCGGCTTCGAGCGCAACGTCGTCCAGTTGCACCAGATCCTGGGGGTCAAGCTGGGCGCGGACGGCGAGTCGGGCATGCCGCTGCGTCCGGACTGGGAAGCGACCGCGACGGACCGCGCTCTGGCCTGAATTCAGTAGCCGGGCCATTAGGTGCGGCGGGGACTCAGTAGCCGGGCGCTAGGTGCGGCGGGGACTCAGTAGCCGGGCGTCGTGGGCCGCCGGGACCAATTGCCGGGTGTGAGGCGCCGGTAATTCTCGGCGACGGTGAAGGCGAGGTCCAGGGACTGGCTGCGGTTGAGCCGCGGGTCAACGGCGGTCTCGTACCGCCGGTGCAGGTCGTCCTCGATGAGGTTGTGGCTGCCGCCGACGCACTCGGTGACGTTGTCCCCGGTGAACTCGATATGAATGCCACCGGGATGGGTGCCGAGGCTCCGGTGCACCTCGAAGAATCCCTGGACCTCGTCGAGCACGTCGTCGAACCGGCGCGTCTTGTGGCCGCTCGGCGTCTCGAACGTGTTGCCGTGCATGGGATCGCTGATCCAGCAGACCGTCGCGTTATGCTCCGCGACCGCCCTGACCAGCGGGGGCAGGACCTCGCGTATCCGGCCCGCGCCCATGCGGGTGATGAAGGTGAGCCGCCCCGGCTCGTTGTCCGGGTTGAGCCTGTCGATCAGTGCGTGGACGATCTCGGGCGTGGTCTTGGGCCCGAGCTTCACGCCCACCGGGTTACGGATGCCCGCCGCGAACTCGACGTGCGCGCCGCCCAGGTCGCGGGTCCGCTCGCCGATCCACAGGAAGTGACCCGAAAGGTCATAAGGCCCCCCGGACCGTGAGTCGGCCCTGGTCAGGGCCTGCTCGTAGTCCAGGATCAGCGCTTCATGGCTGGAGAACAGCTCCACCGTGCGCAACTCGTCCGGATCCAAACCCATGGCCCACATGAACGCAAGCGCCCGGTCGATGCCCTGAGCCAGTTGCTCGTACCGCTGGCCAGATGGGCTGTCCCTGACGAAGTCCTGGTTCCAGGCGTGCACCTGGTGCAGGTCGGCATAGCCCCCGGTAGTGAACCCACGGAGCAGACTGAGCGTCACGGCCGAGCTGTGGTACGCACGCAGCAGCCTGGCGGGGTCCGGCGTCCGGGACTCGGTGGTGAATTCCAGGCCATTGATGGCATCACCACGGTAGGCGGGAAGCTCAACCCCGTCGCGCGTCTCGGTCCCCTTTGACCGTGGCTTGGCGAACTGGCCAGCCAGCCTGCCGATCTTGACGACGGGGACGCCCGCCCCGTAGGTCAGCACCACGGCCATCTGCAGCAGGGTCTGCAGCTTGGCCCGGACGGTACGCGGATTCGCGCCCGAGAACATCTCCGCGCAGTCGCCGCCCTGCAGCACGAACGCCTCGCCGCGCGCCACGGCGGCGAGGCGTTCCGTGAGCGTGACGCATTCGTCGGCGGACACCAGCGGGGGGAGCCCGGCGAGTTCGGCGGTAACAGCCTGCGCCTGCGCCGGATCGGGCCATTCCGGCTGCTGCACGATGGGGCGTCCACGCCACGCGCCCAGGGCCGCCGTTCCGGTCAGTCCCACTGCCATCGCCCCCATTGTCATCGCCCGATCCAGTTCGGCTGAGGGGGCACGGTTCCCGGCCGTGGGCAGCGCACGTGATCATGACGAGAATCCGCCTGGCTATGGTGTACGGCGCTGTGCACTAGCCCGCCCACGATAGCCGAGAACGCCCGCCGGCAGGCGTTCGTTGCCGGGAGACGGCGTGGCCATGGGCTCTCGGTCAGACGCGGAAGGGCGGGAGGGGCGGCAACGGCGGAGGGCAGGGAAAGGCGGGGCTCCGTGCCCACCGCGGTGGGAACGGGGCGACAATGGCGTGGTGGATTCCCCGCATGCATCCCCCCGGCAGATCGTCCTGCTCGGCTCCACCGGGTCGATAGGCACCCAGGCGGCCGACATCATCCGGCGCAATCCCGAGCGCTTCAGGGTGACCGGGCTCGCGTCCGGCGGCGGCAACCCAGGCCTGCTGGCCGCCCAGGCGCTTGAGTTCGGCGCCGAAGTGGTCGCGGTGGCCAGGAATGATGCTGCCGAGGAGGTGCGTGACGCGCTGCGCGCTCAGGCGCCGGGGGGCGCCCCAGGCCGGGCGGTGCGGCCGCTGCCGAAGGTCCTGGCTGGCCCGGGCGCGGTGGCCGAGGTTGCGGCGTGGCCCTGCGATGTGGTGCTGAACGGGGTAACCGGGTCGGTGGGCCTGGCCGCCACGCTCGCGGCGCTGGACGCCGGCCGGGTGCTCGCCCTGGCCAACAAGGAGTCGCTGATCACCGGCGGGCCACTGGTAGCCGGCAGGGCAGCACCGGGCCAGATCGTCCCGGTCGACTCCGAGCACTCCGCGATCGCCCAGTGCCTGCGCGGCGGGAGTGCCGATGAGGTGGCCCGGCTCGTGCTGACCGCCAGCGGCGGCCCGTTCCTGGGCCGCAGCCGCGCGGAACTGGCGGATGTGACGCCGGAGCAGGCACTCGCCCATCCCAACTGGACCATGGGCCCGGTGGTCACCGTGAACTCGGCGACCCTGGTGAACAAGGGCCTTGAGCTCATTGAGGCGCACCTGCTCTTCGGCATCGGATTCGATCGCATCGAGGTCGTCGTCCACCGGCAGTCGGTGGTCCATTCCATGGTCGAGTTCACCGACGGCTCGACCATCGCCCAGGCGAGCCCGCCGGATATGCGGATCCCGATCGCGCTCGCGCTGGGCTGGCCGGACCGGGTTCCGGGGGCGGCTCCGGCCATCGACTGGACCACGGCGCACACATGGTCCTTCCAGCCGCTGGATGAGGAGGCGTTTCCCGCTGTCCGGCTGGCCCGCGAGGCGGGCAGCACCGGGGGAACGGCCCCAGCGGTCTACAACGCGGCGAACGAAGTGTGCGTCGAGGCTTTCCGGACCGGCCGCCTGGCCTTTCTGGGAATCGTTGACACAGTGGCCCAGGTAGTCTCTGAGGGTAAAAGCCACGCCCGGGACGCCGTGACACTGGAAGATGTTCTCGCCGCGGATCGCTGGGCACGAACCCGGGCGCTGGAGCTCACTGGCGCGGCAAGAGGTGGCGCGGCTCGCGTCACTGGCGCGACGAGCGGGAGGGGAGAGTAGGCCGGATGACCCTGCTCGGCTGGCTCATCTTCATCTTCGCTGTGGCCTTCTCGATCATGCTGCACGAAGCGGGGCACTTCGTGACGGCGAAAAAGTTCCACATGAAGGTCACCCAGTTCTTCCTGGGCTTCGGGCAGACGCTCTGGTCGCGCCAGAAGGGCGAGACCGAGTACGGGGTGAAGGCGATCCCCGCGGGCGGCTTCGTCAAGATCGTCGGGATGACGGCGCTGGACGATGTGGAGCCAGCGGACGAGGCGCGGTCGTTCCGCAAGCAGCCGGGCTGGCAGCGGATCATCGTGCTGGGGGCCGGGTCGTTTATGCATTTCGTGCTGGCCTTCGTGCTGCTGTTCATCATGGCGGTGGGCATCGGGCTGGTGGACTCGAACTCGGCCACGCTGGGCACTGTCTATCCGTGCGTGCCCAAGAGCGAGTCGGCGGTCAACTGCGTCAAGGGTGACCCCACTTCTCCGGCGGTCAAGGCAGGCCTGCGATCGGGCGACAAGGTCATCGCGCTGGCGGGCCAGCCGGTGCACAACTGGACCCAGCTGGCCAGCGCCATCCGCAGTCACAAGGCGGGCAGCACAGTGGCGGTGACCGTGCTCCGGCATGGCCGGACGCTGACGCTGCACCCTTCGCTGGTGGCGATCCCCGGCCGGAAGGGCTCATATCTGGGTATTTCGCAGGCCGAGGTGTTCCAGCGGGTAAACCCGGTGCGCGGTGTCACCTCCGCTGGCTCACAGTTCGCGCAGATCGTGACCGGCTCCGTCGGGGCGCTGGGCGGCCTTCCCGGAGAGATCCCGAAGTTGTTCGCCAAGAACGGCTCCAGCGCTTCCGGGGGCGTGACCAGCATCGTTGGTGCGGGCCAGATTACTGGCCAGGCGTTCGCCCTCAAGGTCAGCTGGCAGCTGAAGGTCTCCGTGGTGCTGGACATCATCGTCTCGATCAACATCTTCGTCGGCCTGTTCAACCTGCTTCCGCTGCTTCCGCTGGATGGTGGTCACCTCGCGGTCGTGATCTACGAGCGGGCCCGGGCCTGGCTGGCCAGGCTGCGCGGCAAGCCGGACCCAGGTCTGGTGGACATGCGCAAGCTGCTCCCCGTCAGTGTTGGAGTGTTCGCTCTGCTGGTCGGGTTCAGCCTGCTCCTGATCATGGCCAACCTGATCAATCCCGTTCACCTGCCCCAGTGATGCAATACAAGTGATGCACGCACCAGTGAGGCACACACCAGTGAGGCAAACACCAGTGAGGCAAACACCAGTGAGGCGATCACGATCATGACGATTGATCTCGGCATGCCGCAGCCGTCCGTGGAGCCGGTGGCGCCCCGCCGCAAATCCCGCCAGATCGTGGTGGGCAAAGGGAAGCATGCGGTGCCGGTGGGCGGCGGCGCGCCCGTCTCCGTGCAGTCGATGACGACCACACTGACCGCGGACGTGAACGCTACCCTGCAGCAGATCGCGGAACTGACCGCCACGGGCTGCCAGATCGTCCGGGTGGCCGTGCCGTCGCAGGATGACGCGGACGCCTTGCCGCAGATCGCTCGCAAGTCGCAGATCCCGGTGATCGCCGATATCCACTTCCAGCCCAAGTACGTGTTCGCTGCGATCGACGCCGGGTGCGCTGCGGTCCGCGTCAACCCGGGCAACATCAAGGCGTTCGACGACAAGGTCGGCGAGATCGCGCGCGCCGCGGCGGACGCCCAGGTGCCGATCAGGATCGGGGTAAACGCTGGCTCGCTGGACAAGCGACTGCTGGCCAAGTACGGCCGGGCCACTCCCGAGGCGCTGGTGGAATCGGCGCTGTGGGAGTGCTCGCTGTTCGAGGAGCATGGCTTCACCGACATCAAGATCTCGGTGAAGCACCACGACCCGGTAGTGATGATCAACGCCTACCGGCAGCTAGCCGAGCGCTGCGACTACCCGCTGCACCTGGGCGTGACCGAGGCTGGGCCGACCTTCCAGGGGACGGTGAAGTCCGCGGTCGCATTCGGCGCGCTGCTGGCGGAGGGCATCGGGGACACCATCCGGGTATCGCTGTCGGCACCGCCGGTCGAGGAAGTCAAGGTCGGTACAGCGATCCTGGAGTCGCTCGGCCTGCGCGAACGGGGCCTGGAGATAGTTTCCTGCCCGTCCTGCGGCCGGGCCCAGGTGGATGTCTACACCCTGGCCGACCAGGTGACCGCGGGGCTGGAAGGCCTGGACATGCCGCTGCGCGTCGCGGTCATGGGCTGTGTGGTCAACGGCCCAGGCGAGGCGCGGGAAGCGGATCTCGGCGTGGCATCGGGTAACGGCAAGGGGCAGATCTTCGTCAGGGGTGAGGTCATCAAGACCGTGCCCGAGTCGCAGATCGTGGAGACCTTGATCGAGGAGGCCCTGAAGCTGGCCGAGGCCGCTGGTGGCTCCGCCGCCTCAGGGGCGCCCGAGGTAGTCGTCTCCTGAGTTCCGCGGGCGGGGGGGCCCGACGGCATCTCCTGAGTTCCGCGGGCGGGGGCGCCCGACGGGATTCTCCTGAGTTCCGCGGGCGGGGGTGCCCGACGGCATCTCCTGAGTTCCGCGGACGGGACGGTGCCGTAGTGCTGTCAGTCTGGGTAGATCGTGGGGCCGGTGGTGTAGGTCCGTCCGCTGGGGGCGGTCCATGTCATGTGGCCGGGCTGGGTTTGGGTGAGTGTCCAGCCGGGGGCTTGCTTGAGGTGATGGTCGTGGCGGCAAACCGGGCCGAGGTCACACTCGCAGGTCCGCCCGCCGAGGTGGTACGGGATCGAATGATCGAGGTCGCAGGCCGTGGCGGCACGGCGGCAGCCGGGGCGGCCGCAGGTTGCCTGGCGGATCTCGATGAGGTGCCGCAGCGCCCGGGATGGTTGGTAACCCCGGGTTTCCCGGGGGTGGGTGCAGGTCCCTGTCTGCAGCGGCTCGATCTTTACTGTCCGGAGCCAACCGATGTTCCCAGGCGGCCCTGGCCCGGGTCCGGCGCGGGAACCAGATCCGTGATCAGGCCCGGGATCTAGGCTGGGTCCGGCGCGGGGACCAGATCCGTGATCAGGCCCGGGATCTAGGCTGGGTCCGGCGCGGGGTTCGGGTCCGTGATCAGGCCCGGGATCTAGGCTGGGTCCGGCGCGGGGTTCAGGTCCGTGATCAGGCCCTGGGTCGGGGCCGCTGTCATCTCTGGGATCTGGTGGGGGGCCGTGTTTGGCGCAGCCGTGGGCGATGGCGTGCCCGGCCGAGTCGGTGAGGGTAAGGCACCATTTGGTGGCGGGGTCGCGGGCGAGCATCGCGGCCAGGGCGCGGGAGTCCTCAGCGTCCAGGATGCCGAACCCGGGGACCTGGCCGGGGGACTGGGTCCAGCCGAGCCATGCGGCCAGTGGCATGGTCAGGTTCACCGTCCCGCGCAGCGTGGGCAGTCCTGGTCCTGGTCCCGGTCCCGGGGTGCCCGTCCTCGTGGCTCGCTGACTGGCAGTTCCCGTACCCGGACCGCCGTCATCCGGACCGCGGTCGCCAGGGCTGCCGTCACCAGGTGTGGCGTCACCAGGTGTGGCGTCGCCAGGTGTCCCGTCACCAGGAGCGTGTGTATCGGGCGTGCCGTTCCCGCCGGTGCCGGGCGTGCCGTTTCCGGGGGTGCCGCTGGTCTCACCACGGGGGGTGCCATCGCCGGGGGTGCTGGTGCGTGCGGGGGGTAGGGCCAGGAGGGTGTGGGGGGTGCCGCCGCCGAGGAGGTGGAGGTAGGCGCGGGCGCGCAGCTGGTCCATGGTGCCTTCGGCGCCGGCTTTCTTCATGGCGCGGGCGAGGGCGGTCAGGTGCTTGTCGGCGGCGAGGACTTCGGCGGGTGGCAGATCACGGCCGGTGAGGCAGGCGGTGCCGGAAGGATCCCTGGAGGTTTCCACCCGGGCGCCTTTCAGCGCTTCTTCCTTCCGCCGTTTCGCTGCGGACGGGTCAGCGGCGATGACCGCCCGGTGCACCGCGGGCCGCAGCTGCCCGGTGGTCTGCGTCGCCGCCTTGGTGATGATCAGTGCCTCGACGGCGGCCGCCTGCTCGTCGTCCAGGCCGGAGATTTCATCGGCGATCACGGCGGCGCGGCGCTCGTCAATGGCCCCGGCGGCCAGGGCGGCCCGGGTGAGGGGCAGCCGGTCCAGTGAGAAGGCCAGGTCCCGGACCCGCGCAGCGGCGGGCCGGGTCAGTGTCAGCGTGATGGCGATCTCATCCTGGACATGCTGGTACGGCCGCCAGTCCCCGCTCGCCTGTGCTTCGGCCTCACGGCGGGCAGCGATCGTGGAGATCGCGGCGAACTGCCCGGCGGCAGCGCGGGCACCCAGCCGTGCCCACGCCGCCAGCACCCCAGCCAGCTCGTCGTCATCGAGGCCATCAAGGCCATCGCTCCACGCCTGGTCGGTCAGGGCGGCGAGTTGCGGGCCAGGCGGCATCACATCCGCCGCCCCGCCATGCGCGAACCCCGAGCCCGCGTCGGGAACGCCGGGAACACTGGGGGTGGCGGCGGCGTGGTCACCGGCGGTCGCGGTGCCTGCCGGGTGACCGCCGGGATGTAAGCCGGGCTGGCTTGGGGGCCACGGCTGCCTGCCGGGGTCAGCGCCGCCGGGCGGGCCTGCGGGCCACGGCTCGTCGTCGCTGGCATCGCTGGAGTACTCGGCGTCCTCCAGGGATTCCCAGTCGGGCTCGTCCTCGGGAGGGAACGCGGCCAGTTCCTCGGCCAGCACGTCCTCCTGGCCGTCCCAGTCCGCCCACCGGCCGGGCTGGGGCGTGCTGCCGGGGGAGCCGGGGTGCTGGGGGTCTGCTGGCACTTGGTCACCTCCCGCCGGTCGGTGGAGACGCTGTCACTGCCCAGTATATCGCTTTTTTATTCGAGTCTCTACGCATGAATCGAAAATGTGAGCTAACTTCAGGCAAGCCGGGCGTGCGGGGGAGCCTGGTCGTCGATACGTCAGCGGCCGTGGCGGTCATCCTCGGCCAGCCGGGGGGCGAAGAACTTGCGGTACACCTCGAGAACGCCCTCACCCGGCTGATGCCAGGGGCGGCATCCGGCGGGGCTCAATTCGGCGACTGCTTCACTTACGCGCTCGCCGAGCGAACCTTGACACCCCGTGCTGTGCACCGGCGACGACTTCGCCGCGACGGATATAACCGTGGTGCGACCCCGGCAGCACCGGATGCCGGGCTGATCGCCAGCCACGCCACTGCTCACCCTTCCCGGCCTGCGGTGAGTACCGGCCAATCAGAGGTCAGGTCACGGTGTGAGTGGCGCAGGGGTTTCGTTGATGCTGGTGGGGCCGTCAGCGACGATGAGCTGGCCGACCTTCTCGGCGAGGAGGGCGCGGGCCTCGGGGTGCAGTTCGCGGTCGGTGATCAGCGTGTCCACCTCCTCGAGGTCGGCGAAGGAGCTCAGGCCCACGATGGCCCACTTGGTATGGTCCGCCACCACCGTGACCCGGCGGGCCGCGTGCACGAACGCGCGATTTGTCTCGGCCTCGGCGAGGTTGGGCGTGGTCAGCCCGGCCTCCATGTCGATCCCGTGGCAGCCGAGGAAGAGCAGATCGACGTGGAGCGAGCGGATGGCCAGGTCGGCGATCGGGCCGACTAGGGCGTCCGACGGGGTTCGCACGCCGCCGGTCAGCACCACCGAGGCGTCCGCGCCGACCTGTACCGCGGGCCGGGCGGTCTCGAACAAGTTCGCGACCCGCATCGAATTGGTCACGATTGTCAGCCCGGGAATGTCGAGCAGGTAATGAGCTAGGGCAAAGGTGGTCGTCCCGGCCGAAAGTGCGATCGCCGTGCCCGGGACCACCAGGGCGGCCGCCGCGCGGGCAATTGCCTCCTTCTCGGGTCGCTCCAGAACGGACTTGGCCTCGAAACCTGGCTCGTGGCTGCTCGGGGCGCCGGGCAGGACGGCACCGCCATGCACCTTCTCGATCAGCCCCGCCCTGGCCAGGACCTCCAGGTCCCTGCGGATGGTCATGTCTGACACGCCCAGCCGCTGGGTGAGGTCACTCACCCGGGCACTGCCGGCGCGCCGAATATCTTCCAGTATCAGAGACTGCCGGTGTCTGGCAAGCATCCCTGGGCCTTCCTTCTGGCAGGGGGAGTGCCCACGGCTCACGCCGGCCGCCCCGTGATCACGTCGGAATCGGATCTTTATATCTTGTTCGTTGACGATCGACTCTGTGTGATTTAGCTTAAGGCTCCACAGGGGTGTGCCGCTTCGATCATGGGTTCGATCCGACAGCGCATCCGGGGGGCACGATGCGCCGTCCGGCACCCATGGGTGGGCCGGGCAGCGGGCACTCCGCACCATGCACGGCCCCGGAAGACCGACCGACATCGAATCGAGGACGAGCGATGCAGCGAGTGTGGGCAGTTCGCTGCGGGATCTCATCTTCCGGCGGGGGACCTTGCATAGTCGGCGAGGTTAGCGCTAACAATTGTTCCGAGCCCGCAACCAGGATGCCTACGGCGCCGCCGGTTCCACGTGCCGTGTCCCAGAACCGAGCCAACTATCCGCTTTTCGGCGCGCCGCGCTGTGGTGTCGCACCGAGCACTGAGCAATTCTTCTGGAGGTAGACACATGAGGAAAAAAATCGACCCGAAGGTCGACGAGGCGATCGAGACACTTAACATGAGGGACGGGGTCACCCGCCGGCGGCTGATCGAGGGCACCGGGCTGGTCAGTGCGTCGGCTGCGGCTGCGGCCCTGCTGGCCGCCTGCTCATCCAGCGGCAGCAGCACCGCGGCCACCGCGAAGAATGTCGCGGGAAACTTCCCGAAGACCCCTTCGTGGAAGTTCACCTTCATCAACCACGTCACGGACAACGCGTTCTTCACGCCCACCCAGTACGGGTTCGCGGATGCCGCCGCACTGCTCGGCATCTCCACGCCCTCCTGGACCGGCGCGACCTCAACGCAGGCGACCGTGCCGACGATGATCACCGCGCTCAACTCCGCGATCGCGGCCAACTCGGACGGCATCGCGACCGTGGTCGTCGACCCGAACGCATTCGTCGCCCCGATCAACAAGGCCCTGACCGCCGGGATCCCGGTTGTCACCTACAACGCCAACGGGGCGGTCAACAACCCGACCAACGGCATGGCGTACATCGGCCAGGAACTGTATGTCTCGGGCCAGGCGGTCGGCGCGCGGATCGCGGCGAAGATGCCGCATGGCGGGACGGCGTGCGGCATCATCGCGCAGCCCGGGTCGCTGAACATCCAGCCGCGCCTCGACGGCGCGAACGCCGCCATCCTCGCCGCGGGCAAGGGCCTGAAGATCCTGCACACCGCGGGGTTCGACAGCGGCAAGTCACAGAGCCAGGAAACAACGAGCATCCCGGCGTTCATCCAGGGCAACGGGTCCAAGCTGCAGGGCGTATTCGCCGTGGACGGCGGCTCGACCGCGCTGCTCGGCCCGGCGCTAGCGAAGTACGGGCTGGCGGGCAAGATTTCGTCCGGCGGGTTCGACCTGGAGCCGGCCACTCTCACGGCCGTTGCCGCCGGGAACCTGGACTTCACCATCGACCAGTCGCCGTACCTGCAGGGCTTCCTGCCCACCCTGTATCTGTACCTGTACAAGCTGTCCGGCGGTCTGGTCTCGCCGCCCGCGACCGACACCGGCCTGACCTTCGTGACCAAGGCCAACGTCGGCCCGTACAGTTCGCCCCCGAGCAGGTACGAGGGATCGACCAAGGCGCAGAAGCTCCTCAGCCGGTCGGGCGCGATCTCGATCTGATCGCTGGATGAGCGGCACTCGACGCCGGCGTTCGCGCCGCGCCTGCCCGACCAGGAATCACTGGCCGGGCAGGTCGCGGCGCCGTCCGCGCGTCGGGGGTGTGCAGAGCGGGAATAAGCTGGGCGGAAGCGCCATACAGAACGGACAATTGACGTGAGTGACACTGCCCAGCGCAGCGCAGGAACTCTCGGCCCGGCGGGCGGGCCGCCAGCCGCCCGCAACGGCTTCGGGTCCTTCCTCAGACGTGGTGGCGCCACCTTCCTGCAGCAGCGGGAAGCAAGCGTCTTCGTGATCGCGATCCTGCTTGTGCTCTACTTCGGCTTCATCAGCTCGGCGCACACCCATTTCTTCAGCAAGCTCAACCTTGACAACATCTCCCAGGCCACCGCCCCCACCGCGATCATCGCCATTGGTGAGGTGTTCCTGCTGGTCTGCGGGGAGATTGACCTGTCGGTGGGCTTTGCCTGGGCGCTATCGCCGTTCCTGATGCTGTACTTCATCACCGACTACCACATACCGGTCATCCTGGCCATGGTGCTCGCCGTGGCCTGCGGCCTGATCATCGGCTGGATCAACGGCTTCGTCACCATCCGCCTGAGGGTGCCCTCGTTCATCACGACCCTCGGCACCTCGTTCGTGCTCTACGGTTTCTTGCTCACGACATCGCAGGCCCAGGCCAAGAACATCCCGCCGGAGGCGGTCGGCCTCGGGCACTGGTTCGGCACCTTCGCCTGGTCAGAGATCATCTGGTGCGTCGTGCTCGTCGTGATCTTCCACATCATCCTGACCCGGACCAGGTGGGGGCTGCACACCATCGCAGCGGGCGGCAACCTGCTCGGGGCGAGCGAGGCCGGCATCAAGGTCGGCCGGGTCAAGATCGGCAACTTCATGATCGCGAGTACCCTCGGGATGCTCGCGGGAATCCTGGAGGCGTTCAGGAACAGCTCGATCGACCCGAGCGCCGGCCAGTACGAGGTGATGTTCTACGCGGTCGCGGCGGCGGTCATCGGCGGCACCGCGCTGGCCGGCGGCTCCGGTACCGTCCTCGGCGCGTTCCTCGGCATGCTCGTGCTCGCGATCCTGCAGGACGGTTTCAACCTGCTCGGAATCAGCTCCAATCCTTACCTGATCATCCTGGGCATCGCGATTCTGCTCGCGATGGTCGCCAACTCCTATCTCACCCGGCTGCGAAGGGCAGGCATGACCTGATGACAACCGAGGCTTCGGTGAGCCCCGCCCCGGACGGGCCGGCCCCCGGCGGTGACGCCCTCCGGGTCGAGCACATCAGCAAGCGGTTCGGTGCGGTGACCGCGCTCAGGGACATCAACCTGCGCCTGGCCAAGGGCGAGGTGCTCGCGCTGCTCGGCGACAACGGCGCGGGCAAGTCCACCCTGCTGAAGATCCTCTGCGGCTTCCAGCCCCCTGACACGGGCCGGATCCTGCTCGACGGCCAGGAGGTCGTGCTCAAGTCGGTGGACCACGCCCGCTCGCTCGGGATCGACGCGGTGTACCAGGATCTCGCCCTGGTTAACGAGCTCACCGTGTATCACAACATGTTTCTCAACCGGGAGCGTGTCCGCTGGCCGCTGCTGAACAACCGGGCCATGCGCAAGCTCGCCCGGGAGCACCTGGATGACATGGGCGTCGGCATCAAGTCGGTCGACGTCGAGGTGGCCAAGCTGTCCGGCGGCCAGCGCCAGGCGATCGCCGTGGCCCGGTCGGTCTACTCCGACGCGAAGGTCCTGCTGCTGGACGAGCCGCTGGCCGCGATGGGCGTCAAGGAGGGCGCGCTGATCCTGGACCTGGTGACCGATCTCAAGGAGCGGGGGGAGGTTTCGGTCATCATCATCGCCCACAACTACGGGCAGGTGCTGGAGGTCGCGGACCGGATCAACCTGATCCAGGACGGCGAGATCACCCTCGACAAGGCATCCAAGGACACCTCGGTCGAGGAACTCACCGAGATCGTGGTGAAAGAGTACCGAGCGGCGCTACGGGAGCGCCAGAAAGCGGCTGAAACGCCGTAAAACGGCGGCGCCCCGGGGCGGAGCAAGAGCCAGAATTCGTTGCCTGGCCGTAATCCGGTCCCGGGGGGTGATCGGCTGCGGCGCGCCGCCGATCGGGCAGGATGGTTTCCATGCCGATTCCGCACTGGGTTAGCAGGCTGCGCTCGCGGCGCGGTGTGCTGCTGGCCGCGCTCAGCATCTCCTGTGCCGCCCTCGCGGCGGCGGGCTGCACCTCGGCCGGTCCTGGCCCACAGGGCTCGTCCGGGACGTCTGTGGCCTCGGCGGCTGCAGGGCAGGCTGGCGCGTTGCGCTGGCATTCATGCGCGGCGTTGGGCCCGCGCATGCGGTGCTCCACTCTCCAGGTGCCACTTGACTACGCCCACCCGAACGGCAGGAAGATCACGCTGGCCCTGTCCATGGCCCCGGCTACCGCGCCCGCCCGCCGCCAGCAGGGCGACATGCTGGTCAACCCCGGGGGGCCGGGGGCCAGCGGGCTCGGGCTCGCCGCGGTCGTCGCCGGGGGGCTCGACCCGGCGGTGGCCGCCGACTACAACATCGTCGGCTTCGACCCGCGCGGCGTCGGCTCCAGCGTTCCCCAGCTGACCTGTGATCCGTCGTTCTTCTCCGGGGTGCGGGCCGACTACATCCCGGCGAACGCGGCCGCGGAACAGGTGCTCATCGGCCGCGCGAAGGCATACGCGGCCGGCTGCGAGAAGAGGTTCGGCTGGCTGCTGCCTTACATGACCACCGAGAACGTCACGAGGGACATGGATTCCATCCGGGCCGCCCTGGGCGTCTCGAAGATCAACTATTTCGGCTACTCGTACGGGACCTACCTGGGCCAGGTCTACGCGACGTTGTTCCCGCACCGGATCCGGCGGATGGTCCTCGACAGCACGGTGGACCCGGACGGAGCCTGGTACGTCGACAACATCGAGCAGGATTACGCGTTCGAGGGCCGGATGCTGGCGTTCTTCTCCTGGGTGGCGGCCAACGACAACTTCTACCATCTCGGCAGCACCCGCGCCCAGGTGAGCCAGGCGTGGTACCGGGCGCGCGCGGACCTGGCCTCCCACCCGATCGCCGGCCCGTCCGGCCCGATGATCGGCCCGGACGAGTTCGACGACACGTTCCTGCAGGGCGGGTACGGCAACGCGCTATGGCCGGGGCTCGCGGGCGCCCTGGCCGCCTACCTCCATGGTGGCTCGGCCGTCCAGATCGTCAGCCAGTACAAGCAGGAGGGGACCCAGAACGAGAACGGGTTCGCCGTGTACAACGCGGTGGAGTGCAGCGACGTCAACTGGCCGCGCAGCTGGGCGAAGTGGAACACCGACACCGAGCAGGTGTACAAGACCGCCCCCTTCGAAGCCTGGGACAACGCCTGGTTCAACGCCGCGTGCGCGTTCTGGCCGGTCACGGGCCCAGCGAAACCGCTGCAGATCAACGGCACCGGGCTGCCAGGCATTCTCATGCTCCAGGGCACCCTGGATGCGGCCACCCCCTACGCGGGCGCCCAGAATGCCCATCGCAGGCTGCCTAGCGCACGGATGGTTGTCGTGGAAGGCGGCGGCAACCACGGGCAGTCCCTGGCGTCACCGCCGAACACCTGTGTGAACGGCTACCTGAACCAGTACCTGGCCACGGGCGCGCTGCCATCCGGCACTGGACTGGTCAATGCCACCTGCCCGGCGCTGCCCGCCCCGTCGCCCGGCTGAGCCGTTCACCGTGGCATGCCGATACTCTGGGAGGGTGCTGCGCACCAAGGCGTTGCGGTCATCGTCGCTCCGCTTGCTGAATGACCGCGATCGCGAAGACGTGCTCGCCCTGTGTGACCAGGACCCGGTGGTCAACGTCTTCGTCACTTCCCGGGTCCACGAGGCTGGTCTCGATCCGGTGCGGCTCGGCGGCCAGATGTGGGGATTCGTGCCCGGCGGCCGGCTGACCTCACTGTGCTACGCGGGCGCGAACCTGGTCCCGGTGGCAGCGACACCCGACGCCATCGCGGCGTTCGGGGGCCGGGCCCGGCTGCAGGGCCGGCGCTGCTCGTCGATCGTCGGGCCGGCCGATGCCATCCGCGACCTGTGGGACCTGCTCCGGCCCTACTGGGGGCAGCCCCGCGAGATCCGCCGGGTGCAGCCGGTGATGGCCATCTCGGGCCCGCCCCACGCCGCGGCGGACCCGCTGGTCCGCCGGGTGCGCCCGGACGAGCTGAGCGTGCTGATGCCCGCGTCGGTGGCCATGTTCACCGAAGAGGTGGGGGTGTCCCCGGTCGGCCCGGACGGCGGCTCCGCCTACCGGGCCCGGGTGGGTGAGCTGATCGCGGCGGGCCGCGCCTTCGCCCGGATCGAGAACGGCCAGGTCCTGTTCAAGGCCGAGATCGGCGCGGTCACCAGTCAGGTATGCCAGGTACAGGGTGTCTGGGTCCGGCCGGAACTGCGCGGACGCGGGCTCGCCGTGGCCGGGATGGCCGCCGTGGTGCAGGAGGCACTCCGCTCCGTGGCGCCAGTCGTCTCGCTGTACGTCAACGACTTCAACGCCCCCGCCCGGGCGGTGTACCGGCGGGTGGGCTTTACCGAAACGGCAACGCTGATGTCGGTCCTGTTCTAGGCCGGATTTGCGCCGGGCCGGACTTGCGCCGGGCCGGACTTGCGGTCGGCCTGTTCTAGGCCGGATTTGCGCCGGGCAGGACTTGCGGCCGGATCGTTATCTATCAGTGGTCCGGATTCTCATCCTGGGCCGACCCCGGGTCCCTGCGCGGCACCCGGGACCCCCTCCATGAGGCGGGCCCGCCCCATTGGGGCGGGCCCGCCACCAGGCCCCCC
>JAWWPY010000028.1:0-21555 GCA_033854735.1 Streptosporangiaceae bacterium | reverse complement strand
CCTCCACGGCAAAGAGGTCACATTCCAGGCCTGCATCTGGCATCAGCATCCCTACACGGCTCAATGCAGCAGCCTCTACAAGAGCCTGGCTGCCCATCACGTCAACGAGGCAGCCAACGCCTACCGGTCCATGTGGCCTCGCCGGGGGGCGGTTACCTGGGAATCGCGATAATCGTGAACTGCTCGATGTGATGGAAGCGCAGCGCTGTTTCCACGAAGCTGCGCTGGCTGGGCCGGATCCGGTCTGCGCCAACCTTGGCCTCAACGAATCTGATCTCGCTGGGTTCCCGCCAGGCAAACACATCGAAGGAGCCACTGAGCTTTCCATCGTTGGCGGCGCGCAGGTCGTTGAAGATCCTGGCTGCCCAGGCCGGCGCGCCAGCCTCGGTGGGGTGTCCGGAAAGCCGGGGCGGGAAGCCAGTCGGGCCGCAGCTCGTTGGAGTAGGCATTCACCCAGACACCGCGCCAGCCATCGTGCTGCAGGTGATGTCGCCCGGCATGCAGTGGCGGGTTATGCAGCCGATGTGGGGCAGGCGGCGGCGCAAGGCCTGGGTGACCTGACCAGGGGCCTCTGTGACCGCGCCGGGCCCGCGTGCTGCGGATCCGGTCGAGGCGCTAGCGGCGACCGCGGACCGGGACGGCGCGGTCAGCTTGCCGGAGCTGCCGCAAGCCGAGCTGTGCGTGCTCGGCGTGGCGGGCAAGAGCCTGATATGTGACCGGACCTGGTCGTGGTGGGCCAGCATGAGCGAAGATGAGCGGCAGGAGATGACGGTCAAGACGCTGGAGTTGCTGGCTGTGCGGAGACTGATAGCGCCGCCCGCCGCAAGCGGCGGCCCGGCTGATCCTGGGCAACACGAAACCCGTTACGCGTAGCGGCAGGCGCGGCGATGATCGTGGCGGCGCGGACGGCACCCAGGCCGCTGGTGACCTGCCAGCTGCCGGGCCGCGACGCCGGCTACCAGCCACGGTTTTCGGGATGACGCAGAGACGCCGGGAGTTGCGGGCACTGGTCTGCGAGCTGCTGACCGGCCGGCCGGCCGGTCCTGGCGGCCGTCCGGAGTTCGGCACGATGATCAGGTACGCGCTGGTGTCCCCGGCCAAGGCCGGGTCAATGCTGGCCTCCTGGGCACAGACAGTCAGCCCGCCCGGCAGCCCAGGCGGGGAACCACCCACGGTCGATATCTTCAGCCACGACCAGCAGCAGCGGCTGCGCCGGGACCGGTTCCGGCTCCGGCCCAACGGCAGCGCGTTCGAGGTGACCCACACTGGCCAGGACGGGGAACCAGATCCGCCTCTCAGGTTCGACCGGATGGGGCTGGCCCAGCAACTGACCACCGCGATCACCCGGGCCGCCCAGTGAGCCGGCCCGCCGCCCGGCGGACTGAGGTACCGCAGCAGGTGATCTACGTGAGTTCCGCACCAACTGGGGACAGTTCGGCCGCATCCGTGCCGTGGACTCGCCCACCTGGATCGTAGCCACCCGGCGGCCAGCCGACCTGCGGGCCGCCCTCCAGCAATGCCCGTGGTCCCCCCGGTCGAGGACCACCTGCCGCCCAACGCGGCGTTCCAGTTCTACACCCCCTGACCAGGCCAGGCCCGCTGCCGGTGACGGCGGGAGAGCGCATGACCGACGCCCAGCGCAGTCCGATCGGACGTCCGGGGCCGCGCGATCGGGATGTCCCAGCCAGTTCACCCGGTGAAGAGCACCGTTGCCTCGGCGACAACCTGCCCGTTGGCGTGCGGCCCAAAAGGAGTCCGGCGCGCCAGCATTCCGTGGCTGCGCCGGCCTCCTTCACGCTATCCTGTTGACCTTGGTCAGCAGTGAGCTCCGTTCGTGCTTACGCCCACATCTGCATAAGCCCGATAGAGCCAGACCCGTGTTGTCCCCGCGTTAGGACTAAGGCACAATTTATACCCGGTCCCGTTGGCATACTGGGCGAGCCAGACGCGCACGTTGCAGTCATTTAGTACAAAGCTGTCTTGAGTTCCCGCTTTCATGTTCGCGGGAGCGGGGTGGTTCCCTGCTGTGCAATTGATATAGTCGTAGCAGAAACCATATGTACACGGCCAAGCGTAAATGAATGTCCCGCTAGGGGTGGTGCTGGGCTGCGCCTGGTGCGTTTGCGCGACGGGGATCGCCGGACGCGAGGTAGCCGCGCTGGCCGCCGACATCTCCGTCAGCTGAATGCCAAGCAAGAGCCCGAGTGCGGCTAGTGCGAGAATGACCTTTCTCGATGATCTCACTGCGCGAAGTCCGTTCATTTCATTCTCCTGTCCATGTGAGGTCCGACCCAGATTGCGAACAGCCTCTGAATTGCGGCCGCGCTCTTCATTGGACATCTCGGTCACTCCAAGCCGCCTGCGTCGTGACATTGCTGACGTGACCATGCTGATTGCTCACCACTTCCTGAGCTTCGCGTGAAGCACAGACCTGGCCTGCGGGGCCCCTCGCTGAAGCGGCTCTTATAGTCGGGCCAGGTTCCCGTGAGCCAGCATGGCCACCCGGCGTGCAATTCTGGTTGCATCTGCGTGCAACGTGCGGGCAACCTGGCTACGGTCGGCGTGGAATGTCCTTCTTATCCGGTGTTGCGCCGGCGGGGATAGCGAGGCGCTGGTACGGCAGCCGCCGGCCGCTACGGTCACCACGATCCGCGTGCCGCTCACCGCCAGGGTCACGGAGTTGAGCTGGCTATCGGCCGAATAGAGACCGGCATCCGCCAGCCGGTCGCACGGTGCGGTGAAAGCGCGTGCGGTCGTTGGCCCGGCCTGCCTGCTGCTGCTCGCGGGGCCGGTTCCGGCCAGAGGTCGTGGTGATCGTATAGTGACGCCATGTCCGCCGGGCTGCCTGTCTCGCGTGCTCCCGTGACATCGGTCGCCGAGGCTGTGGCGCGCATGGAGGCGATCGGGGCGGCTCTCCCGGCCGGGGACGGGTTAGCCTGCTTCAACCGCATGTACCTGGAAGTCACCAGGCAGGTGGACAGCGACGTGAGGGCCGGGTTCTACGCTGATCCCGCGTTTATGACCCAGCTTGACGTCGACTTCGCCAACCTGTACTTCGATGCGGTGGACGCCTCGGATGACCCCGACGCGGTGCCGTTGGCGTGGCGGCCGCTTGCCGAGCAGCGCGCGCAGCCCGGGATTGAGCCGATCCAGTTCGCCCTGGCCGGCATGAATGCCCACATCAATCACGACCTGCCGATCGCCGTGGCCACAACATGCACCGCGCTGTCCACGTCCCCGGCCGCCGGCGCTCACCTGGCCGACTACCAGAAAGTGGACCAGCTGCTGGATGCCGCAGAGCAGTCCATCCGGCAGTCTTTTGAGTCTGCGCCCGAACTGGCCGTCGACCGCCACCTGAGCGCGGTCTGCAACCTCATCGCCTGCTGGACGATCAACTCGGCTCGTGACGCCGCCTGGAACAACAGCCTCCTGCTGTGGGACCTGCGCGGCAATCCGGCCGCCCGCGACCTGCTGTGCGGCACCCTCGCCGCTGCCGCGGCCCTGGCCAGCCGGATGCTGCTGGTCGCGGTATAACCCGGCCCAAAGCAGATGAGCTGCCCTTCGCCATGTGCGGGCACGGCGCCGTCACGGGGAACAAGGTCCTATCTCGCTAGGGTCAGGGTCCGGGAAACTGCATAAGCGACCGCTGCGCCAGGGTTCGCCAAGGCAGATGCGAAACGTTGTACTGAGGTCGCACGGTTCAACGCGATGGTAGATATCGCAGACGCTTCCGCAAAGTAAATCGGCTATTCCAGACGGCGGCCATCTGGTCACGACATCGGTTCCTGTCGAGCCCTGTAACGGCCCGCGTGGAGCGCGAGAACGATTGCCTGAGCTGAACTAGCCAAGCCCGGCCAGTAGGTACCTGGACATCGCCCGGTTTGCGGGCTCCGCCGGCCCGGAGGCTAGCTGGTCAGGAAGTGGATCAGCGCGGTGATCGCCGCGCCGACGATCATGGCAGCCCCAAACATGTTCTTCCGGCGGAGTAGCAGTAGCAGCGCGAGAACGACGGCCGCCGGGATCAGGCGCTCTTCGAGGCTCATGCCGCTGCTGGGAGAGAGGGTGGCTGAGGCGACGAGGGCGGGGAAGATCGCCAGAGGGAGCCCGCTGATCGTCTCCCCCAGCCATGGCGGCACTGGGTGCGCGGCGAACAGCAGCGGTCCGATCGCCTTCAGAGCCAGGGTCCCGATCGCGAGGGCCATCAGAACGGGCCAGCTCACGCGGCTCCCTCCGGTCGCGCCCGGAGCACTCGTTCGGTGGCCAGGCCGGCCAGCGCACCGCCCGGCACGGCCGCCCCGGTGGCCCAGGCCAGCAACGCCGCGGTGACGGCGAAGGCGACCACAGCGACGACCGCCGCCCGCCAGCCCACGATCTGTTCCACCGCGAGCGCGACGAAGCTGGCGGTGATGGCCCCGTTGGCGCCGAGCACGGAGACGTTGAACGTGCGGCCGGCAATGGCGCCCAGCAGGGTCCCGCCGACCCAGGCGCCCCACAAGGCGAAGCCCAGGACGTAGAACATGCGGGCCCGGAACGCCGGGCGTTCGGTGAGGGCCATCCCGACCGGCAGGTCGCTGACGAGGTGGGCGCTCAGCAGCCTGCGGAGCCGCCCGGAGGGCAGATCGGGTGCGATGACGAGCCCGAGGGCCATGAACCTCAGGTTCAGCGCCAAGCCCACCAGGATCGCGGCGATGGCGGGGCCGCCCGTCCTGAGTACGCTTGCGGCCGCGATCTGTGAGGCGCCGCCCTGGATCAGGGCCGAGGCGAGGACCGGGCGCAGGATGCCGTCGCCGGCGGCGTAGGAGTCAGCCCCGTACGCGAATCCGAAGAGCGCCACGGCCGCGGTGACGAGGAACAATCCGCTCGCCGACGTGGCCGGGCTGGTACGGTGCTCCGTCGTGGCGGGGACACTGGCCGCAGCGTGTGCCGTGTCACCCATCGATCTGGGTGCCGCCGTCATTCCGGCCGGCGGGGCTTCCTGGCCGGAAGACGGGCGTCCCCTGCACGGGCGCGCCGGGCAGGGCCGCGTAGAGCGGCGCGAGCTCCGCCTGTTTGGAGACGGCCCGGCCAGCCGCGTGGCGCAATTCCTCGCCGGTCAGGGGCGCTCCCAGCCGCGCGGCAACGAAAGCCGCGTACGCCAGGGCGTTGTCGGTAGTCATCGTGGCTCCTTAGCGGTGCCCTGCCAGCGGGCGCGTGGACGGCGGCCTGACAGGCGGCGGGCAGGCCAGGTGATGGCTGGTCAGCCGCTGGAAGGCGTCCGCGACGGCCAGCACCCGCGCGTCCTGGAAGGGACGGCCCGCGATCTGGAGGCCGAGCGGCAGGCCCTGCGCCGTCATGCCCATCGGCACGGACGCCGCCGGGCCCCCGGTCAGGTTCCAGGCCACGGTAAACGCGGTCTCGTCAACGCCACTGCCCGACCGCGCCTCGTAGGGCAGCGCCACGCTCCCGTGCGTCGGAGAGAGCACCACGTCTACCCCGGTGAGGGTGGCGCTCACGTGGTCGCAGATCATCCGGCGGACGCGGTCGGCCGCGGCGCGGTCGGACGGTGTGACCAGCAGGCCCTCGATGAACATCGCCCGGATTCCCCGGCCGAACTCGCGCCAGTGGGCCCGGATCAGGTCCCGGTGGTAGGACAGGGCATCGGCCTGCCAGATCACGGCCGCGGCCAACGCGCACAGCCGCCAGGGAGGCGATTCGACCGGGACGACCACCGCCCCCGCCGCGGCGAGAACACCGATAGCCCGCTCGAACAGGCCGAGTACTGCCGGGTCGCACCCTTCCCGGTCCCGGACCGCCGCCTGGTCGACCCCTATGCGCACGCCGCTCAGGTCCAGGTCGCCTGGCTCGAGGGCGGCGGCGTACCCGGCTGCGGGCCCGTTCACGGATGAGGGGTCTGAGGCATCCGCCCCGGCGATCACGTCCAGCATGAGGGCGCAGTCGCGGGCGGTGCGCGCTATCGGGCCCATCGCATCCAGGGAGAATCCGAGCACGTGCATGCCGGACTTGGGGACCAGCCCGAACGTCGGCTTGTGCCCGGTGACGCCGTTGAAGGCGGCGGGCAGGCGGACGCTGCCTCCGGTATCGGATCCGAGGGCGCCCAGCATCAGGCCTGCGGCGACACCTGACGCGGATCCCGAGCTCGAGCCCCCGGCCCACCTGCTCAGGTCCCAGGCACAGCGTGGCTGGGCTAGTTCCTGGTCGCTGTCGGGCTCGCCGAGCGCGTATTCCATGGTGGTGGTCTTGCCCATGATGACCGCTCCTGCGGACCTGAGCCGGGCGACGGCGGGGGCGTCCTGACCGGTCCACCACGAGGGGTCGATCACGGCTGAGCTCGCCGACGTGATGCCTTCACGGCTGGCGATGATGTCCTTGACCCCCATCGGGATGCCGTGCAGCGGGCCGCGATCCAGGCCGGCGGCCAGTTCCGCGTCCGCCGCGGCAGCAGCCTCATGGGACTCTTCGACGAAACGAGCGGTGAACGCGCCGAGTGCGGGGTCGGCTGCGTCGGCCTGCTGGTGCAGGGCGGACACGAGTTGGGCGCTGCTGAGCTGTCCGCTGCGGAGGGCCGCAGCGCACCCGGCGATGGTCCTAGGCAGCCCATCTCCAGGCAGCCCATCTCCAGGCAGCCCCATTCCCGCCGGTCTCCCGGGCGCCGGTCTTGGCCCGGATGCGCGCCCGGGCCCAGCCGGGCCAGAGGCGGCCGGGCTCACTGGGCCGGGGCTGGCTCGTCGGCGGCCAGCTCGACCGGTCGTGGCTGCCGGGCCGCCGACAGTTCACGGGGGAGGGAGACCAGGAACAGGAGCGCGGCGAGCCCAAGGGCGACCGCCGGGGCGACCTTCTGTAGCGTTCCGCTCGCGTGCGTGATGCTGTACGCCAGGACCAGGACCAGGAATACGAAGGCGAAAGCGGCGGCTGCGGACGCCCCGGACCATAGGGCACCTTCGCGCCGCTTGAGCGCGATGGCCCCTATGCACATCGCGCAGTAGGGCACCAGCCACAGGTACACGAGGGTGGGGCCCATGGCCGCGGACGCCTGCAACGGGGACTGCCGGACGACGTACTGGGACACGGCGGGAACGCCGATCGCGAGGACGCCCATGGCCGCGAGTGCCCGGGCCGGGGTGCCGGTCTTCGCGCTGATCTGCCCGAAGTAGCGGGGCAGCATGCCGTCCCGGGCGGCCGTGGACGTCACGCGGGCCGCGTCGTTGAACACCGCCATGAGGCAGGAGAAGGTGGCCAGCAACAGTGACGCGTCCAGGGGGATCTTTATCCATCCGATGCCCGCCGCGTCGGCCACGATGGAGGACGGTGATTGCCCGGCGTTGATCTGGTTCATGTGCTGCAGCAGCAGCGGGACCAGCGTCACACAGCCCACCAGGAGAACCGCGACGACTAGGCCCACAAGAATGGGCAGGATCCGCAGCGTGTTCCTGACTGGGTCCTTGGTCTCGCGGCCCAGCGCGGTGAAGCCCTCGAATCCGACGAACCCCACGAACACCAGCACAAGCCCGGCGACCAGGTCCGAAAACGTCATGCCGCTCAGGCTGAACTGGGAGGTGAAGGCTCCGCCCGTGTGAATGAGTGCCGCGATGACCAGGACGAGGACCAGCGGAGCGCAGATCACCGTGCAGAAGATGGCCAGCCGCGCCGTGACCACGACTCCCCGGTAGGAGATGTACCCGGCTATCACGGTGACGACCGCGATGACGAGGACCTGCGCAGACGCATTGCTGCTCCAGGTCTGTTTCAGGTCCAGCAGCAGCCCCTGGGCGAAGGTCAGGACGAAGATGGCGGTCAGCGGCATGGAGAGGAGATAGCCGACGATCAGCGGTGATCCGGAGAAAATCCTTGATTTACCGCCGAAGGCCTCACCCAGGTACGACATCAGCGAACCTGTGACCACGTAGCGGCGTGCGAACACCGAGATCACCGCCACCAGGCACGCGAATACCGGGATATCCAGCACAATCGTCAGCCACGACTGCTTACCCGACACCAGCCCCAGGTAGGCGGGGTTGGTGATGAGGATGACTCCGGGAGCCAGGTAGGCGGCACCCATGCCGAGAACCTTGGGCATGGACAGGCTGCCGGCCCGCAAGGCAGCCACCCCGGATTTCGCCGAGGCAGGTAGTTCGATGTCAGTCATTCGGTTCTCCGTTCTGGGGAAACAGCCACGCGGCGCAGCGTCCGCTGGGGATGTGGTGCTCACGCGTCATCGGCGGCAGAATCGAGATCGCCGATCGGGATACGCATGTTGAGCTGCAGCCGGTCCGATCGGTTACGGGAGAAGGCGAAGTTCAGCGGCCGCCGATCCTGGTCATGCACGAGGCGGGTGACCAGCAGGATCGGCGCTCCGACCTCCACGCCGAGCAGCGGGCCAGCGTAGGCGTCAGCGCTGGTGGCCTCGACCGACACATCAGCGGACGCCGGGGCGCAGCCCAGGTCGGCCAGGTAACGCCACCAGTCCCCCGAGTACGGCACCTGCCGGGCCCGGGTCTCCAGCTGGCCTGGAAGATAATTGGTGGTCAGGGAGTAGGGAACCGCGTCGAAGGTGACCAGGACTTCCACCCGCAGGCAGGCTGATCCGTCCGGGATCGCCAGGTTCCGGGCGAGGAACGGCGTCGCGGCGATCACGTCGAGAGCCACGATCGACCCCGCGGTGCGGTCTTCCCCCTGGTGCTGCCCGGCGCTCACAGCACGCAGCCGCTCGAACCGGTGCGCAACTTTCCGGGAGACGCTGAAAGTCCCTGCACCACGCAGACGTTCCACCAGCTGCTCGGCGCGCAGCAGGTCCAGCGCGCCCCGGACCACGGCCCTCGGCGCCTGGAACTCGTTCATCAGCTCCGCTTCTGCGGGCAGCGCGCATCCGGGCGGGAACTCCCCGTCCAAGACCCGCTGGCGGAGCTGGTCACCGATATCGCGCATCCACCGCGAGTTCCGCACACCGGAGGTCACGGAGATGGCCTGCTGCCGGGCGGCTGACGTATTCACGATCAACACGGTCCGGCCGTTATGTTTCGCCGGCGCAAATTGATCATCACGCCGGAGTTACGCCGCACGCCTCAGACCTTCTACCTGCGCAAATGAGTCCGCTACAGGCATCTCCGCCGGAAAAAAGTTCCGTTTGAACCGTCTCGGAGTTTCCGGCGCGCTGATTCCTGAGACGTAGATGCAATCGTGGGAAGACGCGCGAGGTGAGTACCGGCAGCACTTGAGCGAGCGGGGCCGGATAGTCCAGCTGGAGCGGACCCGATTGTCCGCCGACAGGAGCTGGCACTCGCCGATGATGAGCTTCGCCAGACCGACTGACGTGCCGAACCGGGTGTCATCCAGACCCCAGGCAGCCGTCAGCCGAGAGGCCGGTCACTGTACCTCAAGGACTACGAGGACTTCACCGAACATCACGGCCTGCGGATCCTCGGAACGCAATAACCACACGGCCGGCAACTTGCAGGCAGCGACTTCGCGGGCAACCGGCACCCCAGGCGCCTGCCACTGCGACGGGCATCCAAGCTGGCCCACGACAGCCAGAAGGCCAGGAGCGTCCAGGTCACAGCGAACCCGGCTTCTCGCCCACCGCCACCAGCCGTGAGACTTCACTGGCACAAGCCCGGACTCTCAACACGGCCAGGACTTACCGTCCCTGCCGCGGTGAACATCGATTCTGCCGAGAAGAGTAAGCGCCTAACCTTAGTAGCGCTGAGTTAGGGAAAATATAGACTGATTTAATCTGGCAGTAGGTCAGGAAGAGGCGGCCTTGGCTGAGGAGAACATGTGATAGCGGGCGCAGGTTCCACTTCAAGGATAAATTCGCATCGTCCGACCAGTGAGCCCATCAGGATGTCGTTGCTCATCGCGGCGAGCTCATCATCAGTCTTATCTGCAACATTCATCACCCAAAATTCGGTATCTCCATCAAGCGGGCTTTCATCTTCATCCTGCAACTCGAAGCCCATGATTGCCAGCTGTCGAGAAAGCTCCTTGGCATTTCCACGGAGACGTCGCGGGAGAGCACGTGGCACAACGCATACAGACATCGTAAAGGCATCCTGATTTTCAAACAGGATGAATTGCTGCCGACTTGACTTGCCTGTAAGGCAAATAGATTCACCGACGCCTGAACGGAGCCATGTCAGCCACTTGGACATAGCGTAGATTCGCCCATCAGGCGTCGATGGTCTTTCATCGCTCAGCACAACAGGCCAGAGAGGAGTCGCATCAGGATTCTGTGCAATTAAACGGGCATATTCTGCTGCTTCAATCGTAAGCCCGCCTCCCAAGCAAGCCTGTCGGGCTCCGAGAGCTGCGAACGCCTTGGCGCTGCCGTTTTCTGAGGCCAATACTTCCTCGAACATGTCTGCCGCCTCGTCGGACCGTCCAGACTCCATGAGGATATTGCCCAGCCCAAGCGTAAGCCACACTTTGGCCGGGGAATCTCCTAGTTTGCGTCCTGCCCGGAAGGTCTGTTCTGCTTCTTCGTCGCAGCCCTTATCGGTGAGCAGCCAGCCGAGGCGCACCGCGGCGAAGGCCGCGCAATCCATCACAGGCGTGTCAATAATCAGCTGCCGGTAGTCGCGCTCAGCCCCGCACGTGTCGCCGCGAAGCTCAAGTACGCACCCGCGATGCAGTCGCCCAAGCGCGGCAAGCTGTGCGTCGTCACAGTCGATGGCTCGTTCCAGAAGTGCCTCGGCCGCCTCAAGATCCCGGTGCCCATCGCGGCGAAGCAAGCCAAGGACGATGGACGCGGCCCAAATCGCATGGTCATCTGTCGCCGATTCGATCGCGTGCCTGATCAATTGATCGGCACCGTCGAGATCGCCGGCCCGCCACGCCGCCAGGCCGCTAGCCCAAAGTGGCGCAGGGGCATGATCACGCTCCAGGATTCCACCCACAGACGGTGCTGCTGGCTCGTCGCTTGATGGCGGAGGCGGCCACAAAGCAGGCGGAACATCGGGCGTGGGACCTGAAGGACCTAGGAGGGTCGCACACTGGTATGCCATGTTGCGCACTATCCCAAGGCGATCAACTGTCGCAGTATTCCGCTGCTGCGGTGGCGGAAGGCCGCGTGCCAGGTGGGCACGCTTGAGTTCCAGGTAGACATCTCCCAGCGACAGACCCTCGGTACCATTTTCAAGGCCATTTCGGAGTATGTTCAGCAACTCGGCGGTGAAAGCGGTGTAGCGTGCACCGGCCGGGGCCCGCGCGGGCTCGTTCGCAGGAGCAGAGGTGAGCGTGTACGCGCCGGCTATCTCGATCTGGCCCGACACCAGTGCCGACGGACTGGCCATGGCCTCGATCGCGCGCCCAGAAAAGCAGCAGTCCAAGATCAAGATCCGGCTACGCGCCGGACTGTCGCTGACAGCCTGCTTGATCCATGCGAGCGGCAAGGCGGTGTACACGACGTGGTCGGGATCCGTCTCCTGCAGGGCCAAGAACAGGGCACCATGATCATCTAGCAGTCCATGCCCCGCATAGTAGACAATTAGCGTGTCCTCAGCCAGTCTCGCAACCCGCGCCAGTTCCACTCCCAATGCAGGAAGCGCCGACGGATCGGGAATGACAGCACAATGATCAGGATGCAGGCCACCAAGCTGCGGGTCTGTGAGCACATCACGGAAAGCAGTAAGATTATTGGCTACTGAGGGCAATCCTGGCAAATCCGAGCAGATATACGAAGCGGTCCCGATAATTACTGCCCAAGACTGATCCGGCTGAGCAAAGCGCATCTGGCTTCACCGCCCTTGAGGATGCGCATTCAGGACCTGCCGCAAGAGGCGGTCTGCATCCTCCGCCTTATCAGCTTCGATCACTAGCCGCAAACCCCACGCGGGCACGGTCACTTCAAGCTTGATCTGCGAGCCACGGCGCTGGCGGAGCCATACAGGCAATGCTGTTGCCAGAATCGTAAACGCACCGCCACTGCCCATTGCCACTGCAATCGCATCTTGGGCTGTTCCCATCTCTTCCGTGCCGAAAGGCGCTAGCACGAACCGTAAGCATCCCCGCAGGGCATCCTCATTCCGGAGCCATCTATAAAGCGATCCAAGATCATCTGGGCTGCCGTCGGCCACGGCGATCCTTGCCTCCGTGCCAGCTTCGGGCATCTGCAGCCTCCTAAAAATGTACTCAGCAAGACACTGCTGACCGAGCGGTCTCGGATGCGTCCGCATGTTCCAAAGCCCGGCCGTCTCGCCTGCATCCTGGACGAAGCGCGGAGCAGGTAGCGGTAATCAACCGTAGATTCCGTAATGCTCCGGCCCTGATATGCAAGGGTAAGCCATTAGCCGACTAGATATCGACAATTTGACCAGGGCGGTGTCCGAAATAGCCATAAAGCCTGATATGTCTATGCGTGTTAGCCATATCAGGTAGCTACATGACTTAGCAGCTCGAAGATGTCGTACACGGCGATCGGTTCTATGGATAAATCCAAACGCTCCTTTGGTGCGCTCATCTGCCGCGAGTCGTGCACAGGTTCAGCTACTCCTCCAGCGAGGCAAGCGCGATCGCAAGCTGAAGAGTGATCTCGCTGAGCATGGACGCCGGCTCCATCTGGGCGGGAAGCGGCATCACGCTGCGTGCCGAAACGCTGCCATCCGCTCGCTCGGCCGATGTGTGAATGGCTCCTGGCCGCCATCGGCTGGGAGTTCTGAGCGTCGCCCTTACTACTGCGGCGCTTCTGGCGATAGAGACTTCTCCCTGCGCCAGGAGCAGTTCACTGCTTTCGCGCAGCAGGCTGGCCTCGGCTTCGAGCACCGGCGTGACCTGCCGGGCGAGCTGGCGGAAAACGGGACCGCGGAAATACCCGGCCGCGTCGAGCCAGGCGCTGACCTGCGCGGGGGCAGGATGCTCGGGCAAGTCCGGCAGGCTCCGGCGCGCCCGGGCCTGCAGTTGCGGGGGGACATCACGAAGGACCGTGGCGAGGTAGTCATCGATGATCTGCCTGCGTTCGGCCGCGGAAACATGCGGGAGCTGTTCGAGCTTGTCGTGCCACGCTTCGCTGCCGGACTGATCACCCGCGTCTTTCGTCACGGCAACGATCATCGCAGGAGGCCTGGGCAGGACGCTGGATAGCCTCGAACCCCGCCCCAGGCATCTCACCGCGGCATGGAAGGGCGCGGCGGCCTCAGGGCCTGAAAAGGACGGGACAGAGTAATTGTCATCCGTCTTGCTGGCAGCCACAGAATGATCGCGGTAAGCGGGATCACGCGTACTCATCTGCCGCTGACCGGGCTGCAGCCAAGCGAGCGGTTCGACTGCGGGACGCCTGTGATGTGGAGCGCAGTACATCGGGGCTCATGGTGCACCGCTGGTGAAGGCGCCCCAGACTCGGCGCGTTCCGTCCCGCCATGACGATGCCGCCTGGCCAGGAGCATCCTAAGCTCTACGATAACTGCGGCGTCTCCTCGATGGACTGAGGTGCCAGGACTTCCGGCGCTGGCCGACGGAGCGGATCCTGTCCTTGTGCGTTGATACCAAACCCGCGTCCACGCATCGGCGCAGGAGGTTCCTGATGAGTATCGTGATCTCGTTCGTGGCGCTGGCGCTCAGCTTGAGCGTGTTCCTTCATGGCCGCTGGCGTGACAGGCGCGACCTGATCCTCCGGATTCACGAACATCTTATTACTGCTGACCAACAGCGCGGCCGACGCCTCCTGTATGCGATGACGGAGACACGAGTGCGAGTAGAAGACCTCAGCGAGGATGACTACGTATCGATCAACAATGCTCTGGCTTCTCTCAACGTTCTTGGGATCTACTATCAACGTCGCTATGTCCGGAGGAAAGACGCCCTTGAGCTCTGGGGATTACCTGTTGTTCGAGCACTCCTAGCTGGAGACACTTTCATCGCGCATCGCGACGCAGAGCAGGGAATGAACAGCTGGCCGCAACTGCGCGCTTTCGCCGAGGATGCTCGAAAATACGCGCAACGGCAAGGGGTGACCGTCCAGGTGTCCGGAGGAATAGCGGGGAAGCTACGCCCTCCCGTAGAAGGATAGGCATCACGACAACCATGGGACTGGGCCATCGCTTAATCACTGGGAACATCCGCACATGCCGCGATCCGCGCCTGGTCAGCCGTGCTGCCGGTGAGTGAGTTCGGCGGCGGGCAGGCTCGTGCGTGCGAGTGTGTCGGCGCGGCGTATCGCGTCGGGCAGCCGGTGTTGTCCGGCCATGTGCCGCACTAGCTGCGCGGCTGCGTCGCGGGGCATCCCGGCCGAGGTGACGAACAACGGGCGCGCCGAAGTTCCGCGCAGCACGGGCACGGCGTGGCTAGCCGTCCGGAAGGCGGTCTTGGCCACGCCGATCACCGGGCTGCCGAACTCAGCGTGCGCGTACGCACCCAGGCCGGGCTGGCCGCCGGGGTCAAGGTCGGCGTAACCGTCGACCACCAGAAGCCCCAGACCGCTGAGCCCGCTCAGGACCGCGCGGATCGGCGGGAGTTCACGCAGATAGAATTCACCGGGCCGGTACGGCAGCACCTCCGCCACGTATTCAGTGCGTTCAGCCACTACCTCTGAGAAGCGGGCATCAGCAGCCACCACGGCCGCTGCCCGCGCACCCCCGGAGCCCAGGTAATGCACGTCCACGGTCACGAACGCGCGGCCGCCTGTTTCCATGTCCTGAGCTTGCCCGACCTGACGACGGCAGCCAACCGAGGACGCGGAAACCCGGCCGATGGAACACCGCCAGGGCGCCACGAATAGTGACCTTCCCTGCGACCACGCGCATGTATGCCGCGGTGGCGGCACGGCCTGGACGTGCATGCTGATGCTGGCCAGGGTGGGCAGGTGCCCGGTTACAGTGCCGTGATGCTGGGCCCCGGCCGCCGGCTGGCGGTCCGCCATTGGGGCCGGAACGGTGGAAGATCAGCGAACCCGGGGTCGCCGGGCTGGGGTGACTCGCCGTCGTCGCCGTCCCAGCGGCGGCGGTACTGGTCGGGAATGTCACCCCAGCCCCAGTACGGCAGCGGTGTGCCGGGCAGGATCCCAAGCGCCTCGACCGGGTCGATCCGCTGCGCGCCGACCGTGCACAAGTATGCCCAGTCATCGCCCAGGTCGAACACGTACACGAACTGTTCGCCCGGCCGCAGCCGCGACAGCTTGACGCGCTGGTAGTCCTCGGTGATTTCCCCCTCGATCTCCCAGTCCCGGTCCGGCCGGCACAGCCTGGTCTGGCCGGTGAGGTGAACTCCTGCAAGTGAGACCGGTCCCATCGGGCGAATGCGCCGTCAATAGCGTCAGCGAACTGCCTGAAAGTGTGGCTACGCGCCGCCGCGAAAATCCGCCTGGGCCGCGGCCAGTACCGCTCACCGTGGCCCTCGACCAGGTCCACCCGGATCGACAACCAGGTCCGTGCCAAGGTGCACCTCCAGCGCGGTCAGCTGCTGCCGGCCCGGCACGCCGGTTGGCTTGGACGCTTGCGAAACTCGTCAGCGGGCATCGAGTGAGGGTTCATCCGGGCTGCGGGCCAGCACGCGGGGCCAGTTCCTGGCATACCCGGCGCACCGGCACGCCGGCTCGGCTGGCGGCGGCGCGGATATAAGCGACCGCCGTGTACAGGGCGTACTGCCAGAAGTCGTCAGTCTGCCACCAGGCGACCTCGCCAAGCAGGTCAGGCTCGGCTCCGCCGCTCAGCGCAGCCGCCGCCAGGACAGCGAACTGAAGCTTCTTGTTTTCCCGGCCGCGGAAGGCGCACTCCGGCAGGAACCGCTCCGGCATCCCTTCCAGGGCCAGCGGACTGGCGCGGCTGGCCCCGCACCACTCCAGCGCGTCGGCGGCGACCTGGAGGAATACCTCGCCGGGGAAGGTGTTGCCGCGCGGATGCAGCGGCGCCAGCTCCCCTGCCAACTCAGATACCCCGGTGTCCCGGGCCATCCCGTCGAGCAGGATCCGGCGAGCGGTGACCGCGTCCTGGGGAGTGGGCCGCTTCCTGGCAGGCATACCCAGACGGTAGGGCAGAACCGGTCCCGCCGCTTCGCCCGGGCCGCTGGCCGGGCGGGCAACGTCGGTGGATAACTTAGTGGTCGCGCCCGTTAGTTCGTCGGGGGTGGGGTTCATGCTGCCAGGGTGTGGGGCTGGGTCTTGTCGTGGGCGTCGATGCGGTGGAGCAGGTCGTCGAGGTTGGCGCGGGTGAATTTCCAGTTGAACGGTCTGGCGATGGCGTTGTAGCGGGCCTCGAATGCGGCGAGGCGGTCGCGGATCTGGCTGAGGTCGGTGAAGTCGTTGGGGTTGACGACTTTGCGCTGGACGACTGAGAAGTAGATTTCTGCCTGGTCCAGCCAGGAGGCGTGCGTGGGCAGGGGATCAGGTGCGCGTTCGGCCAGGCTTTGGTCATCCGTTTGCTTGAGGCGGTGCCGCGGTGGGAGGACCCGTTGTCCACGATCCAGAACACCCGGTTCGCGCTGGCGTAGGGCTCGGTGGTCATCACCTGCTTGACCAGCCGGGAGAACGGTGCGATTCCGGTCGTGTGCTCACACCGGCCGGTTACCTGCCCGCGGTGGACGTCCCAGGCGGCCAGGTAGGCCAGGGCGCCACCGCGTTTGTAGTCGTGCTCGACCCGCATCGCGCGTGCTTTGCCTGGAGGCAGGGTGGGGTGGCAGCGGCAGCGGGCCTGGATGGAGGTCTTCTCATCTGCGCAGATCACATAGTCGTTGCTGCCCAGCGGTACGCCATCCCAGATGCCGGCATACAGGTCGAGCACACGGGCGGCCTTGGCGGCGAACTCGGGGTCACGGACGGAAATCCAGGACCGGTGCTGCCAGGGTTTGAGGGCATCGCCGGCCAGCCACCGGCGGATCGTGGACGCCGAGACCGCGATCTGGCAGCGGGCAGCCAGTTCGCGGGCCAGTTCCGGGCAGCTCCACTTCGACAGCGGCACGCCGGACTCGGCCGGCAACGCGCACGCCAGCGCGATGACCTCAGCCCGGTCCGCGGCGGTGAACACCGGCGGGCGCCCACTTCGGGGAGCATCTTTCAGCCCAGGCAGCCGGACGGCAGCAAACCGGCGGCGCCATTTGCGGACCGTGTCCACATGCACACCCACCTCCACGGCGATCGCGGCGCTGGTCTTGCCAGCGGCCGCCGCAAGCACGATCTGGGCCCGCAGCCGGTCCCGGTACTCGCTGCGCACCGACCGGGCACGGGCCACTAACACGGCCTCTTCCTTCCAGGACAGGACAATCAGGCACGAACTCGTCACAGGCATCTGATCTTTGTGCCGTACCCGAACGCCAGCCCGCGGCGCGACACGCCGAGATCGCGAACGCCGTCGTGGAAGATGATTGCCGTGGCCAAATACCCCGACTCGACGAAGGCATCCCTGGAACAGCGCCTGCGCGCCAGGGCCCGCGAACGCTGGCCCCAGATCACCAGCCTGCAAATACGCCACCGCGGGGCCTTCAGTTACATCGACGCGACCCTGACCGGCGCCACCACGCTCAAACTATGCCGGCTGCGCTACGTCGGCTCCGCCCACCAATGGCAGTTCGCGATCTACCGCGCCAGCCACGACGACTACGACGAATCGATCTTCCCGACCGGCCTGCCCATCGGCACCTGCCAAGACGCCCTCGACACCGCTTGCGGCCTCTACCTCAACGACCCCACCGCCTGGGCCTGACACCCGACGAACTTACGGCCGAGACCACTTAGTCGAACCGTGGCGGCCTGGAATGTGTCCTCACTGGACGATCTGTCTTCAGCACAGCTGGGCGCCCAAGATCTTGGACGGCCGCCGCCACCATGGCAACGGCGAACGCGACCCGCGAAGAGCACGACCCCGGCTGTTCAACAAGAGCCTTCGCCACACCGGACCGGCGTGTCATCGAGAATCAGTCCGTGCGGCTGAGTGCCAACTCTCCACGCCCAGAACGACGGTCAAACGACGGTCAGCTGATCTTGACGGCCACCTCAGACCAATCACAAGAACCCTCTGACCTGCTACTTTGCGGAGCCCCCTTACGGAATCGAACCGTAGACCTTCTCCTTACCATGAATAACTGTAAGGTTCCGTAACCGCTGGTCAGACGCTTGACCAGGCCGAACACGAGCCCACACCAGCGCTCACGAGCCCGGTGACAGGCACTCACGAGCACCGATTGCCACTCGATCTGCCACTCAATTTGATCTTGCTATGGTCCGCGAGAAGATGGCCGTGGTTCCTCGAAAGAACACTCTAACCTCGATTCCCGGCGAGCTGCCTGAACCGGAGCCCTTGCATCGCCGACGTCGCTGACCAGGACAGATGCCCTGACTTCAATGAGTCTGTCTGAATAGACGCCAACGAAGATCTTGAAGCGAATTTGGACAGTGCTGGCAGTGCGACAGTCATGACCTGCGGGTTCCTTGCAGTGTTTCTGCGTTCAGCACGGCGAACCACTACGGTCGACTTGCGGCATTGACGGAGATCTGCTGACGTTCACCCAGGTCACGTCCCCGCCAGCGCTGTCTGCCAGGGCCCAACCTCAAGTGGATTACCGCACCGGGAATCGAGGCTAATCTACGGCCAGGCTCGAGAGTATCCGGGCGCTGGTCGCCGATGATCCCCTTCCGATCGACAGATACATGGTGGCACGCCTACTCGGCCTCAACGTGCCTGCCCCTGGTCTGCGACCGTCCACGCAAGCCTGTGGCGGGCAGTCAGCGGCATCGTCGCTGCGTAGCATAGGCCACCAGTCCGTCGCGGCCGGAAGATAGATGCTTCAAAGGATTCCCGCTATTGCTCGGGATCGAATGCTTGACCGCTCACATGCCATGCTTTGTTCGTCGAGCTGACGTGCGGTTTCCCGGCGTTCGCTTCACGAATTTGCGCACTAATGGAGGCCGTAGACTGGCGTGGTGCCCGTCGTACGTGCGGCCGGTGAATACGAAGTCAGGCGCGACGGCGGTCCAGGTTGTGTACTTCGCGGCGCGCGTCGCCGGATATCGAGCACATCGGGTCAGCCCACAACGAGGCTGAGTTGGAGTACATGAAGGCCGCGGCCCGGCAGCGGATGACGGCCGACCAGCTTGAACTCGTCCTCGGGCTGGACGCTCGGGGCGACGGGGCCGCCGCCCATGACGTCCCCGCGGGCGGGGACACCTGCTGGACGCCCTCGGGCACGCCTACCTGGACCCTGGGCTGATGGAACGCAGCTGACGGGGATGAGGTGTTCCCGCAGTTGGTCTTGGGTCACAAATTGTCCAGCTTCTCGAAAGTCGTAACCTGGCTCACGTCTGTGCGCCGCAGGCGTCCGTATACGGCGTCGAATGTCAGACCCGCAACGAAGCCGATTGGCAGAACGAAGAAGAGCAGACGCCGGACACCCTGTGCAGCAGCTGTCTCCAGTACATCGGGAGCGCCAACGAGTTGTGAGGCGACAAAGAGAAGGCCCGCAATCAACCCTGCAGCTCCCCCGAGAACGGCGGCCCGAGTCCAGTTCTCCCCGGATTCGAGACTTGTCCGTATTAGTGCGCCTGCTGCAGCCGCTAATGCTGGAACCGCGATGAGGACGGCCACGCTTCCGCTGGTGCCGGGACGCCACCCCCAGGCCGCTACGAGCGCGCCGACGGCTGCCAGCAGAAGCAGCACTGCAAATGCCAGGCTGGTCTGCGCACGCCTCGACGCCCGTTGCCGCCGCCGCAGGTCCTGCTGATTCTTCGCCTCGCGGGAGTTCCGCTGCGCCGTCAAGCTGTTCACTAGCAGCGTGGCGGAGGAGTCCCGCCAAGGCTGCGCCATCATGTTGACATCGTCTTCGGTCGCATCGTTACGCTCGTTGGCGAGATTTTCCCAGACTTTCTGTGCGTTTCCACCGAAGGTGGCAACAGTGATAATTGGGACGCGCCTGGTCAAGGCGATGAGCCCGGCGACTAGGGTGGATTGCGCTCCCCCAATTAAGAGTACCCCGTCACACTGGGGCAAAGATCGGTAGAACGAGACCTCCCAATCCGGGCTCACGTCAGTCTGACGATGGAACACATCGGCGTATTTGGTTGCTTCGGGGAACTCAGCCTTATTATTAAATGGGGCGCGGTATTGGATCGAGCCGGTAACGGCCTTGCCTGAACTCACGTAACCGCAAACCACGTCCGCTTCCACGAAGACACGATTAGCAGAGCAGACGGCCAAGTCCCATTCTGCCTCGGCCAGCGCCCGCCCCAATTCCTCGGCCGCCCGCCTCGCTTCGGTCGGATGCGTTACGGGCGGGTCGAACGTCCGCGTATCATCTACACTTCCCACGACAGCGACCCGCGGACGCGGCACGAGCTCCCCCTAACGCCGTTCGAAGTACCAACCTGAGCGTAGCCCCAGTCTCTGGCGGGCACGAGTGATTGCGACTTGGAGATTCTGCCATGCGGCCCGCAGATGCGCTGGATCCTGAGTACCCCACAGGAGTGCTATAGCCGTGCTTGTACGCTCGTCATCCATCCTTGGACGGCACGCATCTGCCGTCATCCATGCCATGAACCGTTCTCCGTATCACGGCCGCCATCGCGGGCGCTATCCTCGCCGCCTTCGCCGTCCTGTTCCTGATCACCGGCCTGCATGACGCCGCGCTACGGCACAACGCGCTCGCCAACTGCGCCAGGAACGGGACCTGCGGCAACCTCTCGCAGACCGTGTCCCTGACCGGCGGCCCGGTGTACACGCTGACCATCCTCACCCTGGCCATTCCGCTCCTGTTCGGGATGTTCTGGGGCAGCCCGGCCGTGGCCAGGGAACGGGAAACCGGGACCGTGCAGTTCGCGTGGACGCAGTCGGTCACCCGGCGGCGGTGGCTGTCCGTCAAGGCCGGCTGGCTGCTGCTCGCGGGCGCGATCTTCGGCGGCGCGCTCGCCGCGATCATCACCTGGTGGTACGCGCCCCTGAACGCGCTCAACCAGAACCAGTTCGCCCAGGGCTCCTTCGACATCCAGGGCATCGTCCCGATCGGGTACGCCGTGTTCGCGGTGGCGCTCGGGATCACCGCCGGGGCGCTGATCGGCCGGTCGCTGCCGGCGCTCGCGGTGACCGGCGGGGTGTTCCTCGCCGTTCGCCTGGTGGTCACGTACTGGGTGCGGGTGCACTACATGCCCGCGGTCACCGCTCTCTACAGCGTGACCCAGAACTTCACCCCGAAGGGGGCGTACTGGCCGCTCGCGCGCGGCGTGGTGCTGCCCGGCGGCCAGCTCACCACCAACCTGATCGTCGGCCCCGGGGAGATAGTCTCAACACCGGGCGGCGGCCTTCCCGCCGCATGCCAGGCTCTTGGTCTGGTCAACTCCATACTCGCATACCTGGCGCGCTTCGGTTACCGCTCGTTCACGACCTATCAGCGGCTGAGCAATCACGCGGCCAGCGGCAGCAGCCGGAGATCTGTTACTGCCTGGCGGAGCAGAAGCGGGATTTTCGTCACTCTACATGCCCAGACCGCGAGCCATCATGGCCCCCTCGCCTGCTCTACGAGCGGCACCTTCGATCAGGCCTCAGCGACTACGTCGGGCCATTACGACCGCCGCTGGCCCACCAGTCCCGCATGCAACGGCCACCCAACCAGGACGACCAAGCCAGCGCTTCGCTGAACTTGCCAGTTCAGCGA
>JAWWPY010000027.1:0-6289 GCA_033854735.1 Streptosporangiaceae bacterium | reverse complement strand
CACCCCACCGGCGCTGGACGCGTCCGTGGGGAGGGGCGGCCCTTTTTTCGTTGCGGCGCTTGGTTTCCTGGGAGCGCGGGACTTCTCAGCCATCTAGGTACGCAGCCAGCCCGTGCCGGCCGCCCTCCCGCCCGAATCCTGACTCCCGGTAGCCGCCGAACGGACTGGCCGGATCGAACCTGTTGTAGGTGTTGGCCCAGACCACGCCCGCGCGTAGCCGCTGCGCCATCCACAGGATCCGGCTGCCCTTGTCGGTCCATACCCCCGCAGACAGTCCGTAGGGGGTGTTGTTCGCCTTGGCCACGGCCTCTTCCGGGGTGCGGAATGTGAGCACGGACAGGACCGGGCCGAAGATCTCCTCGCGGGCGATCCGGTGCGACTGGCTCACCCCCGTGAAGATGGTCGGCGCGAACCAGTAGCCCCGCGCGGGCAGCTGGCCCGGCGCGGACCAGCACTGGGCGCCCTCTGATATGCCGGCCGCGACGAGCCCCTCGATCTTGTCGAGTTGCTGGCGCGAGTTGATCGCCCCGATGTCGGTGTTCTTGTCCAGCGGGTCGCCGAGCCGCAGCGTGCCGAGACGCCGTTTGAGCCGGTCCAGCACGCTGTCGGCGATCGACTCCTGGACCAGCAGCCGCGAGCCCGCGCAGCAGACGTGGCCCTGGTTGAAGAAGATGCCGTTGACGATTCCTTCGATGGCCTGCTCCAGCGGGGCGTCGTCGAACACCACGTTCGCCGCCTTGCCGCCGAGTTCCAGGGTGAGCCGCTTGCCCGTGCCGGCGATCGCCCGCTGGATCTCCTTGCCCACCTCGGTCGAGCCGGTGAACGCGATCTTGTCCACCCCGGGGTGGCCGACGAGCGCCTGGCCGGCGGCGCCGTCGCCGGTGAGAACGTTGACCGTGCCGGGCGGCAGGCCGGCCTGCTGGATGACCTCGGCCAGCAGCAGCGCCGTCAGCGGGGTGGTCTCGGCGGGCTTGAGCACGCAGGTGTTGCCGGCCGCCAGCGCGGGAGCGAGCTTCCACGCCGCCATGAGCAGCGGGAAGTTCCACGGGATGACCTGGCCCGCGACGCCGAGCGGACGCGGCCGCGGGCCGAACCCGGCGTGCTCAAGCTTGTCCGCCCAGCCGGCGTGGTAGAAGAAGTGCGCGGCCGCGAGCGGGACGTCCACGTCGCGGGATTCCTTGATCGGCTTGCCGTTGTCGAGGCTCTCCAGCACGGCGAACTCGCGGGCCCGTTCCTGGATGGCCCGGGCGATCCGGTACAGGTACTTGGCGCGGTCCCGGCCGGGCATCTGGCCCCACGTCTGCTCGAACGCCCGGCGGGCGGCGGAAACCGCGCGGCCGACGTCCTGGCTGCCCGCCTCGGCTACCTGGGCCAGGACTTCCTCGGTGGCCGGGTTGACGGTCGTGAACTGCTTCCCGTCCGCGGCCGGGGTGAACTCGCCGTCGATGAACAGGCCGTAGTCCGGCGCGACCGTGACGATGTCCCGCGATTCGGGCGCGGGCGCGTAATCCCAGGCCTGCCCGGTGAGGGGCGGGGTGCCGACCATGGTGCCGCTGGACCTCCGCTCGTCTGGCGCTAACGTACCTCGCCCCACCGCCCCCCGCGCGGAGCCGGGCTGCTGCAAGTCGCTCCCCGGCCGGAAGGCCGCAGCTGTTGCGGTCCCTGGCCTGGCCAGAGCCCGAAGGCCGCTGGACGAACTTCGAGACACCCGAACGGATCGCTGAAGCTAGCTGGCGCGGCGGCGCTGGCGTCGTAGGCTGCGACCGTGGACGGCGAGCCGCCAGGCGCGGACGAATCCGGCTCGCCCGCGGCAGCGCTCCGCCGGCTGCGCGCCGACCTTGGCCTGAGCCAGGAGCAACTGGCCCGGCGGCTGGGCGTGTCGTTCGCCACGGTGAACCGGTGGGAAGCCGGGCGGACCAAGATGTCGGCCCGTGCGAGCGCTGCCCTGGCCGAGTTCAAAGCCGACATCGCGGCCGCCCAGGCCGCGCCACCCGAGCGGCCCGGACCGACCGACCGAGCCATGACACCCATTGCAGTGGCCCATACGAGCTTTGTCGGGCGCGAGCAAGAACTGGCGGAACTCTCGGAACTGCTCGGGAGGTCCCGCCTGATCAGTTTCACCGGGCCAGGCGGAGCTGGTAAGACCCGGCTCGCTATCGAGGCCATCCGCCGCTGGAATCCCCCGGAGGAGGTCGTGTTCATCCCGCTCGAACCGGTGCGCCATCCGCAGTCGCTGATCTCGACGGTGGCATCCCGCCTTCGGGTGCGCGACCAGCCGGGAGTGCTGGTCCAGGGGTCCGTGGAGGCAGCACTCAGCGCCGAGCCACGGCTCATCGTCCTGGATGGCGCGGAGCACGTCCGGGACGAGGTCGCCGAACTGGTCGGCAGGCTGCTCACCGCGGTTCCGCAACTGCGGATCATTGTCACGAGCCGGGTGGTGCTCGGCGTCCCGGGTGAGGTGTGCTGGACAGTTCCCCCGCTGGCCTGCCCGTCGGCCGCAGCCGGCGTGTCGGACATCGCGTCGTCGGACGCGGTGCAGCTGTTCATGGCCCGAGCGCGGGAGCGGCTGCCTGGCTTCAGCAACTCCGCTGTCGCCCCGCACGCCATTGCCGAACTGTGCCGCAGGCTCGATGGACTACCGCTTGCGATCGAGCTGATCGCCGGCTGGGTCGGCACCCTGTCGGTGCGGGAGATCCTGCAGCAGGGGGCGATCCTGCTCGAACAGGAACCGCTCGATTCCGGCCAGTCCCGTGGTCGTGGCCTGGCCGATGTCCTGCAGGCGAGTTACGACCTGCTCCGGCCCGAGCAGCAGCGACTGCTCCCCGCGCTCAGCGTCTTCGCTGGTCTGTTCACCATGGACGATGCCCGTGGCGTGACCGAGAGCTCCGGGCCTGAGCTGGCCCGCGCCATCCGCGGGCTCGTCGATTCGTCCTGGCTCGTGGTCCTGCGGGACGGCGAGCAGAACCGGTTCAGCATGCTCGAGACCATGCGCACCTTCGCGTCAGCCAGGCTGGACGAGGGCGGCGGTGGAGCGGTCCGAGGCCGGCACGCCGCGCATTTCGCCGAGGTGGCCAAGGCCAGCGAGTACGGTTTGGTCGGTCCCGATGGAGCGGCCTGGACCGCCCGGCTCGAGGCCGCTGTCGGCGATCTCGACGTCGCATTGCGTTGGGCGGATGAGACCGCCGCTGTCGACCTCGGTCTTGAGATGAGCGCCGCGCTCTGGCGCTGGTGGCTGATCAGCGGACGGTTGGCGTTGGGGAGGAGTTGGCTCGGTAAGTTCCTGGCCGGCGCGGATCAGCGACGTGACGAGCGGACTGGCCAGGCATTCGGGTCGGCGGCCGTGCTGGCCGCCGAGAATGGCGACTACACCGAGGCGCTTCACCACGCTCGGCTGGCGCTTGACATCTTCGAGTCGCTTGGCCTGCAGGAACGCGTGGCGTTTGCCGCCACGGTGCTCGGATCGGCGCATCGCTACCTGGGTAACCGGGCCGACGCGCGGCGCAGCTTCCAGACCGCGATGGACGTGCGGGCCGCTTTGGGTGACCGTCGCGGTGTCTCCGTGGCGATGAACAACATGGCGCTGCTGGAGGTGGACGACGGCGACCTGGCCCGGGCGCGCGAACTGTTCGAGCAGACGCTGATCATCAAGCGTCAGCTTGGCGAGCACCGCTCCCTGGCCATCGGCCTGGCCAACCTGTCCGACGTGCTGATCCGCACCGGCCAGTGGGACGCCGCGGACCGCGCGCTGGCCGAGGCGGCCGAGTTCGCCGCGGACCTTGGCAATCCGCAGCTCATCGGCACTCTCCGCTGTAATCAGGGCAACCTGGCCGCGAACAAGCGGCACTGGCAGGAGGCGGCCGAGCACTACCAGGCCGCTGCGCTGGCCTACCAGGAGGCCGGCCATGCCCACGACACGGTGGAGGCCATGATCGGCCTCGGCCGCGCGTCCTACCAGCTGGGCCGCCGAGGCGACGCGGCCCGGCACCTTCGCGCCGCAGAGGCCATGGCTGACGAGATCGCCAATCCGCAGCGGCTCGCCGAGGTGCGAACGGCCCTCGCGGAGATCGGCGAGAGCGCGGGCACCACCCTGCCAGACGGCCTCACCGCCCGTCAGGCTGAGGTCCTGAGCCTGCTCGCGGCGGGGATGAGCAGCAAGCAGATCGCTGCCGAGCTGTACCTGAGCCCGACCACCGTCCAGCGGCATCTGGCCACGGTGTACCGCAAGCTGGGGCTGAACGGCAGGGTCGATGCGACCCGCTATGCCCTTGCGCATGGGCTCGCGGGCCCGGCCCGATTACCGGCCCATGCCATCGGTGTTATGTCGTCGGTGTTATAACGCCGCGCGTGCAGCCCGGCCGCCGGAGTCGGTGATCGTGTTCATCCAGATACAGATCCGGCCCAAACGCATCTGGCCGCCCGGCCGGATACATAGTTTCGAGGATTCGGGAGCCGCCACCCACGGCGTAGAAATAAGCGAGTGGTTTCCCGGGCTCCGCTGGCCGCTCCATTATGACGATCCGCTCCGTACCAGCGCCTCGCTGGTACGGACAATGACGACTTCCTGAGCACGCCCGGCACAGGGGCGCGGTCGTACTCACGAACGTCGGCAGGGCGCGTCAGCGCTCCCAGAGGTCGCGTCAGCGCTCCCAGAGAGAAGGAACGGTTATGGAAGACCAGATTCTCGGCACGACCATGCCTGTGCTGTCGATTTCGCTCAACGGGAGTGAGAGCGTCGTCGCCGAGGTCGGCGAGTTCTCCTGGATGACCGACTCCATCCAGATGTCCACCGGCATGGGCGGCGGGGCCGGGGGCCAGGGGCTGATGGGAGCGCTGAAGCGCAAGATCGGCGGAGGGACTCTGCTGATGAGCACCTACACCGCGCAGGGAGCGCCGGGGATCATCGCGTTCGCCGCCAAAGTGCCGGGCAGCATCCTGCCTATCGATGTCGCTCCCGGCCGCGACTACATGGTGCACCGGCATGGGTTCCTGGCCGGCACCCCGGGCATCCAGATCTCGGCCGGCTTCCAGCAGTCATTCACCGCAGGCGTGTTCGGCGGTGAGGGCTTCATCCTGCAGCGCATCGGCGGGCAGGGCCGCGCCTGGGCTGAGCTGTCCGGCGAAGTGGTCCGGTACGAACTGGCCGCGGGCCAGTCGCTGCGCGTGCACCCGGGGCATATCGGCATGTTCGAAGCGTCGGTCGCGTTCCAGGTCGTCCGGGTCCAGGGCATCGCCAACCGCTACTTCGGCGGCGACACACACCACTTCGGCGTGCTGTCCGGGCCGGGAACAGTGTGGCTGCAGTCGATGCCGCTGTCGGTACTGGCCGCGTCCCTGGCTCCGTTCCTGGGTGACGCCCAGGGCCGAGGCAAGGCGGTCGAAGGCGGTGTGATCGGCGGGGTCATCGGTGACTTGCTGAAGTAAGCCGCGCCCTCGGCTGTCGGAACACGCAGCGCCAGTGTCTTCCCGCGCGGGCACCGTCCCGCACGGGCACCGTCCCGCACGGGCTGATCCACGCATGGGCTTCTCCACGCAGTGCCCTCCCGCGCAGAAGATGTCTGCGCGGCTTACGCCTCCGCGCAGTGTTCCTTCCCGGCAGCACCCGACGACCCCGCGCAATGGCAGCGCCAGAAATCGATCAGGTTTTCTATAGAAAGCGGCTTACTTCGGGTGGACTAATGCGATAGTATGTTCGAGTAGGTTCACTCCGGTGAGACGGGAGGTGACCAGGTGCCAGCGAGTCCCGAGGACCCAGCCCCCCCGCGCGGCGATCCCGCACTACGGCCCCGCCTGGCCTGGGGGGATCAGGAGCGGATCCTGGCCGAGGAGCTGGCGGCGTTCCCGGCCGAGGACGAGCCTGACTGGGCCGCCCTGGAGCGCCTGGAGTACTTCGGTGATGGCGATGCCGACGGTGAGAGGCCGTGGCCGGCGGATCTGCCCGGCTCCGTGCCCAGTGCCGCCGGTGCTCCCGTTCCTGGTACTGCTTCCGCTGCTTCCGGTGCTGCTGCTTCCGGTGCTGCCGCTCCCGGTGCTGCCGCTCCCGGTGCTGGCGGTCCGGCTGGCCCAGCCGCTGGGGCTGGCGCGGCGGGGGCGGGGTTTGGGCAGGGTGGGGCGGCGGATGTGATGGCGGCGGGCCTGCGGCTCGCCGGGCTGGCTGAGGGGGCCTGGGCTGGTGGCCTGGGGGGCCTGGATGATGATGAGCTGACCGGGTTCCTGGGCGGGTGGCAGCGCCTGGGGGCGCGCGCGGCGGCCGCGCAGTTCGCCGCTGTCCGTGAGCTCGCGGCGCGCCGTG
>JAWWPY010000026.1:0-49877 GCA_033854735.1 Streptosporangiaceae bacterium | reverse complement strand
TGGAGCCATTGCGGGTCGGCGAACGCGCTGGACCAGCGGGTGCCGGTGTTGCCGTCCACCGCGGCCGAGGCGGGGGTGCCCGCGTTCTCGGTCGACGACGCGGTGGCCGGGTGGCTGAGGGCGGCGTTGGTGGTGGTGCAGGTGGTGGCGCCGCCGCTGGTGCCATAGACCTGGAATTCCCACAGCGAGTAGCCGTAGGCGGTGGCCCGGGCCGTCCCGTCCATGCGGACGTAGCGGCCGGTGCCGGTGATGTTGAGGGTCTGGGTGCCGCCGGTGCCGGTGGTCGTCGAGTAGATGCTGGTCCAGTTCGTCCCGTCTGCGGATGTCTGGATCTGGAACGCGGTCGCGTAGGCCGTCTCCCACTGCAGGACGACCTGGCTGATCGACGCGCTCGCGCCGAGGTCGACTTCGAGCCACTGGGGATCGCTGAACGCGCTGGACCAGCGGGTGCCGGTGTTGCCGTCAACCGCGGCGGACGCGGGGAACGATGCGTTCTCGGTGGATGACGCGGTGGCGGTCTTGCCCTGTGACAGCAGGGTCGCCGCACTGGCGGTGAGGGCCGTGGTCGCCAGGAATGCGGCCACGAGAGTGAAGGTCGCGACGAGGACGGCGACAACACGGCGGCGGGAGCGCCGCCGTGTTTCGGTATGCGGGATGGCGGTCATGGCAGTCCTTTCCAGGATGTGCGGGATTTCCCGGTGGGCGGCGGCCCGCACCGGGGGGTGGATGCCGGCCGCCGCGTGCGGTTTACAAGACAGTCCAGATGAAGGTGATCGTGGTGCTTGCGCCAGTGGCCGATTTCCCTGTGACCGTGACGGTCCTGGTGCCAGCGGACCGCCCGGTGCCGCTGATCAGGCCGGACCCGGAGATGGCCAGGCCCGCCGGCAGCCCGGTGGCGCTGTAGGTGAGCCCGGCGCGGCCGCGGATCTGCAGGCGGGCAGCGGCACCGTGGCGGCTTTCCATGCCTCGGGGGTTAGTGATCGTGATCGCGCCGCTGCCCGCGGCCGCGTTGGCGGCGTCGGTGGTTGTGGCCGCGGCCGTCCCGCCGGGTGCGGCAGCGCCGGTGGTGATGGTCGCGGGGACAGTGACCGACCCGGACAGCGGCAGGCTGCGCGAGGAGTCGCCGACCAGGATCTGGTAGCTGCCGGCGGTGGCGATCCACGCGTTTGACGTGGTGTCCCAGTGCGCCAGATCGCGCGCGGTGACGGTGAACGTGACCGTCGCCGAGGCGCCGGGAGTCAGGGTGACCCGCTGGAATCCTTTGAGCTGGTGCGGCGGTTCGCCGACGGACGCCGGGTCGCCGGCATAAAGCTGAGCGACGTCGGTGCCGGCCCGGCTGCCCGTGTTGGTCACCGTCGCGGTGACCGTGGCCTGGCCGTTGCTGAGCGCGCCGGCCGTCAGGTTGCTGTAGCTGAACGTGGTGTAGGACAGTCCGTACCCGAACGGGAACAGCGGCGTGACGTTCTGCGCGTCATACCACCGGTAGCCCACGTCCAGGCCTTCGGAGTACTGGACGGTGCTGTTGGTGCCCGGCCACTGCGCGGTCGTGCTGGCCGGGACCGCAGCCAGCGACGTCGGGAATGTCACCGGCAGTTTCCCGGATGGGTTCACGTCGCCGAACAGCAGCGCCGCGATCGCGGCCCCCCATTCCTGGCCGTCGTAGAAGCCCTCGAACACCCCCGCGACTTGGCTGCGCCACGGCATGAGGATGGCCGAGTTGTCGTTGAGCACCACGATGGTGTGCGGGTTCGCTGCCGCCACCGCGGAGATCAGCGCGTCCTGGCTGTTCGGCAGGCTGAGCGTGGTGGAGTCGTGCTCCTCGTTGCCGTAGTTGTCGCTGGCGAACACGATCGCGACGCTGGAACTCTGGGCGAGCGAGACCGCCGACGCCTGGTTGGTGCCGTCGTTATAGGTGACCGTGACACCGGCTGAGGCCACGCGGTTCTGGATGCCGGTCAGCGGCCAGACCGTGCCGGGGCTGGTCACGGTGGCGCTGCCGCCGCCGATCGTCTGCGTGCCGGCGCCGCCGTCGACGCCGATCACCGCGACCGACGACAGGCTCGACGTGGACAACGGGAGGATGCCGTTGTTCTTGAGCAGGACCGTGCCCTCTTCGGCTCCCTGCAGCGCGACCTGCGCGTGGGCGGCCGTCGTGACCGTCGCCGTGGTCGAGCCGCTCGGCGCTTTGTCGAACAGCCCGAACGCGAACATCTGGGTCAGCACCCGGGAGACCATCGTGTCCAGCGTGGCCTGGCTGACCGTGCCGGCCTGCACCGCCTGGGTGAGGAAGTCGGCGTAGAAGTAGCCGTTGGGCATCTCCATGGTCAGGCCGGCGTTGGCCGACTCGACCGTCGAATGGGTGCCGCCCCAGTCGGAGGTGACGAACCCGCCGAAGCCGGCCTGCTGGTAGAGACCGGTGTTGAGCAGCGCCGGATTCTGGCAGGCCGGAATGCTGTTCACGACGCTGTAGGCGCACATCACCGCGGCCGGGGCGGCCTGCTCGATCGCCGTCTGGAAGGCGGGCAGGTAGATCTCCTGGATGGTGCGCGGGTCGACGATGACCGTGCCCGCCGGATTCTCGATGTTGTACACCGCGGCGTGCTTGACCTCGGCCATCACGCCCTGGCTCTGGATGCCCTTGACATCGGCCGCCGCCATCTGGCCGGCTAGGTACGGGTCCTCGCCGAAGGTCTCGAACGCTCGGCCCCAGCGCGGGTCCCTGACGATGTTGACGGTGGGGCCGAGTGCGACGTTGGCGCCCTTGCCAGCGAACTCAGCGCCGATGGCGGCGCCGTACTGCTGCTCATAGGCCGGGTCGAAGGTCGCCGCCGACGCGTTGCCCGACGGCATCTGCGTGACCCCGCCCAGGCCGTCACCGACACCGGCCGGGCCGTCCTGCAGGCCCAGGTTCGGGATGCACAGCGACGGGATGCCGGTCACGTTGCCGATGTAGGGCGAGGCGTTGCCGTTGCCGTGCAGGATGGAGACCTTCTGCGCGAGGGTCATCTGCGCCATCACCTGCGCGACCCGGGTGGCGATGGGCGCGGTGGAGCCAACCCAGGGGCAGACGCCGTTGCCACCGCCCCCACCGCCGGTCGCGCCGCCGGTGGTGTAGACGCCGAATTCCCAGAGGCTGTAGCCGTAGGCGGTGGCGCGCGCGGTGCCGTACATGCGGATGTAGCGGCCGGTGCCGGTCACGGCGAGGGTCTGGGTGCCGCCGGTGCCGGTGGTGGAGTAGATGGTGGTCCAGTTGGTGCCGTCGGGTGAGGTCTGGATCGCCAGCGCGGTGGCGTAGGCGGTTTCCCAGTTGAGCGTGACCTGGCAGATCGTCTGGCTGGAGCCGAGGTCGACCTGGAGCCATTGCGGGTCGGCGAACGCGCTGGACCAGCGGGTGCCGGTGTTGCCGTCCACCGCGGCCGAGGCGGGGGTGCCCGCGTTCTCGGTCGACGACGCGGTGGCGGGCTGCCCGGCCGCGAGATTGGTGCTGCCGCAGCTGGCGGCGGAGGCCAGCGGCACCCCGGCGGGCAGTGCGAGCCCGGCCAGCAGCAGTAACCCGCTGGTCAGCAGGATCGCGGCGAACCGCAGGAGACGTCTGGGGCCAGGCCGCCGTGCCGCTCCGTGGCGGCTGGCTGGCTTGCGTGGTGTCTGGAGGCGGGTTGGCTTCCGCACGAGCACCTCTCTCGAAATGGCCGCTCCGTGAGGTCCCCAGACTTGGTATGAGACTTATTACATCACGTAACTTAACTAGTACGGCACAGCCCGTCAAGGGTCCGATTGAGGGGGCCGGGCGCCGCCCCGTCGGCCGCGACCGGGACTCTGGTGGTCTCCCTCACGGGCTGAGGCGGTGCAGGTCGCGGGGGAACAGCGCGGTTTGCCGGACGTTGGCGGCACCGGTGAGCCGGGCGGTCCAGCGTTCGAGGCCGATAGCGAAGCCCCCGTGCGGCGGCATGCCGTGGGCGAACACGTCGAGGTAGCTGGCGTAGGGCGCGGCGTCCTCGCCGCGCCGGGCGAGAGCGGCCAGGTAGTCCGCGTGCCGGTGCAGCCGCTGCCCGCCGGTGACCAGTTCCAGTCCGCGGAAGAGTAGGTCGAATCCGTTCGAGAAGGCCGGCCGTGACGGGTCAGGATGCGTGTAGAAGGGGCGTTTGGCCATTGGGTAGCCGGTCACGTACAGGAACTCGCTGCGATGGGTGGCCAGCGCCCACTCGCAGAGCCAGCGCTCGTCGTCCGGGGCGAGGTCAGGCTCACCCTGCGGGTCCCGCTGTGTCCGCTGGGCGATGAGGTCCTGTGCCTCGGTGAAGTCGATCTCCGGGATCCGTGCCGGAACCTCGGGCAGGTCCAGGCCGAGCAGCGCCGTGGCGGCGCGGGCGCGGGCGCGGACCGCCGCGAGCATCCCGGCGATCGCGTCACGGAGCACGGCCATCACGTCATGGTGGTCGGCGATGAAGCCGAACTCAGCGTCCAGGCTCGTGTACTGGGCCAGGTGCCGGGCCGTGTCGTGCGGCTCAGCCCGGAAAACCGGGCCGACCTCATAGACCCGCTCGAACACGCCGACCATGGCCTGCTTGTAGAACTGCGGGGACTGGGCCAGGTAGGCGGGCCTGCCGAAGTAGTCGATGCCGAACACGGTGGCGCCCGACTCCGTCGCGGATGGCACGATCTTCGGCGTATGGATCTCGGTGAAGCCGAGGGCGTCCATCGAGGCCCGGAACCCGGCCACGCTCGCCGCTGAGATCTCGAACGGGGCACGCAGCCGCGGGTGGCGCAGTGTGGTGGGCGCGTTGTCCAGGATGACGGGCAGGGCCGCCGTGACCGTGGGCCGGTAGAGGTCGAAGGGCGGCGGCGCGGCAGGCCCGGACAGCGGGGTGATTGCTGGCCCGGTGATCTCGGCCCCGCCGGGGGCCTGGGCGCTGGCCGCGACCATCCCGCTGACCTCGATCACGGTCTCCTCGGGCGGCGCGGCCGCCACGGCGGGATCGCCGGCGGGCAGGACGGCCTGGGCCAGGCCCGTACGGTCCCGGATGATCAGAAACGTCACCGACTTGAGCTGGCGCTTACGGTGCAGCCAGCCGGCGATCATCACGGGCTCTCCGATGTGCGAGGGCAGGTCGGCGGCCAGGATGCGGGAGATCATCACACTCCTCGTTGGGATGCGCGATCCCTTGGGAGTGCGGGCGAGAAGGGTAACTCGCGGTGCCACCGCACTTTCACCGCCGTAGGTGACCTACGGCAGCCTCGTCTGGCCCGGTCACGGGGGCTGGCCGGCGGGGCATCGGGTCCGCCGCCGAGCGCGGCCGTTCCTCCCCGCACTCGGGAGGGTCTTCACCGCGAGGCCGCGAGGCCGCCTTCCCAGCTTCCGGCGGCTCTCTCCGCTCGCGCGATCCCGGGCTACTCGTCCTCCGTCAGCGCGTTGCCCCCAGGATATCCGTGTCCCCCAGGTGGGGCCCGGCATATAACGCTGGAGATAGACTTAGCTTCGCGTGACAAGCGTTACCGGTTCGGATTTTGCCCCCACAGATCTCATGTCACCGTCAGCGGCATTTGGCGGAGCCTGCGGATGGATGTAGCTGGGGGGCGCCCGCGTGAAGCCGGAAACCCGGGTGGGAACCATATGGGCGCGCCGGCGGATAATCGCTCTTGCCACCGCAGCCATCACGGTGTTCTCGCTGTATGCGTTCCTGGTGCAGACGAGAAGCAACGCCCAGTGGGATCGCGGCAGCGGTGCGGTGGGCGCACTATTCGTCCGTGCGCTCGGCCTCACGGTGCCTGTCCCGTTCTGCACGGCCAGCATCGTGCCCAGCCCTAAGGGGGACCTCCTGATCACGGCCGCGCACTGCCTGGGCAAGGTCCCGGTAACTGACATAACGTTCGCGCCCTTCTACCACGCCGGGATCAGCCCGTTCGGTAACTGGAAGGTGACCGGCCAGGCGTTCGCGCCCCGCTGGTACCCGGGCGGCGACCCTAACTCGGATTTCGCATTCCTGACCGTGCATGGAAATGTGCAGGCGCGAGCCGGTGCTGAGCAGCTGGGGCTCAGCTCGCCCCTTCCGCCGAGTGTGACCCTGGAAGGGTATTCGGTGGCTGGCGGCCTGAAGGTTTGCACCGGGAGGCCAGCCACAATGGAAGTAGAACACCAGCAGCAGCTCAAGTTCAGCTGCCAGGGATTCCTGAACGGCTCCAGCGGTGGCCCGTTCCTGACCGGCATCAGCAAGAAATCAGGCCTGGGCACAATCGTTGGCGTCCTCGGAGGCTACCAGCAGGGTGGTAACAGCCCGGACGTCTCATATTCATCTCCATTGAACAATGCCGTCATGTCCCTCTATAAGCAGCTTATTGGGTAACCTCCTGGCTGCTCGGGGTACGGACGGGCGGGGGCCGCGGAGGCTCGGGAGAGTGCGTAGGGTCATAAGGGTGTACTTGCCACGACATTTCATGGCCGCCGACGCTGCGGAAGCTGAAGCCTTCGTCGACGCCGTGGGCGCGGCCGACCTCGTCACGTTCGACGGGAGCAAGCCGGTCGCCAGCCTGATCCCGGTGATCTGGGACCGGGACGCGGGCGAGCATGGGCGGCTGCTCGGCCACCTGGCGCTCGCCAATCCGCAATGGAAGTCGGTCTCGCCCGGCGCCGTGGCCCTGGCCATCGTGCACGGGCCGCAGGCCTACGTGTCGCCGTCCTGGTATCCGGGCACGGCCCGGCACGGCCAGATGGTGCCCACCTGGAATTACGTCTCGGTGCACTTCACCGGCCCGCTCACCGTGCACCGTGATCCGGAGTGGCTGCGTGACGTGGTCACCCGGCTGACCCGCCGCCACGAGGAATCCCGGCCGCGGCCGTGGTCCGTGGCGGACGCCCCGGCCGAGTTCATTGACGGGCAGCTGCGCGCGATCGTCGGTGTCGAGCTCACTATTTCCACGGTGGAGGCGAAGTACAAACTGAGCCAGAACCGCAACGCCGATGACCAGGCCGGGGCGCTGGAAGGCCTCCGCGGCGAGCCCGGCCCCGGCCCCGCAGAGATCGCGCAGATGATGGCGGACAGGCGGGCGGGCGTCCCGGAAGGATCCTGAGCACCGGGATCACCACCGGTCGTGCACCAGCACACGGATGCGCCGGTCGTACAGATCCTCGATCGCGCCGAGCTCGGCCTCGGTGAGCGGCGGCAGCGCGGCGGAGGCCGCGTTCTGCCGGGCCTGATCCGGGCTGCGCGCTCCCGGGATCACCGTGGTGACGCCGGGCTGCTGGATGACCCAGCGCAGCGCGGCCTGGGCGGTGCTGGCCCCGGCCGGCGCGATAGCGGCGAACTCCTGGGCCGCGTCCACCCCGGTGTCATAATCCACGCCGGAGAAGGTCTCGCCCGCGTCGAACGCCTCGCCGTGCCGGTTGTAGGAGCGGTGATCGTCGGCACCGAACGTCGAGCTGTGCGTGTACTTGCCGGACAGCAGCCCGGAGGCCAGCGGGACCCGCGCGATGATCGCGATCCCGGCGGCCTGCGCCGCAGGCAGCACCTTCTCCAGCGGCTTGCGCCGGAACGCGTTGAGGATGATCTGCACGCTGGCGGTTCCCGGCCGGGCGATCGCGGCCAGCGCCTCGTCACAGGTCTCGACGCTCACCCCGTAGGCGGCGACGCGCTGCTCGGCGACCAGCGTGTCCAGGGCGTCGTAGACGGCATCGCTGGAGAACACCGGGGTGGGCGGGCAGTGCAGCTGGACCAGGTCGAGCACGTCCACGCCGAGGTTGGCCCGGGACCGGTCCGTCCAGGCGCGGAAGTTGCCCAGCGTGTAGAGCGCCGGGTCCTGCTCGACCCGGCGGCCCATCTTGGTGGCGACCATGACCGGGAGGCTGGGATTGCTGGCCAGGAACTGGCCGATCAGCCGCTCACTGCGGCCGTCGCCGTAGACGTCGGCGGTATCCAGGAAGGTGACCCCTGACTCCGCCGCCGCGCCGAGCACCGCCAGCGCGTCCTTCTCATCCACCTGCCCCCAGTCGGCGCCAAGCTGCCAGGTCCCCAGCCCGATCACCGACATCGCCCGGCCGACCCGGCCCGCAGTCCGTTGCTCCATGAGCGGCGATTCTAGTGGTCGGGGTTCAGCCCGCCGACGCCACGGCCTCTTCGTGCGCCGCGCACTCGCCGGGGTCGCCGGCCGCCAGGATCGCGGTGCTGATCGTGGCCAGCTGGCTGACCTGCTCGGGGGTGAGCGCGTCGAAGAGCGAGCGGCGGACCTGCTCGACGTGGCCGGGCGCGGCCTCGCTGAGGGCCGCGAAGCCGGCCTCGGTGAGCTCGGCGATCTGCCCCCGCCGGTCGGTCGGGCAGTCCACCCGGCGGACCCAGCCGCGTTCTTCCAGCCGCGCGACCGCGTGCGACACCCGGCTTTTGCTGGAGGCCGACGCCTCCGCCAGTTGGCTCATACGCAACGAACGGCCCGGCGTCTCGGACAGCCGCACCAGGATCTCGTAGTAGGTGTGCGGCATTCCGCCCTCGTGCTGCAGCTGTCCCTCCACGGCACCGAAGAGCTGCTGGCTGGCCTCGAGGAAAGCGCGCCAGGCGGCCTGCTCCTCGGCGGTCAGCCAGCGTGGCGGGGACGTGTTCACCCCCACAGCATACCCCGGAATAGTTGAACGCTTGACCATGTTAGGGTGGGAACAGCAGTCGTTGAGAACTCAAATATGAACGATGGGAGTATCACATGACGACAAGCGCAGGCACCACCACCGTCCCGGGCTACGTAGCCGGTACCTGGGACATCGACACGGTCCACTCCGAAGTCGGCTTTTCCGTCCGGCACATGATGGTCAGCAAGGTCCGCGGCAGGTTCACGGCGTACTCCGGACAGATCGCCACCGGCGAGAACCCCCTGGACTCATCGGTGACGGCGGACATCGATCTCAGCTCCATCCAGACCGGCGCCGAACAGCGCGATGCACACATCCGGTCGGCCGACTTCTTTGAGGTCGAGAAGTACCCCACCATGACTTACCGCTCGACGGGCGTCCGGGCCGACGGCGGCGACTACGTCGTGGACGGCGACCTTACCCTCAAGGGCGTGACCAAGCAGGTGCCGCTCAAGCTTGAGCTCAATGGCTTCGGGCCTGACCCGTTCGGCGGCACCCGGGCCGGCTTCACCGCGACCGCGGAGATCAACCGGCGTGACTTCAACGTGAACTTCAGCGCCCCGATGCAGAACGGCGGCGCCGTGGTGGCCGACAAGATCACCATTCACCTGGAGATCGAGGCGGTCCTCAAGGCCGAGAAGGCCGAGTAATTGCCCAGGCTGAGGTAACAGCATGAGCTGGTCTCGATTACCCGGGGACCGGCAGAGCCGGCTAGGCCGGCCAGGCGCGGGCGGGGAGTTCTGCATGCGGACCCCCGCCCGTGCCACGATTATGGGCAGGCATGATGATCCCCCGGGGAGGCGGCGATGAAGGTTCTGGTGTTTGGGGCAGGCGGCAACATCGGGCGGGCCATCACGGCGGAATTGCTGTCCCGTGGGCACGCGGTCACCGCGGCTAGCCGAAGCGGCGCCCAGGTTGAGGGGCTTGATCTGCCGGTTGCGGTGGCTGACGCGGCCGATCCGGACACCGTGGCGCGCCTGGCCCAGGGCCAGGATGCGGTCGTCGCCGCCATCGGCCCCAAGCCCGGCGCCCCGGTCCCGGCCGGTGCCTTCAGTGCCCCGGCGCACGGCCTCATCGAGGGACTGCGCAAGGCCAGCGTCCGGCGCTTGCTGGTGCTGGGCGGCGCGGGCAGCCTCGAGGTGCCCGGGGGGCAGCGGGTCGTCGATGCCCCGGATTTCCCTGACGCCTGGAAGCCTAACGCGCTCGGCCAGGCGGAGGCGCTCGGGATCTACCGCGCTGTCGGCGATCTGGACTGGACCTACGTCAGCCCGGCAGCGATCATCCAGCCGGGTGTGCGCACCGGGACATATCGGGTCGGCGGCGACCAGCTTCTGGTCGGGCCTTCGGGGGAGAGCCGGATCAGCATCCCCGACTACGCGGCCGGGCTGGTGGACGAGCTTGAGCACGGCGACGCGATCCGCCGGCGGATCACCGTGGCGTACTGACCCGCGGCGGGCACCGATTCCGAGGAGGCGCGAGGAATGAAAGCCGCTGTCTACGACCGTCACGGCTCAGCCAGCGATGTGCTGCGGGTCATGGAGGTGGAGCGGCCGGAGCCCGGGCCGGGTGAAGTACGGGTCAAGGTGCACGTCTCAGCGGTCAACCCGACCGACCACAAGTCTCGTGGCGGGGCCACGCCGCGGCCCATCGACGGCTTCCAGATTCCGCACCACGACGGAGCCGGGGTCATTGACGCCGTCGGGCCCGGCGTGAACCCGGACCGGATCGGCGAGCGGGTGTGGGTCTGGCTGGCCGCCGCCGGGCGCCGATGGGGTACCGCGGCCGAGTGGACGGTGGTACCCGAGCGGCAGGCGGTTCCGCTGCCGGACGGCATCTCCTTCGAACTCGGGGCCAGCCTCGGGGTTCCGGCCGTGACCGCGCACCGCTGCCTGCTGGCTGACGGGCCGGTGACCGGGCAGGCCGTGCTCGTCGCGGGTGGTGCCGGGGCCGTCGGGCACTTCGCCATCCAGATTGCCGCCTGGGCCGGGGCCAAGCAGATCATCGCGACCGTCAGCGGCCCGGCCAAGGCGGAACTGGCCAGGCAGGCGGGTGCCGGTCATGTGGTCATCTACTCCGAGCCCGACGCCGCCAGCCAGGTCCAGTCGGTCAGTAAGCATGTCGACCGGGTGGTCGAGGTGGCGCTCGGGACCAATCTGCAACTCGACCTGGCCGTGTCCGGGCCGGACACGGTCATCGTGGCGTATGCGGCCGAGCCCCGCGACCCCGTCCTGCCGGTGCGGGCCTGCATGGCCGCGAACGTGGTGCTGCGGTTCGTGCTGCTGTACGCGGTGCCCGGGCCCGCCATCGACCGGGCGGTCGCCGACATTACCGCCGCACTCTCCGCTGGCGCGCTTACCGAGCTGCCATCCCACCGCTTCCCGCTCGACGGCATCGTCGCGGCGCACGAGGCGGCGGAGGCCGGCGTGGTCGGCAAGGTCTTCGTCCTGCCGGCCTGACCGGCGGCCTGCCACCAGCCGTGGCAACTAGTAACTGATATGTTACTGAGTGTACAAACCATGGCTGTGATATGGGGCAATCCCTGGTTAAGTCGCGTCCGCGTCAGGCCTTCGAGGCCAGGCGGCCGGGTACGTCACCGGTCGCCGTGGTGGAGTTCGCGTTCGACCGGGCGCGCGATGACCTAAGGTTCGAGAGCCTGCCCGCCGTGCTCGAACAGTTCGCCGGCGCCTTCGACGGCCGGGCCGCGCTGGCCCTGCGGCCACGGCCGGGGGAGCCGCCGGGCGTCATCGCGGCCTATCCGCCCGGGGCGGCCGACCCGGCCCTGCTCACGCAGATCGGCGTGCTGGTCAGCGAGCATCCCGAGGTCACCGTGGCGGGCGGTTGCCTCCGCGGGCCGCTGGCCTCGGCCGCGCCCGGCGGCGGGCGCTGGCGGCGGTGGGATGGCAAGGACCGCAGTCCGGCGGCGGAGAGCGTGCTCGTGGCGGTCGCGCAGCCCGCCACCGGGCGCCCGCCGTGCGCGCTCGTCCTGGTCGGCCACAGCGGGCTCTGGACCGCCGAGACCCAGGCCACGGCGCGGACGCTGGTCGGGCTCATCGCGGCGCAGTACCGCCGTGCCTCCGACATAGTGGAACTCGCCGAACGCGAGGAGATCACCCGGGCTCTGGTCGAGGCGTCGCCGGACGCGGTCGTCATAGCGGACGCGACGCGGCACATCGTGATGTTCAATGCGGCGGCGGAGAGGCTTCTCGGCCGGCCTCGCTCGGACGCGATCGGCCAGGACCTGCGCTCGGTGCTCATCCCGGTGCGGGAACACGCGCGGTTCATGGCCAGCACCGAACTGTTCCTGCGGACCGGTGAGGTGGGTGAGTTCACGGGCACGATGCAGTTGCCCGTGCTCATCGCTGACGGCAGCGAACTGTCCGTGGAGCTGACCCCGCTGTCGGTCACGGCCGGCGACCAGACGTACTTCTGCTGTTTCCTGCGTGATCTCGGTGAGCTCGCCCACGCCCACGCCGCGCTGGCGGCCAGCCAGGCGCGGTTCCAGCTGCTGTCCGAGCTGGCCCCGCTGGGTATCGCCCGGACTGACCGCGGCGGCGTGTGCACCTTCGTCAATGAGCTGTGGTGCGTGCTGGGCGATGGGTCGGCAGGCGAATTCACCGGGGCCCCCTGGACGCAGGTGCTGCACCCCGACGACGCCGGGAAGGTGGCGCAGGAATGGGCCCGGGCCCGGGCCGCGGGCGCTGAGCTGCGCACTGACTGCCGCCTTCGGCCTAACGGCGGCCCGCAGCTCTGGGTGCACGCAGCCGCTGCCGCACTACCGGAGGACGATGATCAGCCGGCCGGATTCCTCGTGGCCCTGACGAACGTGTCGGCCCGCAAACGGGCCGAGGAAGCGGGCAGCCGGCTGCTGGCGGCCGAGCAGGCCGCGCGCCGCAGCCTCGCGGACCAGACCGAGCGGCTCAACAGCCTGATCGCAGCCGCGATTCCCGGTGTGCTCGTCATCGACGAGAACGATGTCATCGTGCAGCTCAACCAGGTCTACGCCGACCTGCTCGGCCTGCAGGAACCCCTTGACCAGCTCGTCGGCGCCCATGCGGAGCGGCTTATGGGGCGTCTCGAGCAGACATTTGCCGACCCGGCCGATTTCATGGCCCGGATGATCAAGTACCGGGTGGCCCGGCGGCGGGTCGTGGGGGAGCAGCTCGCCTGCGCCGACGGCCGCGTCATCGAATGCGACTACTGGCCGGTCTTCGTCAACCGGCAGTACCGGGGCGATCTGTGGCTGCTCTGGGACGTGTCCGAGCGCGCAGCCCCCGAGGAGCAAAGCGAGCGCCGGCTCGAGGCCGAGCTGGCCTTCCGCCGGGTCGCCGAGCAGGCGCGGCTCCGGCTTTCCGAGGGCAACGACCGGCTGCGGGAGCTGGACGAGTTCAGGACGCGGTTCCTGGCCGCCGTGTCAGATGACCTGCGCGGCCCGCTGAGCTCGATCATGTCCAAGATCGAAGCCGGGGGGATACCGCTCGAACTGGCCGACACGGCGATCGGCGATGTCGTGGCGGACGCGGCCCGCGCCGCCGCCCCGGCCGCCGCTGAGCGGGGTGTCGCACTCGAGCAGCTGGTACTGGGCGGCCCGCCGGCCCGCGGGGACCGGCTGCGGCTACACCAGGTGGTCGACGCCCTGATCTCCAACTCGGTCAAGTTCACCGGTCCCGGCGGGAGGGTCACGGTGACCGCGGCGTACCGGGACAATGAGTGGCAGATAGACGTGGCGGACTCTGGGCTGGGTATCCCGGCCGACGAACTGGGCCAGATCTTCGACCCGTTCTTCCGTGGCTCACACGCCAGGAGCGCGGGCGTCCCCGGGTCGGGTCTCGGGCTGGCCATCGTCAAGGCGGTCACCGAGTTGCACGGCGGGCGCCTGGCCGTGGCGAGCACCCCGGGCGGCGGAACGACCGTCAGCGTGTATCTCCCGGTACCGCCATGACGGGCCGGACCCGGTGGGAACTGGAAGTGGGCGCATGACCAGCAGCGAACATGATGGACCGCCGGGACGGATCCTCGTGGTCGAAGACGATCTCGTGACGGCCCGCTTCCTGACCCACATCCTGGGTGGGCGCGGCGGCTTCGATGTCACGCACACGGCCGACTCGTTCATCGCGCTGAACCGGGCCAGCACGGAGACCTGGGACCTGGTCCTCACCGACGTGGAGATGCCGGGCATGACCGGCCTCGAACTGCTTGAGGCGCTGCGGCGAGTGGCGCCGGGCCTTCCCATCGCCGTCATGACCGCGCACGCGACGCTCGACTACGCCGTTGGCGCGCTGCGCAACTCCGCCGACGAGTTCCTGCAGAAGCCGGTGAAACCGGATCGCCTGCTCGCCACCGTCACCACCCTGGTGGCCAAGGGACGCGCCACCCGGCTCGCCAACCGGCAGAGCGTGCTGGCCATCGGCGCCCACCCCGATGACATCGAGATCGGCGCGGCCGGGACGCTGCTCGCCCATCGCGCCATGGGGCACGAAGTCTCGGTCCTGACCCTGAGCCGCGGTGCCCGCGGCGGGACCGAGGCCACCCGGGCGGGCGAATCCGAGCTGGCGGCCCGGGTCCTCGGCGCCACCCTGTACCTCGATGACCTGCAGGACACCAGCATCTCGGAGAGCGACCCGACGATCAGCGTCATCAGCCGTGTCGTCGAGTCCGTACGGCCGACCGCGATATACACGCACTCGTTTCACGACGTCCACCAGGACCACCGCAACACCTACCGCGCCGCCATGGTGGCGGCACGGGACATCGGCCGCGTCTACTGTTTCCAGTCCCCGTCGGCCACCGTCGACTTCCGGCCCACCCGCTTCGTGAACATCGACGATCACCTGGCCCGCAAGCTCAAAGCGATCGACGCCTTCGCCTCCCAGGTCGAGGTGCGGGCCTACCTGGAGCCCGACCTTATCCAGTCGACCGCACGCTACTGGTCACGCTACGCCGGCGGCCGTTACGCCGAGGCGTTCGAGGTGGTCCGCGATTCGGCGGAGCGCCAGCCGCTCAGCGCCCCCACTCCGGAGGTCCACAGTGTCACATCGTGATGCCCGGGTGCGCGTCCTGGTGACCGGCGCCGGGGGCCCGGCCGCGGTCTCCGTCATGAAGTCCCTCCGGCACGACCCGACGGTGGAACTCATCGCCGCCGACATGGACCCCTGGGCCGGCGGGCTGTACCTCGTGCCCGCCGACGCCCGGATCCTGATCCCGGCGGGCCTGGACCCGGGCTTCGCCGGGACCATGCTGGCCCGCTGCGTGGCGATGGGGGTGAACATCGTCATCCCCACGGTCGATGCCGAACTACGCCCGCTGAACGAGGCCCGCGCGGAGTACGCCCAGGCCGGGATCGGCCTGCTGCTCGCGCCCGGGCCGGCGCTGGATGTCACGCTCGACAAGCTCGCCCTGGCCCGGTGCTGCGACGGGAAGGTCCGGGTACCCCGCACCGAATGCTTCGACGAGGCCGTCCACCCCGCGTCGTGGATCTACCCGGTGATCGTCAAGCCACGGACCGGCAGTGGCTCGCGGGACATCTCCGTCGTGCCGTCCAGCTCGGCGCTCACCGCCATGGACGCGTCCGCGGACTTCATCGTGCAGGAGTACCTCCCGGGCGACGAATACTCGATCGACGTGCTCGCCGATGCCAGCGGGCACGTGGTCGCGTCGGTGCCGCGAGAGCGGACCCGGGTGGACTCCGGCGTCTCGGTGGCCGGCCGCACGATCCACGACGCCGGCCTGGAGCAGTTCGGCGCGGCCGTCGTCGCGGCCACCGGCCTGACCTATATCGCGAACGTCCAAGCCCGCCTGGATGCCGCCGGCCGCCCCGCGCTGCTGGAGGTGAACCCCCGGGTCCCTGGAGCGCTGCCGCTGACGGTGGCGAGCGGTGTCGACATGCCCCGCATGGCCCTGGACTCGCTGCGCGGCAGGCCGCTGCCTGAGCATGCCGACTTCCGTGAGGTAGCCATGGTCCGCTACCTTGAGGAACGCTTCATCGAGCTGAGTGAAGTCCAGAAGCTGACGGCGTGAACGCCACCGTCCGGCTCGATGAGGACTATCACATTCACTCCACGTTCTCCGACGACGCGGTGAGCACCGTGGCCGAAAACGTGGCCGCCGCGCGGGAGCGCGGGCTGCGTGCGATCTGCCTGGCTGACCACGTCCGCCGAGGTACGGCGTGGGTGCCAGAGTTCCTGGCCGCCGTGGACGCGGTGCGGCCCGTGCCCGGACTCGACGTGCTGGCCGGGGTCGAAGCCAAGATCCTGGACCGGGCCGGGCGGCTGGACCTGCCGGCCGGCACCGCCGGGGCAGATCTCGTTCTGATCGCTGATCATCAGTTTCCCTCGGCCCTGGGGCCGGTCCACCCCCGCGAGATGGGCCGCGCGATCGCGAGCGGTGAGGTAACCGAGGCGGAGGTGATCGAGTGCTTGATCGAGGCGACGGCCAACGCCCTGCAGATGGCCCGGCGCTCGCAGCTCGCGCACCTGTTCAGCATCCTGCCCAAGATGGGGCTGGCCGAGTGCGGCGTCCCGGATCTGGCCATCGGCCACCTCGCGCGGCAGGCCCATATGGCCGGCGCACAGCTGGAGGTGAACGAGAAGTGGGGGTGCCCGTCCGCCCGTACGGTCCGGGCGTTCGCTGAGGCCGGGGTGACGCTGGTGGCCAGCACGGACAGTCACGACTGCCGTGACGTCGGTGTCTACGCCTCCGCCCGGCACATCATCGATGGCGCCTTCTCCCCGATGGTGACGTGATGGCGGCCGTATGACGCAGGCACGGCTGGGATTCGAGTGGCTCCTGGTGGCCTTGGTGCTGCTCGCCGCGGTTCCCATGCTGGTGGCCAACTTCCAGTTCCTGCTGATCGGCCTGCACTTCCGCAAGCTGCATTATGCGCAGTGCCGCCCGTACTTCCCGCGCACCGCCATCCTCGTCCCGGCGTGGAACGAGGCGGCGGTCGTCGGGGCGTCGATCGACCGCCTCCTGCGGCTGGACTTCCCGCGCGAGTCACTGCGGATCTTCGTCGTGGACGATGCCAGCACCGACGCCACGCCGGAGGTCATCCAGGCCAAGGCCGCCCAGTATCCGGGCAGCATCGTCCACCTCCGCCGGGACCAGGGCGGGGAGGGCAAGGCAGCGACGCTCAATCACGGCCTGGCCGTGATTCTGGCCGACGACTGGATGCAGGCCATCCTGATTATGGACGCGGACGTCATCTATGTACCCAGCGCGCTCCGCCGGATGACCCAGCACCTGGCCGATCCCGGGGTCGGCTCGGTCACGGCCTACATCAAGGAAGGCAGTCAGCCCGCTAACTGGCTGGCCAGGTTCATCGGTTACGAGTACATCACCGCCCAGGCCGCAGCCCGCCGGAGCCAGGTGGTGCTGGGCGTGATCGCTTGCCTGGCGGGCGGTGCGCAGCTGCATTCGCGGGAGAACATCGAGGCGCTCGGCGGCCGGATCGACACGGCCACGCTCGCCGAGGACACCGTGACCACATTCGAAACCCAGCTCGCGGGACGCCGCGCCATCTTCGAGCCGCACGCGACCGTATGGTCGGAGGAGCCAGCGGGGATCACCTCACTGTGGAAGCAGCGACTGCGCTGGGCGCGCGGCAACGTCCAGGTCACCCGGCGGTACCGGCACATCTGGTTCCGGCCGCAGCCGGGCAACGCGCTCGGCAGCATCAGGTTCGGCATGATGTGGTTCTCGATCCTGCTGCTGCCGATCCTCATGGTCATGGCCTCGGGATCGCTCGTGGCGCTGTACTTCATTGACTACAGCCTCGGCGGGGCGACGTTTCACACGCTGTGGCTGGCGGGCGCGATCACCTACCTGTTTCTCACGTTCTTCTCGCTGCTCATCGACCCCGCCGCGGGCAGGCGCACCTGGAAAGAGGCGATCCTGTTCCCCGGGACGGTCAACTTGATCATCCTGATGACCACCCTCCTGCCTGGCCTGGCCAGCTGGCTGGGCCACCACATGATGCTGGCTGCGGGGTTCGCGGTGACCCCGGGCTGGCTTCGGGGCCTCCAGTTGTCCCTCTACATCTGGCTCGCGGCCTGCATGGGCGTCGCCTATCTCGGCAAGGTCTGCGAGTCACGCCCGCTGGGCCGCGTCCTCGGCCCGGTGCTCGTGTACATCGGCGGTTACGGGCCGCTGCTGTGCGCGGTCACGATGGCCGCGTACGTCAGGGAATTCCAGCACGCCGAGATGCGCTGGGACAAGACAGAGAAGACCGGCAAGGTGGCGGCACCCGCATGAACAGACCGCCACCCCAGCACCGGACCCGGCCCGCCACAGAACCGACGGCAGCTGCTGTCGTGCCCGCCGTGGCGACCGGCGCCGCCGATGCCGTCCGGATCTTCAACGAGGACGTCCGCAGCGCCGTCTCCTACGAACGAGGCCTGGCCGTCAAGGCATTGCTGGCGCTGGCGCTCGTCGCGGCGGTGGTCGCGGCGCGCGTACTGTTCCTCGGATAGCCCATGCGGCGCCCCTCGCCGGGCGCGTGACCGCCCGCCATACCGCGATGGAACCCGCCATGACGCTCACCGACCTGCTGCCCGCGACACCTGATCCCGATTCTGTCTTCGATGCGTTCGCCGGCTGGGCCAAGCGGCAGGGGCTGGCCCTCTACCCGCACCAGGAGGAAGCCCTCATCGAGATCGTGTCGGGGGCCAACGTCATCCTGAGCACTCCGACCGGCTCCGGTAAGAGCCTGGTCGCCGCGGGAGCGCATTTCGCCGCGCTCGCCGCTGGCCAGCGCACGTTTTACACCGCACCCATCAAGGCCCTGGTGTCGGAGAAGTTCTTCGCGCTGTGCGATGCGTTCGGCCCGTCCCAGATCGGGATGATGACCGGGGACGCCAGCGTCAACGCCGGAGCGCCGATCATCTGCTGCACCGCGGAGGTGCTGGCCAGCATCGCGCTGCGGGACGGGGCGGCGGCCGACGTCGGCCAGGTGGTGATGGACGAGTTCCATTTCTACGCCGACCCGGACCGGGGCTGGGCGTGGCAGGTCTCGCTGATCGAGCTGACCCGTGCGCAGTTCGTGCTGATGTCGGCGACCCTGGGCGAGGTCACCCGGTTCCAGGCGGACCTGACCCGGCGCACCGGCCGGCCCACGGCGGTGGTGCACTCGGTCGAACGCCCGGTGCCGCTGATTTTCCGGTACGTGACCACCCCGCTGCACGAGACCCTGGAGGAACTGCTCAGTACCCACCAGGCGCCGGTCTACGTCGTGCATTTCACCCAGGCGGCGGCGATCGAGCAGGCCCAGGCGCTGATGAGCGTCAACGTGAGCAGCCGCGCGGAGAAGGACGCCATCGCCGAGATGATCGGCGGCTTCCGGTTCACGGCCGGCTTCGGCAAGACCCTGTCCCGGCTGGTGCGGCATGGCATCGGCGTGCACCACGCGGGCATGCTGCCCAAATACCGCCGGCTGGTGGAGACCCTGGCCCAGGCTGGCCTGCTCAAGGTCATCTGCGGGACGGACACCCTGGGGGTAGGCATCAACGTGCCCATCCGGACGGTCGTCTTCACCGCCCTGTCCAAGTACGACGGGACGAAGACCCGGCTGCTGCAGGCGCGCGAGTTCCACCAGATCGCGGGCCGGGCGGGCCGGGCCGGGTACGACACCACCGGCACCGTGGTCGTGCAGGCCCCCGAGCACGTGGTGGAGAACGAGAAAGCCCTGGCCAAAGCGGGCGACGACCCGAAGAAGCGGCGCCGGGTGGTCCGCAAGAGGCCACCAGAGGGATTCGTCTCCTGGGGAGTGCCCACCTTCGAGCGGCTGGTGGCCGCCGAGCCCGAGCCGCTGACATCGAGTTTCACGGTCAGCCACGCCATGCTGCTCAACGTGATCGCCCGGCCGGGAGACGCCTTCACCGCGATGCGGCACCTGCTGACCGGGGGCGACGAGGATGCTGCCGCCCGGCGCCGGCACATCCACCAGGCCATCGCGATTTACCGCGCGCTGCTGGCCGGCGGGGTGGTGGAGCGGCTCGCGGAACCCGATGCCGAGGGCCGCCGGGTGCGGCTCACCGTGGACCTGCAGTTCGACTTCGCGCTCAACCAGCCGCTGTCTCCGTTCGCGCTGGCCGCGATCGAACTGCTGGACCGGGAGTCGCCGGCCTACGCGCTGGACGTCCTGTCGGTCATCGAGGCCACCCTCGACAACCCGCGGCAGGTGCTGTCGGCCCAGCTGTTCAAGGCGCGCGGCGAGGCGGTCGCCCAGATGAAGGCGGACGGCATGGAGTACGAGGCGAGAATGGAGCAGCTCGACTCGGTCACCTATCCCCGGCCCCTGGCCGATCTGCTTGACGCCGCCTACGACATCTACCGGCGCGGCCATCCCTGGGTCGCCGATTACGCAGTCGCGCCGAAGTCCGTTGTCCGTGACATGTATGAGCGGGCCATGACCTTCGTTGAGTATGTCGGGTTCTATGGGCTGTCCCGGTCCGAGGGCCTGGTGCTGCGCTACCTGGCCGACGCCTACAAGGCGCTCCGCCAGACCGTGCCTGAGGACGCGAAGACCGAGGAGCTCATCGACCTCATCGAGTGGCTCGGCGAGCTGGTCCGCCAGGTCGACTCCAGCCTCATCGACGAATGGGAGCGGCTCCGGCACCCGGCCGCCGACGTCGCCCAGGTCACGGACGCCCGGCCGGCCACCGTCACCTCCAACACCCGGGCCTTCCGGGTCCTGGTGCGGAACGCACTGTTCCGCCGGGTCGAGCTGGCCGCGCTCGGCCACTACACGGAACTCGGCGAGCTCGACGGCGAGTACGGCTGGGACGCCGACGCCTGGGCCGACGCCGTCGAGCCGTACTTCGAGGTGCATGACGAGATCGGCACCAGCGCCGACGCCCGCGGCCCGGCGCTGCTGATCATCGATGTGCAGCCGGGCCGCTGGGTGGTCCGGCAGATCTTCGACGACCCGGCGGGCGATCACGACTGGGGCATCAGCGCCGAGGTCGACCTGGCCGCCTCCGACGAGGCAGGCGTCGCCGTCCTGCGGGTCACGAGCGTCGGCCAGCTCTGACCGGGCCGCGGGCCCTGGTGTGCCGGCCGTTGGATGCCGTCGGTGAAAGGTCCGGGAAGCGCCGGGCGGCCCACTCGGCCAGCGCGGCGTCCTCGGCGATCTCCTGCGCGGTAGGCGCTGAGGAGACCACTGCGGTCAGCATGAACGCGAGGATGCTGATGCCGATGATGAGCGCCCCCAGGAAGGCTTCCGCGTCGACGCCGCCCTGCATGCTCGCGGCCATGCCCGGATCCTGGACGCCGTAGACACGCATGGCCGCCATTCCGGTGTAGTGCATACCGCTGACGGCGATGCCCATGATCAGCGATGCGGCCAGGGTGGACCACACCGCGTTAAGGCGCAGCCCAGCCCATAATGCGGCGGTCCCCGCGACGATGGCGATAACCACGGAGATGGTGAACAGGAAAGGGTCATAGCTGACCGTATCGGGCATCCGCATGGCCGCCATTCCGAGGTAGTGCATGCTCGCCACCCCGCAGCCGATGATCAGGCCGCCTAACAGCAGCGGGCGGGTCCGGTCGCCGCCGAAGCCGACGATGAAGAGGCCGATGCTCACCACGGTGACCGCGATCAGCATGGACGCCACGGTCACCGTGACGCTGTACCGGATGGTCTGCCCCGGGATGGTAAACCCGAGCATGGCGATGAAATGCATGACCCAGATTCCCGTGGTCCCGATCGACACGGCGGCCAGGGCCAGCCAGCGGACCCGGGCCGCGCCGAAGTAAGCCCGGGCGCGCGTCGTGCACCGTAAGCCGAGAAAGCACCCCAAGCTGGACATTACGTACCCCAGTGCGGGCGTTAGCAGCCCGTACGAGAAATTGTGAACATGGACCATGCAGATCCAACCCCCCTGACCTGGCACGAATCATTCCAGCCTCCCTGAATGGGAGTATTACCGCGGGAAATTCATCATGCCATGCCGGCGCGTGCGCCCTTATGCCGCGCTTTTTGCCGGGCGGAAGAATCTCATTCGCAGATATGGATTCCTCCACCCGCGACACGCGGGCGGAACCGGGTTGACCGGTGTTGCCGGTCCTGTCCGCCATGATGAGGTACGTCCCAGTGGCTCGATCCCCGACCGGCACTGACCTTCCACGGAGTCGATGGCGCGGCGATGAGACTGATCCACACCTCTGACTGGCATCTGGGCCGCAGCCTGCACGGCGAGAGCCTGCTGGAGTACCAGGACTCCTTCCTGGGCTGGCTGCTGGCCCAGGCGGTCCGCTATCAGGTGGGGGCCGTTGTGGTCGCGGGCGACGTGTACGACCGGGCGGTGCCGCCGGTGGACGCGGTCGCACTGCTGAACCGCACGCTGCTGGCCTTCGCGCGGGAGCGCATTCCCCTGGTGATCACGAGCGGCAACCACGACTCCCCGATCCGGCTCGGCTTCGGCGCCGGGCTGACCGAGGCGGCCGGCATCCACTGGCGCACGTCGGTGGCGGACATCGCCCGGCCGGTCGTCATCAGCGACGAGCACGGCCAGGTGGGCCTGTACGGCATCCCCTACCTGCTGCCCGACGCGGTCATGGCGGACTTGGGCGCCGAGCGCTCGCACACCTCGGTGCTGGCCGCGGCGGCGGCCCGGATCCGCGAGGACGCCGCCACCCGCGGCATCGACCGCACCGTGGCCATCGCGCACGCCTTCATCACCGGCGCGGCCGCGTCGCAATCCGAGCGCGACATCCGGGTCGGCGGCATCGGCGACGCGCCAGCCTCGGTGTTCGATGGCTTTTCCTACGTCGCGCTCGGCCATCTGCATGGCCAGCAGCAAATCCCGGCCCGGGGGAGCGCGTCCACGGTCCGGTACTCCGGGTCGCCGCTGGCGTTCTCGTTCTCGGAGCGGACCCAGGCCAAGTCCGTCACGCTGGCCGAGATCGACGCTGCGGGGCAGGTAATCACGACCCAGTTGCCCGCACCGGTGCCCCGGCCGCTGCGCGAGGTGCGGGGAAAGATCGACGACTTGCTCGCGCGGGCCGATGGCGATCTCGCCGACCTGGCCGGGGCCTGGGTCAAGGCGGTGCTCACCGACACTGTGCGGCCCGCGTGCTCCATGGAGCGGCTGCGCGAGAAGTGGCCGCACACCCTCGTCCTCGACTTCGAGCCTGAAGGCGGCCTGATCGGCCCGGATGCCGATCTGCGGCGCCTGGCGCAGACCGCCGACCCGGTCGAGATCTGCGGGTTCTTCGTGGAGTTCGCCGGCGGCGGCCCGCCCGACGAGGCGCAGCGCGGCGTGCTGCGGGACGTGGTGGAGGCCGCGCAGCACGCTGGGGCAGGCGCCTGATGCGGCTGCACACCCTCGAACTGCAGGCGTTCGGGCCCTACGCGGCGGCGCAGACGATTGACTTCGAGCGGCTCGCCCGCAGCGGCCTGTTCCTGCTGGAGGGGCCAACCGGGGCGGGGAAGACGTCCATCCTGGATGCCATCACGTTCGCGCTCTACGGCGGACTGGCGGGGGAGGAGTCCGGGCCAGACCGGCTGCATTCCGATTTCGCCGCGCCCGGCGTGGAGCCGTCGGTGACCGTGGAATTCTCGCTGGGCGGGGTCCGGTACCGGGTCACCCGGACGCCGGAGCACCAGCGGCTGAAGAAGCGCGGCGACGGCTACACGACCCAGGCTGCGGCGGTGCACCTGCAGCGGATGGAAGGCGGCCGGTGGGCCAGCCTGTCGTCGAACAAGGCTGAGGCAGGCGAGCTGATCACGGAGGCCGTCGGGCTCAGCCGCGATCAGTTCACCCAGGTGATGCTGCTGCCACAAGGCGAGTTCGCGCGGTTCCTGCGGTCCGGTGACGACGACCGGCGCGCGCTGCTCACCAGGCTGTTCGGCACGCAGTTGTATGACCGGATCACCGCCGAGCTCGACCACCGCCGCTTCGAGGCGGTCCGTGAGCGGGACCAGGCCACCAGGGCCATGGCCGACGCGGTGTCGGCCGCCGCCGAGGCGGCCGGGCTCGACGCGGAATCCCGCGCCGAGGTGCTGGCGCTGCCCGCCGACGAACGCGCCGTTCGCTTCAAGCAGGAAGGGGACGATCTGGCGGCGGCCATCGCGGTCAACAGCGCGGCGATGGAAGTGGCCGCGGCCGAGGCCGCCGCGGCCCTGTCCGCGCACGAACGGGCGAAGCAGAAGGCCACCCTGATGACCCGGCTGACCGAGGCGCTGGCCCGGTTGCGTGAGCATGAGAGCACCCGGGCCGAGCACGAGCAGCGGTCCCGGCAGCTGGCGGCGGCCCGGCAGGCCGAGCCGGTCCGGCCCCTCCTCGTCGCGCTGGCGGAGGCCGAGGCTTCCGTCGGCGAGGCGCGCGGCGCCGTGGCGGCCCTGGTCCCTGGTCTGGGCGAGGAAATGCTCGCCGGGACCGGCGGCGCGGAGGCGGCCGCCCGGGCCGAAGGCGCCGAGCAGGAGGCGGCCGCGCTGCGGCACCTGGTCGGGCAGGAGGCGGCGCTACCCGGCCTGGAGGCCGCCCTCGCCGACCTGGCGGCGTCCGCCGATGAGGCATCCGCCCGGGTCACCGCCGTGCACCAGGCCCGGAAGGACCTGCCCGTCCGGATGGCCAGGCTCGACCGCGAGCTGGCCGGGGCCAGGGCCACAGCCGCGGCCCGGGATGGCGCCCAGGCGGCCCAGGACCGGGTGAGCAAGCAGCGCACCGCGGCCGACCGGCTCGCCGCCCTGGCGCCGGCCGTGGCGGCACACCGCGCCGCGGCCCAGGCCGCCGTGGACGCCCACCAGCACCTCGTGGACGCCCATCAGCGGATGGTCGAATCCCGGCTGGACGGCATGGCCGCTGAGCTCGCCGCGAAGCTCACCGACGGCCAGCCCTGCCCGGTCTGCGGCTCGGCGGCGCACCCCGCGCCGGCCCGGGCGCCGGAGGGCGCGGTCTCGGCCACGGACATCGCGCGGGCCCGGAAACGGCGCGACACCGCCGAGGACGAGCGCAGGCGGGCCGCCGAGGAACTCGACGATCTCGTCCGTGAAGAAGCGGCCTGCGCCGCCGTGGCCGAAGGCCGCGGTCCGGCGGACCTGGCCGCCGAGGCGGAAGTGCTGCGCGGCGAGATCGCGGCCGCGCAGCAGGCCACCCAGGACGCTGAGCGTCTCGCGGAGGAACTGGCGGCCAGCCGCGCCGAGCAGGATCGTCTCGGCCAGGAACTGCTGGACGCCACCACCCGCAGCGCCGCCGCCGGTGAGCAACTGGACGCCGCCGACACGGGGCTGCGCACACTACGGGCCATCCTGGCCGAGGCCGCGCAGGATCACCCCTCCGTCGCGGCCCGGGAGGGCGCGCTGCGAGAGGCCGCCGCCCGGGACCGGGGCCTGGCCACGGCGCTGGAGCGGCTGGCGGGCGCCATCGCCGCGGAGCAGGCCGCCCACGGCCGGGCTGAGCGTGAGGCGCTGGCCCGCGGCTTCGCCGCGCTGACGGACGCCAGGTCGGCCGGGTCCGGCCCGGAGACACTCGCGGACCTGGACGCCCGGGTCACCACGTGGAATGCGGCGCTGGCCGCCGCGGCGGCCGCGGCCGGCGCCGAGGACCTGACCGGGCTGGATCCTGCTCAGGCACCGGATGCTCAGGCCGCGGCGGCCACCGCCGCGGCGGCTCTGGCCCGTGCGCAGGACGCCGAGCGGGACGTGCGGGGGGCCCGTGAGCGCGTCACCGAGCGGGCCGCGCGGCTGCGCCTGCGGCTGGCCGAGGTCCGCGGCGCCGAGGAGTCCTATGACCGCCTGGTCGAGGCGACCGAGACGGTCATCCGGCTGGCGGGCCTGGCCCGGGGGATGGAGGGTCACCGCCGGGTGGCGCTGACCACGTACGTCCTGCGTCACTGGTTCGAGCAGGTCGTCGCCGCGGCCAACGTGCGGCTGTCCGCGATGTCCTCGGCCCGCTATGAGCTCAAGCGCGTTGACGAGGGCGAGACCCGGCGGCAGCGCGCCGGGCTGACCTTGTCGGTCATCGACCGGCACACCGGCGAGGAACGCAGCCCGAAGTCACTGTCCGGCGGTGAGACCTTCTACACCTCCCTGGCGCTCGCGCTCGGCCTGGCCGACGTGGTGCGGGCCGAAGCCGGGGGAGTGGACCTGGACACGCTCTTCATCGATGAGGGCTTCGGCTCGCTGGACTCCGAGACCCTGGACCAGGTCATGGAGGTCATCGACGACCTGCGGGACCGGGGGCGCGTGATCGGCATCGTCAGCCACGTCGCCGACCTGAAGGACCGGGTGGCCGAACGGCTGGAAGTCCGCCGCCTCCCGGACGGCTCGTCGGCCGTGGCGGTCATCGCCTAGCTTTCAGCGCCGGATGCCCAGCATTTGACGCAACGGTACAAGCCGTGGGTCTGTCCGGTACGTGTTCAGGGCGCCGGGCTGCCAGAAAAGCGTCCCTTTCAAGCCATGAGCCTCGACGTACTTTACCTTTGCGGCGACCCGGGCCTCGGTCGAGTCGTAGTAGCCGCTCGTGACCCCGACGCCGACGAGCAGCTTGCTGGCCGGTATGCCCGCCTGGGTGTAGGCCGCGACGCTGCTCAAGCCGTTATCCTTGAAGGTCTCCATATTAATAGAGTCGACGTAGCGGGCCACCTGTGCGGCGATGCTGGGCGGAACCTGCCCGATGTTGACCTCGGCGGAGAGATACATGTGCGTCGCTGGAAATGCTCTGCTCAGGGCACTGTGCAGGCCTTTGATCAGGGCTACGTAGTCCGCCCTGTTCTGCGGCACCTCCTCTTCCCAGTCGACATCGACACCAGCGAAGCGGTACCTGGATACATAGGCGACGATGCTGTTGATGAGCTTCGTCCGGTACTGCGGGCTGGCTCCGCCGGCGAATTTAGCGCCCTGGCCTTCTTCGCCGATGGCCATGATGATTATTTTTCCAGCCTTGTGCGCATTTGACACGACTGGCGGGATATTGGACAGCGACCCCATATCGCCGACGGCGATACCACCTGTCTTCGTCGGCCAGAGACCGAAATCGCTGATAATCGTCCAGGGCGTGTAGTCAAATTTGCTCGGCGGGATCCGGGCTTGTATCCAGCCCGGATATGACGTGAGAGATACGTATTTGCGCCCAGTGTGGGCCCGGCCTGAGTTATGCGCACCGGCACACCCGGTGGCCAGTAGCAGGACCGCGGCGGCCAGCACCGCCAAAGCCCGGCGGCCAGGTGGCGATGTGTGACGTTCAGGTGCCAGCTGTGCGTAGCCCCCGATATACAATTTGTCCCTCAGCGTCCCTGGTCAGATATTCCCCTCGCCGGGTCCCCGCGCACGTTCACACATGCCTGTCTCGCGGTATCCCTAATTGTTTCCACGATAGCGTTTGATCGCGTCCGTGTGGCCGTTACCGTTCGCCGGGGTCCTCGGAGCGTCGTGGATCGTCGGGCCGCACCCAGATATCTCGCTCATGCATGAGCTCGATCTGCCGGGCTGTCACCTCACGGCGATATTCATCGTGCCCGTACGGGGCGTGATCGAGATAAATATTCTTCGGGTAGACCGGCTCTTCGTAAATAAGCTGGTACTGCTCTGTGGTGAGGTCTTTGATCCAGTTGTCCCATTGTGCATTCGCGCGGAACCGGCGGAGCGCCTCGATGTCGACAGTCCCCGCGACCCAGGACGACCCGCCACTGTAATCGTGCCGCCCGACAATCTGCCCGCGGTAGTCGACCACCGCTGATCCGCCGCCGAAAGTATCGATCGCGATATCGGAATCGGCGTGCAGGTAGTATGTGCCGACATTGCATGCGATCAGGTAGAGGTTATTGTCGAGGGCGCGCGCACGGTTCTGGATCTCGAACAGCCCGTTGCCAACGTGCGGGTGCGGGTAAGGGCCGCGGTAGACAACCTCCGCCCCGTTCATCGCCAGGCCGCGCGCGTTCTCGGGATACGAGCCCTCGTTGGCCATCAGGAATCCGAGCCGGCCGATCTCCGTGTCGGCGACCGGGTAGAAGGCGTCCAGGTTACGCCCGTACAGCTCGATCCACTTGTCCCAGACGTTGTGCGGGGTCACCGAGTGCTCGACCGGGAGCAGCGGCACCACCTTGTGATGCCTGAGGATTACGTCACCGTCGGGGCTGAGGATAAAGCCGACGTTGAAGAAGCGCCCGGGGAATTCAGGATGACGGGCTTTCGCCTGGGCCATCAGGAAAACGTTCCACTGCCGGGCGAGGCCGCCGAGATAGTCTGTCTCGGGGCCCGGGATGTCGATCGCGCATTCCCGCGCGAAATCCTCGTGATCGAGGTCGAGGACTTCGTCGTTGAAGCCCTGCAGGGCGCCTTCGGGGATGGCGATGAGCCGCACCGGCAAATCCAGGCTGGACAGCCACGACGCGGCCTTGATCAGGTGCGAGAGATGCTCGAGATTCGCCGCTATCTCAGCGCGGTGGCTGACGCCACGCATCGTGGGGACCAGGCCCACGGCCTGATAGGGCTCGATCATGACTGGCTCCCTGGCAGGCGCGCTCCACGGTCAGATAATCCCAGTGATATCACTGGCCGGGCGCGTCCGGGAGGCCGGCCGCTACCTCCCCAGGGCTCCGGCAAAGTCGTCGTTCAGCAGTTCATGATCGACCGTTAGTCAACCTGGGAAGATCAATTGTCTCCGGGCAGCTGGGCGTCCCACGCGGCCAGCACCTGCTGCTCTTTGCTGCTGGCGAGGCCGAATGGCGGGATGCCGGGCGCGGTCTGGACCTCGCCGCCTGACTGCATCCACTCCCAGGTGCCCCGGACGGAGTCGCCGAACGGGCGGGTGCGCAGTCCTGCCGCTTTCGCTGAAGCGCCGGACACGGCCCAGAAACCGGCGGCGTCCGGCACGTCCGGGATCCACAGTGGAAGCTCGGCCCATGGCTGTACCCCTTGAGAGAACAGGAAACCCTCGTCCATCCACACTGGAGTGGCGCCCGAACCAGTTGCCTGCACGCAGTTGTCAATGAGCTGGCCCATCGTGGTGTTCGGCTCGTCCGGGACGACGTTGTGGATGCCGCCTGCCTGCGCCTCGACCTGGTCCAGCACGAATGCCGAGACGTCACGCACGTCGATCAGCTGCAGGCCGCGGGCGGGGTCGCCTGGCGCAATGACCCGGCCGCCCTCGGCGATCCTGGTGAGCCACCACGGCAACTGGCCCAGGTTGTCGTGCGGTCCCACGATCGACCCGGCGCGTGCGACCAGGGAGGCGCCAAGCCCGTAGGTCTGTTCGACCGCCAGTTCGCAGCCGCGTTTGTGAACGCGCAATCTCTCGAGGTCGGCCGGGTCCCCGTCCTCGTCCGCCACGCCAGGCCAGGTCGCGGCCGACTCGTCCAACGACGCGGTGTTCCAGCTCTGGTAGACGGCTGTGGTCGAGACGAACGCGTAGAAGGGGGCCGACTCGGCCACTGCCCGCGCGGTGCGCAGGACGTGCGCCGGTACCAGGCCGCCCGGGTCGATGACCGCGTCGAAACCACGCCCGGCGAGCGGCAGGACACCCTCGTCGGTGGACCGGTCGCCGCGAAGCGCCTCGACGCCGTCGATGTCCTTGCCGGTCAGCCCACGGTTGAAGGTCGTGACCTCGTGTCCCCGGCCGAGGGCGTCGCCCACGATCGTGCGTCCGACGAACGACGTTCCGCCAATGACCAATAGCCTCATGTTCTCACCCTGCTGGTTGCGGTTGACAACAGATGTTGTCGCATCGACCATGGTGATGTCGTAAACAAATGTTGTCAAGGAGCCACTGTGCGAGGCATGCCTGACGCGCAACGCACCGATGTGACCACCGCCGTTGAGCAGCTGGCGTGGACAGTCGTGCGGGAAATGCTGGGGCTCGAACCGGATGCGGGGCCTCGTCCGGACCTGCCGGACGCGGACCTGCGGCAAATGTGGCTGGCCGCGCTGGCCTCGTTGCTGGCGATCCGGGACAGCGCGGAACAGCTGGCCGCCTCCGCCGCGCTGTCCGCGGCACAGCGCGGCGCCGACTATCCCGCGATCGGTGACGCGGCCGGGATGACCAGGCAAGGCGCCCGGCGCAAGTGGCCAGGTCTGGCCGGGCTGAGTGATGAACGGCAGCGCAAGCTCAGATGGTGGTACAGCCGCGGGGACCAGTTCGCGCAGTGTGTCCGTGCGGTGCTAGCGACCTCAGAGGAAGGGCCACGCCTGGCCGCCCTGCGTGAACGGCTCGACGACATCGAGCAGGCATCACCAGCACAGCGGATCGACGTATTCGACATGGCGCTGGTGGACGCGGTGGCGGTGGCGGTGGGCGCTCCTGCGCCGGCCGAGCCCACCGCGGCGCACGCGAGTGGGCTGCTCGCCGCGTTGACCGCCGACGCGTATGCCGCCATGAACAGCCATTCGTCCCTGGTGAGCCGTGAGGACCTCGCCTGCGGGACGGACGACTGCCCCGCGGAGCCGATCGTGGAACTATGGCGCCCTGACTTCGGCCACCGGGCCGTGCCTGCCTGCCGCGAGCACGCCGTCGAGGCCCTCGGGCAGCCGGCCACCAGGATCGTGGCCGCTTACCAGCCAGACGCCGCGCTCTCGGTGTTCGCCGAAGCGCACGGCGAAGGCTAGGAGGCAACGAGACGGCTGGCGAGATCGTCTGGAGGGGCCGGCTGGGCCGCCGAACTTACGTCACTCTGAAAGACTTTGCCGACCCCCTGGCTACCTCCCGGCGTCGAAGGCGCCGCTGTCGCAGGTGCCGCGGTGGGCGCTGTGGCGGGCATGGCCGCGCTGATCGGTGTCGAGGACCCCGGTCGGGCCAACGGCGATCTGCTCGCAGGTCGCCGCGATGCCGAGGCCGATGGCCCGGCTGCCGGTCCTGAGCGCCTGGGTGAGCGTGGCCCCGCCGTTGTGCGCGAGGGGCCCCAGGTGAGCGGCGCCGGCGCTGACCGAGTGCCGGGCTGCGGTCAGCCCGCAGGTACTGTCGGTGTCCAGGTTCCCACCGCTGTCGGCGCCGTTGACCGTTCCGCAGTCGGTGGGCGCGTTGCCGGCGATGATGGTGTTGGCCATCAGCGTCCAGATGCCCACCCCTCCTCCCGACACCGAGCTTCCGGTCGGGCCCACCGTGGTTCCCGCGTTGCCGGCGATGGTGTCGTTGACCAGCCTGGTGGTCGCGGAGTCGATGCCACCGCCGATGGTGTCGGCGACCCCGAGGCCGGTGCTGGTGGTGGCGGCGGTGTTGGCGTTGATCGTGCTGTTGATGACCGGGGTCACGATGCCGATGCCGCCTCCTTCCGCGAGGGCGGAGGTCAGGGTGGCGCCGGGAGTCGCGGCCGGCAGAGTGCCCGCAGCCGGCCGAGTGCCCGCAGCCGGCAGAGTGCCCGCAGTCGGCAGAGTGCCCGCGGCCATCCCGTGCGCAGCTGGGATGACCTGCTGTATCACCGCACGGACCAGGTCCTGCTCGGCCCCGGACAGCGCGGCGAGATCAGCGCCCGCGGCGGAATCAGCCCGCCCGTCCGCCGGCACCGCCCGCCCGCCCACCGGCACCGCCCGCACCGCCGCCGCCGCGCCCGCCGGGGCAGCCAGCAGGCCGACGCCAAGGCCCGCCGGTGTCAGGTTGATGACCAGGGCGCCCGTGCCGGCGCCGGCCGCGGTCGACTTGTTGCCGTTCACCGTGGCGTCGGTGACCCCGGCGCTCGCGCCGATCCCCCCGCCAAAGGCCTGGCCATAGCCGGAGCCGGTGCCGGTGTAGGCGGCCGTGGCGGAGTTGCGGGCGAACGTCGAGTCATTGATCGAATTGGCTTTCGATACCAGCTCCTCGTTCCTGGCTACGGTGATACCGCCACCGACGGCAATGGCCGACACCTCACCGAAGGGCTGGGTCCCGCTGGCGATGGCGCTCACCGTGTTGCTGTTGACCGTGCTGCCCGTCACCGGCGACGTCGCCGCGCCGATCCCGCCGCCGCTCGCCCCGGCCTCGCCGCTGCCCGTGTTGACCGCGGTCGCGGTGTTGCTGCTGATGGTCGAGCCGCTGACGGCGTTGCCGGTGCGCGACCCCGCGCCCAGTACCCCGCCGCCCAGCGCAGCAGCGGCGGCACCGCTGCTGCTGTCGGCGGCCGCCGTGTTGCCCGCGATCACCGAGTTGACCAGCGCGTCGCCGACGGCGGCCAGCAGCCCGGTCGCGGCCCCTTCCGCCTGCGCCTGCCCGCCCCCGCTGGCGGTGGCGCTGACCGCGTTGCCGCGCAGGGCGCTCCCGGTGAGCGCGTGACCACCACGGGAGGCCGCCGCGTCAAGCCCGCCGCCGACGGCCGAGGCACCGCCGACGCCGGTGGTCGCGGCGCTGGCCGTATTGCCGTGGATGATCGTGCCGGTGACGGCGTCCGCGGTGAAGGAATCGGCTTCGCCGACGCCGCCGCCCGCGGCCCCCGCACCGCCGGCGGCACTGCCGGTGGCGGTGGCCGTGTTCCCGGAGATCGCGCTGGCGGCCAGCACGCTGCCGAGCACCGAGAACAACGTGCCGACACCGCCGCCCTCGGCGGTGGCGGTGCCGTTCCCGCTGGTGCCGGACGTCGCGGTGTTGCCGCGGATGCTGGTGTCGCTGACTGAGGTATCAGACGTCGGTGACTGGAAGGTCGCATCCGAGGAGATGCCGCCGCCGATGGCCTGGGCCAGCCCCGCGCCGCCGGTGGCCGCGCTGACCGAGTTGTCCCTGATGGAACTGCCGGTCACGGTCAGGGTGCCGCCGTCGGCATTGAAGACCCCGCCACCGAACGCATTCACCGGGTTGTCGCCGACGGCCGTGGCGCCGACGTGGTTCCTGCCCACCGTCACGTCGCTCAGCAGCAGCGTTCCCTCGTTCAGGACGCCCCCGCCAGCCAGGGAATGAGCGCCCTGGATGGTCGAGGGTGTCCCGGAACCGTGCGTGATCGTCAGCCCGCTGATGGTGGCCGTGACGGACGGGCTGACCGTCACCACCGTGCCCAGGAGGTTGCCGTCCAGGATGGTGCTGCCCGCGCCTGCTCCGGCCAGGGTCAGGCTCTTGCTCACCACCACCAGGTTCCGCGTTGTCGCGGCGGTGTACGTGCCCGCGGCGATGCTGATCGTGTCGCCGCTCGCGGCTTCGCCCATCGCGACCTTGATGCTGGCGCAGGGGCGCGCGCCGGCCGCGCCGCACGGGGCGGCGGCCGCGCCGCCGGGGGCCACGTACCAGGTGGCCGCGGCCGCCCGAGCGGCGCCCGTACCCGGCGTCAGGCCCAGGGCCGGCAGTGCGATGAGGAGCGGTACGGCCAGGACGCGGGGCGCGGCGGATGGTGACCGCCGCGAATGACGTCCACATCTGCGCAATTTTGCTGGCCATTTATCGGCTGAAATGACAGACACGTCTAGTTCCCCCCCGCATTGCACTGGACAGCGCAATTTCCCCACGCAGATCATACAGGTGTTTTATTTAAAAGTCGCGTTATGCAAATCATCCGCCGAGCCTTACCGCCGCGTGACCTGCGCACCGACCGCTCGCAGGGCCTACGGCCCGTGGTCGCTGGTCGGTTTTGAATAACGCTCCGGGTGATGGCGTAGCTGACAAGCTCGAATGAATACTGGTGCGGCACAGCAGGAGGGTCAATTGTGACTTAGCCGAGAAAAAATTGTTATGTCAGCGGATCTATTCTTCCAGGCGCAAGTGTGTGGCCGGGAATGTCCGGGATGCGGGCCAGGATCAGGGTGGTGTCGTCTTCGGGGTGCTGCCGCAGCGACCGGGTGATGGCGTCGCAGGTGGCTTGCAGCGGTCCGGACGATGTGGCCAGCGCGTCGCGCAGGGCCAGGATGCCTTCGTCGAACGGACGGCTGCGGCTCTCCACGAGGCCGTCGGTGTACAGGGCGAGCGTGGCGCGGGGCGGCAGGGTGAGCTGGACCGCGTGGAAGGGGGTGGGCCCCAGCCCCAGCGGCAGGCCGGCCGGCAGGTCGATGACCAGGGTGCTGAGGTCGGGCCGGGCCAGGACCGGCGGGAGGTGGCCGGCCCTCGCGATCACGCAGGATCGGGTGGCGGGATCGATGACGGCGCAGACGCAGGTGGCGAAAGCGGGCTCCTTCAGCGTGGCGGCCATCCGGTTGAGCCAGTGCAGCAGCGTCTGCGGCTCCAGCCCCGCCTCGGCCAGGGCGTGGGCGCCGGCCCGAAGCTGCACCATCACCGTCGCCGCCTCCGGCCCGTGCCCCATCGCGTCGCCGACGATGAGTGCCGTCCGGCCCCCGGACAGCGGCAGGATGTCGTACCAGTCCCCGCCGATCAGGTGGTCGGCGGCCGGGAGATAGCTGTGCGCGACCTCCATCCCCGCCGGGACAGTCGGCTCGCCGGGCAGCAGGCCGCGCTGCAGGGCCTCGGCCGTCCGCTGCTGCCGGCTGAACAGGCGCGCGTTGTCCAGGTACATGGCCGCGCGCTCGGCCAGTTCATCAGCGAGCACGACCTCATGCTGGCCAAACGGCCCGGTGCCCGCCGCCCGGGCCAGAACCATGAACCCGGCGACCACGTCGCGGACCGCCAGCGGCACGGCCAGCAGCGAGGGGTGACCCGCCGGGTGCCCGGCACCGGCGCCGCTGTAAAGCACGGGGCTGCTGGTCGTGACGCAGCGCGCGCAGGGGGTCCCGTCGGCGAAGACGATGACCTCCCCGTCGGGGAGCGCCTCCGCCGCGGCCAGCCCGGTCCCGCGGGCGGCGCCAGCGGCCAGCCTGCGCGCCACCACCTCGATCCCGGCCTCCAGCCCGGTCCGCTCGCCGCCCGGCGCCGGCCGCTCGAGAACGTAGACCGCGCACGCGTCAGCGAACCGCGGGACGGTGACGTCGATGATCTGGCGGGCCGTCTCGGCCAGATCAAGCGTGGCGCCGAAACGCAGGCCGGCGTCGATCAGCATCTGCTGCCCGGCCGGGACAAGAGGGCTGGCCGTCACGGCGACCTGGGGCGCGCCGACACACGTCAAGGGCTCCAGCCGAAACGAGATGTGCTGGCCCGTGCCGTTAGCGCCGCGGACCGTCAGCACGCCGGTCCAGACCGCGCCCGCGTTGATGGCCGTCAGCGCGGCGGCCAGGGCGTCACGGCTGCCGGGGTCGAGCAGATCACCGGCAGGCCGGCCGAGGATCTGCTGGGCTTGATGCCCTAACAGCCGTCCGGCGGCCGCGCTCCAGGAACTGACCCGGCCGTCCGGCTCCATGGTGAATGTGGCCACGACGCCGAGGTCCTGCGCGCCGCGGCCGGACGCCGCTAGTTCACCGTCTGCTGCGGCCCCGGGCCGTTGTGACACCTGCATACCACTCTCGACCACGACGTGGCCCACGGGAACGGCTGCAACACCCCGGCCGGTCCCCGCAGACCCAGAGCTTTTCCCCGATCTGGGCAAAGCTAACGTTAACCGGTATCACCGGACATTGCCCGGGTAAATGGCATATACAGATGAGCGCCCTGCTAGGCATGCCCTGGATTTTCCGCGGGGGAAAGGTGCGACGTGGCCGAGGAGTTCAGATGGGTGCCGGAAGGGGTGGACACGGGCAAGGCCAGCGTGGCCCGGGTCTATGACTACTGGCTGGGCGGGACCCACAACCTGCGGGCCGATCAGGACGCTGCGCGCGCGCTCCTCGCGATCGACCCCACGGTGCGCGACCTCGCCCGCGCCAACCGGGCCTTCCTGGGCCGCGCGGTGCGGTTTCTGGCCGCCTCGGGCGTCCGGCAGTTCCTGGACATCGGCTCGGGCATCCCCACCGAGCGGAACGTGCACGAGGTCGCCCAGGAGGCCGCGCCGGGCGCCCGGGTGATGTACGTCGACGCTGATCCGGTCGCCGTGGCGCACAGCAGGGAGATCCTGGCCGGCCGGCCCGATACCGCGGTCATCCAGGCCGATCTGCTGGACCCCGGGCAGATCCTCGGCCACCCCGAGACGCGGCGGCTGATCGACTTCAGCCAGCCGGTCGGTTTACTCCTGCTGGCCGTCCTGCACGTGATCCCGGACTCCGCGCAGCCGCTGCGCAGCGTGGCCGTCCTGCGCGAGGCCCTGGCGCCGGGAAGCTTCCTGGTGATCTGCCATGCCACCAGCGAGAGCAGGCCTGATCTGGCGGCGGCCGCGCAGAAGCTGTACACCCAGCGGGTGTCGGCCCAGTCCGCGATCCGCTCCCGGTCCGGTATCGAGCGGTTCTTCACCGGCTTCGGCCTGGTGGACCCGGGGCTGGTCTACATCCCGGAGTGGCGCCCGGACTCGCCAGCAGATGTCCCGGAAGATCCCGGGAAGTTCTGGGCGCTCGTCGGGGTGGGCCGCAAATCGTGATGCGGCCAGCCGCCCGGGCGGAAGCTGGTGGCGACCGGTCCGGCGGCTGATGACGCGTCAGAAGCTGAAATTCGGGATACCCGCGCCGCTTTGCGTGGTGCGGACGGACAGGTATATCGGGCCGGGCGTGGCGCACGCGTTGAACGAGAAGGGAATCTCGATGGACGTGCGGTCATTCGGCGGGATGATCCGCAGCGCGGCGGCTTGTGTGGGATGACAGGGCTGCTTCGGGTTCCCGAAGACGCTGACGTCAACGATCCGGAGCACAGCATGGGCGGTCGCGCCCGGGCTCAGGGTCGCCATCCGCGACGGGTGGGCGTGATCCCAGCTGGCCGGGCTGCCCAGCTGGTGGCCGTTCGATCCGAGCGCGGACACGCCAGGGAACCCGTAGAGCGTGCATGCGCGGGCTGAGATATTGGATATCTCGAGCTCGTAGACGGCGCCTCCCGCGTAGCCGCTGCCTAGCCTGGGCATCCACGCGCTGAGCGCGGCCGTGGCGCACTTCGGTGCCACGGTGCTCGCGGGCGCGGCGGGCCTGCCGGATGTGGCCAGGGCGGCAGTCGGGACGAGGATCGCGGCCGCGATCATGGCGGCGGCCGCGACGCCGCGCCGCGCCGCGCGGGTGGTCAGGTTCATGGACATTTCCCCTCTCGGGTAAAGGCCGGGACTTTGGCCGGCGGCACCATGCCTGCGGCGCGCGCCAGACATTTCCTATTACGTGAGATAAGACGACGCTAAGGCCCGTTTGGTTGGAAATGGTGGCCGGTTCCGGAGCGGCCCCGGCCGGGTGTCTGGGCCGGCCGGGAATGCTGATTGGGCAAGCCGGGATGCCAGACTGGCTTCCGATGGCTGAATCGATGGCTGAATCAGGGGGCGGTCTGCCCGGGGGCTGGGCGTGGGACGAGCGCACCCTGCGGGCGGCCGCGCACCGCGTCGCTGAGCTGGCGGCCGACCATATCGTTGGATTGCCTGAAGGGCCGGTGTTCAGGCCTGTTCCCGGTGAGCTCGCCGAAAGGTGGCGCGGCGAGACGTGGGCCGCCGGCGGGGCCGGGATCGAGGAGCTTCTCGCTGAGCTCGAACACGACGTGCTGCGCTTCCCATTCGGGAACGGTCACCCGCGGTTCCACGCGTGGGTGAACTCACCGCCGGACCGGGTCGCGCTGCTGGTCGACCTGCTCGCGAGTGCCGCCGACCCCAGCTGTGCGGGCGGCAACCACGCTGCCCTGCATATCGAGCGGCTGGTGATCCGCTGGCTCGCGGACATGGTCGGCCTGCCTGCGACGGCCGGCGGCCTGCTGGTGAGCGGCGGCTCGATGGCTACCGTGACGGCTCTCGCCGCGGCGCGCGAGGCGCATGCGCCGTTCGACGTCCGGGCCGACGGGCTGGCCGGCGGCCCGCCGCTGACCGTCTACGCGGGCGCCGAGGCGCACAGCGCCATCACCAAGGCGGTGGAACTGCTGGGGCTCGGGCGGCGCAACCTGCGGCTTGTTGCCTCGGGCCCCGGCCGGCGGCTCGATGCCAGCCTGCTCGACCGCGCCCTGCAGGCCGCCGGCCGGGGGCCGGAGCATCCGATCGCCGTCGTCGCGAGCGCCGGGACGACCAGCACGGGCGCGATCGACCCGCTCGACGAGATCGCCGATGTGTGCGCGCGTCATGACGTCTGGCTGCATGTGGACGGCGCCTACGGCGCACCAGCGATCCTCACCGAGCGCTTCCGCGGCGACCTCGCCGGTCTCGCGCGCGCCGACAGCGTGGCGGTCGACCCGCACAAGTGGCTGTACGTGCCGGTCGATGCGGGCGCGCTGCTCGTCCGCGACCCGGAGCGGCTGCGTGACGCTTTCAGCCTCGTTCCCGCCTACCTTCGGGTTCAGCACGGCCCGGCCGGTGTCAGCGACGCGCCCTGGGTGAGCGAGTACGGGCCCGAGCAGACCAGGCCCTTCCGCGCGCTTCGCGTCTGGGCTGCTCTCAAGTCGACGGGCCGGGACGGCTACCGGAGGCTGGTGGACCGCGACCTCGATCTGGCCGGCACGCTCGCGGCCCGCGTCCGTGAGCACCCGTCGCTCGAACTCGACGCCGCCGGATTGAGCGTGGTCTGCTTCCGTTACCGGGCTGCCGCAGAGTCGGACCGGGTCCAGTCGGACATCGCCCGGCGGATCCAGCTCGGTGGGCGCAGCTTCCTGACGACGACCGAACTTGACGGGCGAACCGTGCTGCGTGCGTGCTTCATCAACCCGCTCACCACGGAGCTTGACGTAGACACGCTGGTCGGCCTGGTCACCAGCATCGGTGGTACGACAGTAATCCCGGACCCGCAGTAATCCCGGACCCGCCGCACTAGGTGAGATGGCGATTACGAAGAGTAGTAGTAGGTTCTTGCCCGGCTCTGTCTAGCGGGAGGGGACCCGTTTCATGTCCAATGCAGCCAGCAGGCGGCGCGGACGGCTGGCCGGCGCGGTGGTGCCGGTCATCGTCGCGATGGCCGCGGGCGCGTTCGCCATCTCCGGCCCGGCCCGGGCGGCGACCGCGTCCACCCGGCCGCTGCTCGGCACGCATCCCCCGTGGGCCACCGCGGCCGCTGGCCGTGGCGCGACTCCAGCCGCCACGACCGTCTCCGCGCAGGTCTACCTGGCTGGACGTGACCCATCCGCGCTGGCCGCCTACGCCAGGGCCGTGTCCACCCCGACGAGCGCCGAGTACCGCCACTACCTGACCCCCGCGCAGCAGGCCGCCGCTTTCGGCCCGACGAGTACGCAGCGCCGTGAAGTGGACTCCTGGCTGACCGGAGCGGGCCTGCGGATCAGCGGCACTACCGAGCAGTTCGTCTCGGTCACCGGCCCGGCGGCCGCGGTGGGCCGGGCGTTCAGCACGCAGCTCCGTGACTACCAGCTCGCCGGGCAGGTCTACCACGCGCCGGACCGCAACGCCGCGGTGCCTGCCCGCCTGGCCGCGGCGGTGCTGGGCGTCTCCGGGCTGGACAACGCGCCGCAGGTCTCGCACGTCGCGGGCGCCCCGGCGCCGGATCGGGCCAAGCGCATGGTGCGCCGCGGCGGCGGGCCGCCCAACGTCGGCCTGTCGCCGTGCTCCGCCTACTGGGGGCAGCAGGCGCCCGCCAAGCTGCCGGACGCCTACGGGCACTCCGATCCGCTGCCCGTGTGCGGCTATGCGCCCAACCAGCTCCGTGACGCTTACGGGGTCGCGGCGACCGGCCTGACCGGCCAGGGCGTGACGGTGGCCATCGTCGGCGCGTACGGCTCGCCGACCATCCAGCCGGACGCCAACACCTTCGATCAGGACAACAGCTTCCCGCAGTTCGGCGCGGGCCAGTTCAGCGAGATCCTCACGCCGGCCGCGTGGAACAGCCAGTCCACCTGCGGCGGCACCGCTGGGTGGCAGCCTGAGGAGTCGCTGGACGTCGAGGCCGTCCACACCATGGCCCCGGCGGCCAAGGTGCTCTACGTCGGCGCGAACTCGTGCCAGGACACCGATCTGCTCAGCGCCTCCGCCGCCATCGTCGACCAGCACCTGGCGAGCATCGTGACGAACTCCTGGGACAGGGACATTTTTGACACCAACGGAAACGAGCCGGTCGCCACCATTGAGGCGTACACCCAGCTCTACGAAGAGGGAGCAACCGAGGGCATCGGCTTTTACTTCGCTTCGGGCGACTGCAGCACTGAAGACCCGGCCGTCGTCCCCAACGGGCTGAACTGCGACGCCCACTCGTCGGAGCCGCAGACCACCTTCCCGGCGTCTGACCCGTGGGTGACGGCCGTCGGCGCGACCGCGATCGGCATTGGCGCTCACGACGATTACCTCTTCGAGACCGGCATGGGCGACTCCGAGTCGACCATGCGCAGCGGCACGAGCTGGGCGTCCCCGCTTCCCGGCACCTTCCTGTTTGGCGCAGGCGGGGGGACCAGCGACTACTTCAGCCAGCCGCTCTATCAGCGGGGTGTCGTGCCCGACTCGCTCTCACATGCGCTGCTCACCGGCGGGAACTCCGCCACGGCCATGCGTGAGGTGCCTGATGTCGCCATGGAAGGTGACCTGTTCGCCGCCACCCTGGTTGGCTTCACCCAGTCGCTGCCCGGTGGTTCCACCGGCTTTGCCGAGGGGGGCTACGGCGGGACCAGCGTGGCCGTTCCGTTGTTCGCCGGAATCCAGGCCGACGCGCAGCAGGCGGCCGGGGGCGTCCCGATCGGCTTCGCCAACCCCGAGATCTACCAGCGCTACCAGCGCCTCGGCCCGGCTGCGTTCCATGACGTCACCGACCATCCGGGTGGTCAGACGTTCGCCCTGGCCATCGACGAGGGCATGTCCGACGGGGTCCAGGGGGGATCCTTGTTTACCCTGGGTGCCGACTGGATGCTGCACGCCACGGCCGGCTACGACGACGTGACCGGGGTCGGCTCGCCGGCTCCGGGCTACCTGCGCTCGTTCCGCTGAGGGGCATCATGGAAGACCCGATGCATGGAGGCAGTGATGAGTCTGCCCGCCCGCGAGCCTCAGGGCTTGAGGACGATCTTGCCACGGGTGTGTCCGTGCGCTAGTTCCTGGAACGCGGCCTGGACGTCAGACAGGGCGTAGACGCCGGCGATGGGGATCTCCAGCTCCCCCTTGTCGATCATCGCGGCCAGCTCAGCGAGCACCTCGGCACTTGCCCCGGCGCTGTTGCCCTCGAGCTTGACGCCGTACTTGGCCGGGGCGGCGAAGTCAGCGATGGTGTCGATCCGGTCGGGCCGGACACCCAGTTCGAGGGCAAGTTCCACGTAGCCGGTGCCGACGGTGTCGATGAACGCGTCCACGCGGCCCGCTGAGGCGGCGCGGATCCGCTCGGCCACTCCCTCGCCATAGGCCACCGGCGTCACACCGTGGTCGGCCAGCCACTGGTGGTGGGCCGCGCTGGCCAGCCCGATGACCCTCGCTCCGGCGTTAACCGCCAGCTGGACGGCGATCGAGCCGACGCCGCCCGCAGCGCCCGCGACGACCAGCGTGTCATCCGGGCCCGCGTTGACCGCCCGCACGGCCGCGTAGGCGGTCGTGCCCGCCACGAACAGCGCGCCCGCCTCCTCCCACGGGACACCCGCCGGGCGCGGTACCAGATGGCCGGCCTCGACGATGACGAGCTCGGCATGGCTGGCCCGGTTGTCGGTGAACCCGATCACCTCGTCACCTACCGCGACGTCCCCGGCGTCCGGGCCGGTTTCCACCACGACCCCAGCCAGGTCACTGCCCTGCCCGGAGGGAAATGTCGACGGGAACCGGCCGGCGGCCGCCCCGGCCCGGATCTTCGCCTCGCCCGGGTTGATCCCAGCGGCCTTGACCTTGACCAGGACCTGCCCACGGCCCGGGACGGGCCGGTCGACCTCGGTAACCCGCAGCACGTCTACTTCGCCGTACTGGTCGTATCTCACAGCCTTGGGCATCGCCGAACCTCCGTCGCAGGTGGTGTGCGCGGGCAAGAACCACGCCCAGCGCCGGTCTATGCCCGACGACGGGGCGCAAGCCCTGGGCTGGCACAGTACTTTGGGCTGACACTGTGGCCTGGGGGCGGCGCGGACAGCGGGGCGAGAGGTGAGAAGGAGGGATTCGTGACGCGTCTGCTCAGTGCGATCGCGGTCGCTGTGGCAGCCTTTCTGGTCGCGGGCTGCACGGCGAGCACAGCTCGCCCGGTGACGTCCACCGTGGCGTCCACGGCGCCGCTGCCGCCCGATCAGCGAACCGCGTCAGCCCTGCTCAGGATCGCGACGGCTTTCAACAACGAGTACGACAGCGGCGACTACGGGCCGGTGTACGCGCGGTGGGACGCCCGCAGCCAAGCGATCATCACGAAGGCGGAGTACATCCGGCGGCATAAAGAGTGCCCGAGCGCGCCGCAGGCAGTAGCACAGGTCGAAAGCGCCACCCCCGGTCCGAACGGGGCATGGATCGTGGACTACGAGATCGGCGGCCAGCGGCTCACCGACTACTGGTTCTACGTTCACCGCCGGTGGGTCTTTGACCTGATGCTGAGCAACCCGGACTCAGTCAGGCTGTACCGGATGTCCCCGCGGCAGTACGTCGCGGCGGTCGGCTGCTCGCACTGACTGTGAACGGATCAGCGCGAGCAGACGGGAACGGGTCGGCGGATGTGCTCAGGCCATGTGTGCTCAGACCCTGCGCCACCGCGCCTCGGCCAGGCCGTAGAGGCCAAACAGGATCAGGCCGATGCCCGCGAGGATCAGCAGGAACTCGCCAAATGGCTGGTTGCGCAGGGTGAGCAGTGCCTTGTCCACGCCGCCTGCCTTCGAGGGCTGGTACGTAACGGCCGCGTCGATGACCAGGACGCCTACGAGCGCGAAAACCAGGCCACGCGCGGTGGTCCCCACTGTGCCGATCTGCTTGATCGTGCGCCGAGTCCGCTGGTTCATCTGCGCGGTGCGCAGCTGCTTCATGAACTTATGGCGGAGTCCCTCCATGACCAGGGTCAGCCCAGCGACCACGATGATGACGCCGACGAGGCCCACCAGCAACCGGCCACCGGAGTGGTGCATGGCCGAGGCGGACAGGTCCTGCTGCTGGCCGGACTGGCTGCCTTGCTTGCCGGAGATCACCTTGAAGGTCAGGTAGGCGAAGCTGGCATAGATCAGCGCCCGGGCCAGTGACTTCAACCGGGGGCCTGCGCCGTTGCCTTCTCCGGTGACACCGAACGCGGCTTCGCTGAGACGCCAGAGCGCGTAAGCCACGAAGCCGAGGCCGAGCAGCCAGAGTGAGATCAGGCCATACGGCTTGCCGACGAGCAGTTGCAGAGCACCCTGCTGGTCAGCCTGGTTCGCGCTCCGGCCGAGGGCGACCAGGATCGCGACCCAGCCAATGAGTATGTAGATGATCCCGCGCGCGGCCAGGCCCGCCCTGGCCATGGCCTGCGCAGGCCGGCTATCAGACGCCCGCCGGGCGCTGCTGGACATGCGCGTGGGCGATGACGATATCGATGGCATCCCGGGGCCTGCCTTTCCATTCTTCAAGGACCTGGGTGATCCGTGTCACCATCTGCCCGGGCCGGGAAGATCTATGCACGGTGCCCGATAATCGCTCCGTTCTCGTGGACAGGATGGCTGGCACCACCATGATCGGTGCTCACGCCTGGGCCGCTGGCCGGCCGGTTCAGCGACCGACGCGGTAGCGGATGTGCGTGGCCTCCGGCGTGTCGATCACCCGAACGATCTCCAACTCGACGCGGGAAGGCAACACCTCGAACAGCCGACGGCCAGCACCGAACAGCACCGGAATCTGGTGAATCTGCAGCTCATCCAGCACGCCGGCCTCGAGCGCCCGTTGCGCCGTGTACGCGCCATGCACCAGCACGTTCCGGTCCCCGGCGGCCGCCTTCGCCTGCGCCATGGCGCTGGCGATCCCATCGGTCACGTACGTCACCAACGGATAGTTCGCGACGGACGGGCCGGGCGGCCGGTGACTGGGCACGAAGATCGGGACACCGTGATGATCACCGCCCCAGTGATCGACCTGCTCCACGGTACGCCGACCCGCCAGCACCGCACCGGTCGCGTTGATCTCGTCGACCATTTGTCCGGGCGGCCCGGACGGCCGGACGAACTCCCCATCCGGAGTGACGAACCACTCGTGCAGCCGCATGAAGCCGTCGCCACCGGGGTTGCCCGGTTCGTCGTTCCGACCAGCGATGTACCCGTCGAGCGACATCGACATGTAAAGCACTGAAGCAGACACTTCGACCTCCTGTGGTCCCGATCCGAGCTGGTTACCCAACTCGCTCAACACGCGGCAGCAGGGCCAGGCCTGCGGCCGCGGTGAGGACCCTGGTGAGGTTGAAGGGCCAGCCTTCCGGTCAGTGATCCGCTGCCGTCACCCGCCGTTGGTGACGACCGGGTGGGTGAACTCGCAGGCACCGCTGCCGCCCGCGGCGTCATTGGCCCAGGTGCTCTGCATCGCGAAGGTACCAGTGGCCAGGGACAGGTCGGCGACCCCGCCGCTGGTCCCCGGTGCGATCCAGGCGCACTTGTCGGCGTTCTCGCTGCCGGTGGCGTCAGTCCAGCCGCCGGCTGGGTTCTGGTCGGTGATGGTCTCGGCGTACTCATGGCCTTCGACGATCGAGATGCCGTCCCTGGCGCCCGCGCCGCCGGAGTTGACGAAGTCCGTGCCGCACGCGCCACCCGCGTCAGTGACGTACGGGCTGTTGGTGAACGCGATGTCCCCGTAGGGGGAGGTCGCCCCGACGTCGCCGTTCCAGTCGTGCCAGGCGCAGAACTGGCCGGCCGTGGTGTTGAACCCATCCGGGTGGGTGCCGGTCGGGGAGATGATGACGTACTGGGCGTCCCGGTTGGCAGCGGCCGTGGTGTTGCCGAAATGGGCGGCCGCGCCGACGGCCTCCGTGCCGAGCTGGAGAGCACTCGCCTGGCTGGGCGATGCGGTGCCCTCGTCCACCCAGACACCGGCCAGCGCATTCGTGGGATAAGCGACATGCTCGGTGCTGCTGCTCGGGCAGGTCTGGGCGCCGGCCGCGACACCGTCGCAGTACTGGGTCATCACGCCGGACCACAGGTCGCCGTTGGTCCCGAGGCCCTTGAACATCTGCTGAAGGTAGGGAGCCTCGCCCGAGGGATCACCCGACAGGGTGACGTTGCCGCCCGCGTCGGTGCCCTGGGTGCCCCACTGGGAGCCGTAGAAGACCAGGTACACCCGCTCAGCGCCGGTGGTGACGCCGATGCCGCCGATGCCGCCGCCGTACCTGAGGTTGTTGGCCGACAACGCCGGAGCCGCAGCGTGTTGCGCTGACCAACTCCGCATTTTCGCGGTCTCAGGAACGGTCGGGACGGCGCCACGGCGGTAGGCATGCTGATAGGCGGGGGAGTAAGGGTCGCTTGTCGTTGGAGCTGGAGTAGCGACGGTCGCCGTGGCCGGCGAGGCGGCCCGCGTCCCGGCAGTCAAGGCCAGTGCGGCGAGCACGGTGATGCTGCCGCCAGTGGCCCAACGCCGGATGGGAGTACGGAGTCTCATCCTGATCCCTTCAACTACGTCGAAGGTCAGCGCCGGTCCCAAGCGGCAGACCGAAATGGAACAACGGGGGTAACGGTGCTGGCGCACGGCAGCCCGGAGCCATTATCGCGCCAATCGGCGGCGCGAGAGAATGATTACGAATAAGCCGAGGTCATTGGCGGCGGGCCCTGGGACGATGGCGGAGCGGTGCCGTCTGCCTGGCGGAGCAGCGCCGCCCAGCCTGGCCGGGTGGCCGCTTGCCAGGTGGCCGGGCGTCCGCAACGGTGCTGGGCATCCGGAACTGAAGGCGGTCGCCCGACGTCTAATCACCACCTGATCGCCCGTGGCCTGGCCTGGCCACCGGCGGTCGCCGGGCGGACGTAGGAGGCTCCCATGCCCAGTAGATCACTTCATGCTTCCGCCCTGCTCACGGGCATGGCCCTGGTGACGGGCATGGCCCTGGCCACGGCGGCGTGCGGATCTCAAGGGCCAGGCACGTCAGCCGGCGGCGTGGCCAGCACCAGCAGCGCCACACCGGCGGTCACCATAAGTGTCACCCCGACCGCCGCCGGAGGTGCGACCCCGACCGCCGCTGGAAGCGCGACCCCGACCGTCACCGGAGGTGCGACCCCGACCGCCGCCGGAAGCGCCAACCCGACCGCCGCCGTAACCTGCGCGAAGCCACCGCCGGCGGGCAGCACGCTGACCCTCGGCAGCCGTGACAACCGCAGCACGTTCTGCCTGCGGGTCGGTCAGCGGGTGATCGTGTACCTTCAGGGCTCACCGGCTCACATGTGGGCGCCCATCCGTTCTGACTCAAGCGCCCTGCGGCCTGCCCCCAGCGGCAGCCTGATGCTGATGCGCGGGGTGACCGGAGCGGCCTTTACCGCGGTACGGCCAGGCATCGCGCACATCAGCTCGGCCCGGCCGGTCTGCATTGGGGGGCCGGTCCGTTGTGACGCCATGATCGCGTTTCAGGTAACTGTCGTTATCGCCGGGCACGCCATGTGAGGCGGACCGGGCAGGCAGGCTCTGGTATGACAACGACTCCAGCGCCGCGGCTGATCAGTGTGCTGGCGCAGCCGGGAGCCGGATGGGTGATCACATTTGGCTGCAGGAAGGTCCCGCCGACGGCGGTGCCCTGAAGCTCGGAGGCCCGGCAGCCTCGCGGCAGCCCGGCCTGGGCGGCGTCCCTGATGTAGATCAGCACTGAAACTGGCCTGGTGATCGCAGCACTCGCCTGGTTCGTACTGGTGAGCCAGGCGAAAGCGAGAATCGCGGCCGCGAAGACCACTCCACCCAGGCTCAGCCGGTCCGCCAGGCGCTGAAACCTCATCTCAGCCAGGCTGAGCTGGGCGGCGCTCTCCAGTCGCTCGGCGTCGCGTTGCGCCTGCAATGCCCGAGCGGCCAGGGCGGCGTGGTCCTCGCGGCTTCCTGGATCGAACTGCCGGCCGCCGAAATGCACGGCCTCCCCCCGGCTCAACTGCTGGCGCGCGCCCAGGATCGCGACGTACTCGCGATAGAACTCGTTGATCGACTCATGCCGGCCGAGGAGATAAGTCCGCCGCTCCAGCAGGCTCTGAATGAGCTTGTCGGCGACGGGCTCGAGGCGTATCTGCAGGGCGGGCACTCCCGCTTTCAGTTCCCGGGCCGAAAGGTCCCGGACCGACATCCGGGGGGCGGCCAGGACCCGGACGGCGGCGGCGACCAGGGCGAGAGCGAGCAGGAGCGCCACAAGTGCCGACCCCGCGGCCGCCGCGAGCCGCAGCGGTGATGAGCCGGTGAGGTCGCCCAGATGCTTGACCTGCAGGCCCGCCACGAGGACCGCCGCCACTGCCGACGCCGCGGCGATCATCCACTTGACCGTGTCGCGAAGATTCAAGAGGGCCGCAGCCAGGAAGTCCGATACCACAGGGTCTGCGGAAATCCCCAGGTCAGGTGTGGGCACATCCCCGCCTAACGATCAGGAGCGCCGTCGACAAATGTAGTACATAGGTAGTACGTTGGATGACCGGTGGCCAGCGGGCTGGCCTATACACGCCAGGAGCAATGTGAGGACGCGTTCTGAGATCTCGAGAGACCGGATCTATACGATGAGGCAGCTCAACCAGCAGACGGCGGAGGTCCTGAAGGAGATCAACGATGACGGGCGTCCGGCGATGATCACCAAGCGCGGGCGCTTCATCGCGATGATCGTGCCGCTGGCCAACACGAACATCGAGTCGACTGTGGTCAGCGCGATTGTGGAAGAGGTCGAGCACGGCCGTCAGCTCACGGGCGAGCACACCCTCGAGAATCTCAGGACAACGGGCGAGATCGCGGATGAACTTGACGTAAGCCTGCCCGACTACCCTGACCGGGAGGTCTGAGCGTGGGACCGGGAGGCCTGAGCGCGGGACCGGGAGGCCTGAGCGCGGGACGGCCACGCTAGATCCCGGGGTAGTGCGGAAGAAACTCCTGGTTGTGCAGCACCCGCGCTATGACGTAGCGGTCGCCCAGCCGCCGGAATTTGATCTTCTCATCAGGCGTAATCAGCCGGTAGACAATCACGTAGTCGCAAGCCTGGTTATTGAACTCGTCATCGCCATCGATGTCGAAGTCCAGGAACTGTGAAACTTCAGCCATCCGGATGGCCCGGCGCCACCACAAATGCGGGTGTTTCTCTACAGGACCCTCGATTGGTGAGATGGCTGCCCTCTTGAGCTCTGTCTCGGCCAGGTCGATGATTTCGGCGCAAATAGCACTGTCCGGGATGCGATGAAGATCCTCCACGGCATCATCTGACCATTCGACTCGCCCCACGCTTACCATCTCCTGCAGCTACCAGGCAACAATTTAAATGCCTGTTCTCGCCCGGCTCATATCTTCGATCGCTGGAGGGCCGGGGACTCAAGTACCAGACGCCTCCCATCCGTGGCGCGCCCTGAGAAGGAATTTGTGACGTTGTCCGCCGTAGTGCGCCATAATGCGCCAACCGGGGATCCCCTTTCCCCAGGCAACGGACGTAGCGCCCCCGCGTACGAGCCGTTGAGCGAACCGGAACCGCCCCCATCATTGGCCAGAGTATCTGGTCTGACCTGCGGATTTACCCTCTGGCGCGCTGTATCAGGTATGTACTGCTCAGGCGCGCTCCGTGATGCCCGGAAACCCGGCTATTTGCTCCGCTTCTCCGGTTCGGCCAGGCCAGCCACGGCCTCCGTGCACGCACCAGCGACGTGGACCGCGTGTCGCCCGTCGTGCCCTTGAAGGCGGCGGTTGATGTGTCCTCGCCCAGAAACGCGGTATCAATGCCTGAAAGCGAAGAAGGCGCTGGATGCCTGTCTCGCTCAGGTTCACCGTGCGCTGACGTGCGTCCACACGGCGGTGGTATTACCGCGGATGGCCCGCAGATCCCAGCAACCCGGTGCGGCAAAAACATAGCCCGCGCCCCATTCATCTCCCGGCTTATCCCAGCTACTACCCGAGTGGGCGTCCGGGCCCCAGGCCAGCCGGCGGTGCGTGCCGCCCGGGCCGATGGCCGCCCATCGGGAGTGGGGGGCCGGCTACCCGATCTTCGATCGGACGGCGGCCGCGATGCGCCGGTTCTGGCGACGGATTACACGGCGGGGACGGCTGGTGAGGACGAGTCGGTCGAGTAGCACCCGGAGTCGCTGGACTGCGCTCGAAGGGTCCGCTCGGCGATACACCAGCCACTCGCCGAAGCTGCTGGCCGGCTCCCCGAAGCGGCCGGACGGTATGAAGCCCGCACGGTGCAGGATCGCCCGAAGGTTGAGGTCGTCTTCGTAGAGGTGCCAGGCATTCTCGGGCGACTCGGGACGTACATCGAAGTTGGTGAACAGCAACCCCCCGGGCCGGAGCGCGGCGTGGAGGTCGGCCACGACGTCCGCCAGATCAGGAATGAGGATGAGCGTGTCGAGCGCGGTGATGACGTCGTACCGGCCGGTCTCAAGCTTCTCGTGGTTGAGGTCAATGAACCGGGCCGCATCCCCGTGGCGCGATAGTCGGTAACGGGCAAAGTCCAATAGCGACGTGGAAATGTCAGCGAGGGTCGTCTCGTATCCGGCTCGGGCGAAAAGCTGACTGGTCACCCCGACCCCGGAGCCAAAGTCAAGATGGGCTCGGCCGTGGCCCCGGGCTGCCATGGTGCGCAGTGCGAGAACGCTGGTCGGATAACCGTAGCCCTCGGCCTGCAGGTAGGCGAACCACAGCAGGTCGAACGCCCACGACTGCGTCGTTTGGTAGAAGCTCGCCAATCCGTCCATGTCGGATCGATCTGCGGCGGACCATTCCTCGACGCTCCACGATTCCCAGTTCCGACACCGCTCAACGCACTCCTCAGGCGGTCGCCCTGAATAGGTGCTTAGCTCGTCGAGCAGCGCTGCGCGCATGTCGGGAACCCCGGGAAGGCGGAGGCTGGCACGGAACAACTCCATCTCCGCGCTAGCGAACGCCTGCTGTCGCGCCTTCGGCCAGCGTTGAGGGTTTGGGGGTGGGGTCGCAGGGTCAAGTGGGTCTGGATGGGGTCCCTGGTGGGCCACCGGAGGATAGGGGAACAGCCTCCCCGCCATTCTCCGCGCCCAAGGCGGTACGATCCGCCGAGCCCTCACTAATAAAGCCGCGCTTCGGTCCATCACTCAGCACCTCTGCCGTTCTCACGCGCCGCGATCGCCGACTGGTGAGGACATCGCCCCCCGGTAGTCCCCGGACGTCGCCGAGATCCGCCGCCAATCTGTCGGCCTTTTTTGCAAGAGTAGCCGTCTGCCGGCGACGCCAGGTGGACCACGGCAGGCTATGTCTGGCTTCGGCCGGATGATCAGGGTAGGGAATGGTCTGGCGATCTCGTTTCTGGTGAGCAGGGATGGTCGGCCGGAGACCTGGATCTGGACGGTTCGCCCCCAGGCCACCCCAGGTCCGGGCGGCCTGATCGACAAGGGCGCCAGCGGACTTCGGCTGGCGGCCGTCGTCGGCCTGGTCCAGGGCGTCTTCTTCGCAGGAGCGCCGCCCAAGCCCCGCTACGGCGAGCTCGTCACCCCAGATGGCCAGGTACGCCAGGTCGCTTGGCGACATCCAG